>NZ_JAPWGV010000022.1:0-108691 GCF_027213915.1 Sulfitobacter sp. G21635-S1
TTGTGGCTGGCGTCGTGGAAGAACGATTTCGTTGTTTCGGGGGGAGCGGGTGCAGGAACGTGCTTTTTCAGCAGCCTCAGGGCGCCCGGGGGCGCCCTCTCCTTTTGATAATACCCCTGCCCTGTGGCGCGACGCCTCAGTTCGGCATCAGTTCCGGCACGATGGTGACAATCGCCGGGAAGAACCACAGGATCGCCAGCCCCGCCACCTGGATCAGCACGAAGGGCACAATGCCGCGGTAGATGTGCTGCGTCGTGACGCTCGCCGGGGCGACCCCGCGCAGATAGAACAGCGCAAAGCCGAAGGGCGGTGTCAGGAAGGAGGTCTGCAGGTTCACCGCGATCATGATCGTCACCCATTTCGGGTCAAAGGTGCCGCCATAGATCACCGGCCCCACGATGGGCACCACAATGTAGATGATCTCAAGGAAGTCGAGCACGAAGCCCAGCACGAAGAGCACCAGCATCACCAGCAGGAAGACGGTCAGCTCATTGTCGAAGGACCGCAGGAACTGCTGGATGTAATGCTCCCCGCCAAAGCTGATCACCACGAGGTTCAGCAATTGCGAGCCGATCAGGATGGTGAAGACCATCGAGGTGACCTTGGCTGTTTCGCGCACCACCGGCGTCAGCACCCCGGAGGTGTAAAGCACCCAGCAGGCAAAGAGCAGTCCGAAGACGGCATAGATATAGGCGGCATAGGCCACAAAGAAGGCGACCCAGCTTTCGAAACTGACCCCGTCCTGGTTGATCCGCAGGTCGAAGTTCACGCCGACCAGGATGCAGATCACGATTGCCAGCGTCGACCAGATGATGATCTTGGGGCTGCGGTCCTGATCCTTGAGCTTGCGATAGGCGGCCAGCATGATCGCACCGCCCGCCCCCAGCGCCGCGGCCGGTGTCGGGTTGGTGATCCCGCCCAGGATCGAGCCCAGCACCGCGACGATCAGCATCAGCGGCGGGAAGACCACCCGGATCAGCTCGTTTCCGGCGCAAAGCCTTGTGGCATAGACCACCCCGTACATCGCAAGGGCAAAGGGCAGCGCCATCAGCAACACCATCACCCCGGGCGAGGTGACCGGCCCGATCAGCAGGATGTCCACCAGCAGCATCAGCACCAGTCCGATTGCGCCGAGGATCAGCGGCCTGCCGGCGGCAGAGGGCGACACGCCCCGACCGGCGCTCAGCACCAGGCCCAGCAACACGACGATGATCGCCACGCCGGTTCCGATGGGTGCCGCCGCCGCAATCTTGGCCGCAGTTTTCTCTGCAAGGGCTTCAACCGACAGCCGCTCACTGGTCTGAACACCGCCAGCCGCGTCGATCTCGGCCTGTTGCGCCACGGCCTGGTCCCATTTGTCCTGCCCGTGCAGTTCGATCATCGCGGTCTTGCAATCCTCACCCACATTGGTCCGCAGGATTGCGGTATCCCCGGAGTCGGAGAAGCTGGAGACAACGGTCGACTGGCTGCCAACGGCACCGATGTTGCCCAGCAGGATGGTCCCGACAATCAGCAGCACAGGTGCGCCGACAAACCAGGTGAAGGCTTCGCGCCGGGTGATCGCTTCGCTGCTGGTCGTGCCGAGTTCGACCGCCGGGGCCTTCTCGGGATTGAGCAGCGCGTAGCAGAAGGCATAAAGCGCATAGAGCACCGCCAGCAGAATGCCCGGCAGCAGCGCCGCCTGGAACAGCGTGCCGACGGAGACCACCGCCGGTTGCCCCAGGAAGGTCAGCGCATCGCTGCACCCCGCAGCGGTGGCCCGCGCCTCCTGTGCGGCGGAATAAAGATCGCCCGCAAGCGTGCCCAGCAGAACGATCACGATGGAGGGCGGAATGATCTGCCCCAGCGTGCCGGAGGCCGCGATGACACCTGTCGCCAGTTCCGGCGAATAGCCGCTGCGCAGCATCGTGGGCAGGGCCAGCAGGCCCATGGTGACAACCGTGGCCCCCACGATCCCGGTCGAGGCCGCAAGGAAGGCGCCCACAACCACGATCGACACCGCCAGACCGCCCGGCAGCGGCCCGAAAACCCGCGCCATTGTGGTCAGCAGGTCATTGGCGATCTTGGAGCGTTCCAGGGTAATGCCCATCAGCACGAACATCAGAACCGCGAGCAGCGTCTCGATGCTTTGGCCTGCAAGCACGCGTTCGTTCATCCGGTTCACGATAAAGCTGACGTTCCGGTCCAGCGCGGTTTCCCAGCCCTGGGGGAAAACAGATTGCCCCACCCGTGGCAGGTCAGGGTATCGGAAAATGGATATCGCGTCGTGTTTGACGCCCGTGCCGACCAGCGCCCGATAGGCATCCGACGAGGTGTCGATGGCCTGGTGGATCAGCAGACCGGCGCTGTCCATCGCCGCGATGATCCCGAAAGAGATGATCCCCGCGCCGCCGATGGCAAAGGCCACCGGGAACCCCGAAAGGATGCCACCGAACAGACAGATGAAAACGATAAGCAGGCCAACCTCGACCCCGTCCAGACCAAACAGCATGGGATGTCCCCTGATTACTTGCCGAAATTAATGGGTGCCTTCATAGGCTTCTTCGCCCTCGCCGAGCGAGTCGCGGTCGAGATAGCGGCCTTCGCTTTCCGGGCCTTCACGGAGTTCCCGCCAGGACCGGTAGGCCACTGCAATCGCTTGCAGGAAGACCATGGCGCAGAACAGGCACAACAGGACCTTGAACAGGAAGTAGCCGTTGAACCCGCTGGGACTGAAGCCGGTTGTCTCCACGTTCCAGCGCAAGGCGCGGGCCTTGTTGACCAGCCGGTCCAGGGAGTCAGAGGCCGAGGGATTAGGCACGATCAGGTGACGCCACATGAAGTACCAGCCGTAAAGCCATGTAAGCACGGCAAAAGGCATCATGAAAAAGACCGCGCCGAACATGTCGAGGATCTTTTTGGTTCGGAATTTCACGCCGGCATAGATCAGGTCCACCCGCACATGCCCGCCCTGCACAAAGGTATAGGCCACGCAGAAGACGATGATCATCGCGTTATAGAGCTTCAGCTCTTCGGCATACCATGAAATGTCGAATTGCAGCGGCACACCAAAACCGACAACGATGTCGGGCCGGGCAAAAATCCGTTGCATGAAGACGATGATGATCTGTTGCAGCACCATGAGCAGACCCGCCCAGGCAAAGAACCGGCCAAGCCCGTTTGCAAGCCCTTCCAGACCGCGGACCACGGTCCACATGAAGTTTGGCCGCAGCACGCAGACAAGCGTGAGGATCAGCAGCGCGTCGAAGATCACGAAGAACAATTCGATCGACGCACCGTAATAGACAAACCGCATGATCGCCGTCTTGTCGCTCCAGTCCAGCCAGAGCCCCGGATGGGTCACGGCATAGCCGAAGTTGTAGAAAGCCATCGCGATGTTGGAAAAGAACCACCGTATGCCATCGAGCATCTGGACGGACCCCTGTTTGATTGTGCCAACACAGGCCGCGTCACCCCTGTAAAGGTGTCGCAGCCCGTGCCAAGTCTAACCGAAACGCGGCCCCCGGATGGGGGCCGCATCAGTTTACTCCATTGTCGCCAGCACGCGGTTACGCTCGGAGGCGTATTTGCTGTCCGACACCGCCAGCCATTCGCCGGATTCACGCATCGACTTCTGGGCGGAATCGTGGATCTTCTTGAACAGATCGTCGCTGGTGAACTCGTTCAGAACCTCCACGGAGGCCTTGCCGAAGGCATCCCAGATGTCGTCGGAGAATTCCAGAACCTGCGCGCCGCCAGACTTCAGACGCTGCAGCGCCGGGCCGTTGTTGGCGATGAACAGCGCATAGTTCTGCTGGTGCGCATCGGCGCAGGACACTTCGATCGCGCGTTGCTGCGCAGGTGTCAGGCCTTCGAACACATCGAGGTTGGTTGCAACCGACAAGGCCGCGCCCGGCTCGTGGAAACCGGCAGGATAGTAGTAGTCACAGACTTCCTGCAGGCCCAGCTTTTCGTCGGACCAGGGGCCGATCCATTCGGTGCCATCCAGCGCGCCTGTGGACAGGGCCTGATAGATTTCACCGCCCGGCAGAACCTGAACGGAAGCGCCCAGCTTGGACAATGCCTGACCACCAAGGCCCGGCATGCGGAACTTGAGACCGTTGAAATCGGCAGCCGACTTCATTTCCTTGCGGAACCAGCCGCCACCCTGCGCGCCGGTCTGGCCCGCGATGAAGGACTTGATGCCAAAGACTTCGCCCAGCTCGTGGTGCAGCGCCTTGCCGTCCTGACCGTAGTACCAGGTCATCATTTCCGGCGCGGTCATGCCGAAGGGCACAGCGGTGAAATATGCGAAACCCGGGTGCTGGCCGGTAAAGTAGTAGTCAGCGCCATGATACATGTCGGCCTGGCCAGAGGTCACGGCATCGAACACCTCGAAGGCACCGACGAGTTCGCCCGCACCTTTCGGGTCGATGGTGATCTGACCGTCTGTGATGTCAGAGACGTTTTGCACCACACGCTCCACCGAATCCCAGACACCGGCAAGGCCGCGGGGCCAAGTGGTTACCATTGTCAGTGTGCGTTTGCCCTGTGCATAGGCAGGTGCGGCCAATGTGGTCGCGGCGGCAGCGGTGCCGCCAAGTGCAGACGTCTTCAGAAATGAACGACGGTCCATAGGTAGATTCCTCCCGGATAGAATGCCCGTGTTGCCATTGGGGCCACGGATCGTTTCGAATAACCGCACTTTAGCGTTCAACCCGCGATATGGAACACCTTCTTCTGACTTGACGTCCATAAGATGCGTGATTTCGCGCAAAAGTTGTAACCACGGGCCGTTTTCATCGCTTAAAACAAAGGCTGCAGATGAATTACTGAGCGGTGGGGCTGATTTCCGCAATTTCGCGCCGAATCAGTCGCTTGCAACCCAAATCTAACGAATTGTTACACAGCGGATTCGGGGTCGCGGGGCGGGGTCACCCCATCTCGGAAACAACCCTGAACGGGCGGCATACCCCTGCTGAAGCAGGAATCGAAAGTTTCGCCTGAAACAGGCATTGCGCAACAATATGTCGCAAAATCAGCACCGCACGACACGAAAGTGGATATTTGCCTGTTGACCCTCCCGGCGGACGAACATAATGTCGCCGCACGCTTAAAGGAGCCCCAGGGCATGACCACTCTAGTCGTCATTGTAGGACACACGCGCATGGGCCGGTAACGGTAGACCATAATCTGACCCATGCGCCCCCGCCAAAACGGGGGTTTTTTTATGCGCACCTTGAACCTGCTGAAACGGAGAAAAGCAGATGACACGCCAGATGACCGGAGCGAAGATGATCGTTCAAGCCCTGATAGATCAGGGTGTCGATACCGTATTTGGGTATCCCGGCGGCGCTGTCCTACCCATTTATGATGAGGTGTTTCAGCAAAACTCGATCAAACATGTTCTGGTGCGCCACGAACAGGGTGCCGTGCATGCCGCCGAAGGCTATGCGCGCTCGACCGGCAAGCCCGGCGTTGTTCTGGTGACCTCCGGCCCCGGTGCCACCAATGCGGTGACCGGCCTGACCGATGCCTTGCTCGATTCCATTCCGATCGTGGTGCTGACCGGCCAGGTGCCGACCTTCATGATCGGCTCCGACGCCTTTCAGGAAGCCGATACCGTGGGCATCACCCGCCCCTGCACGAAACACAACTGGCTGGTGAAAGAGACCGACAAGCTGTCGGGCGTGCTGCACGAGGCCTTTCACGTTGCGACCAGCGGCCGCCCCGGCCCGGTTCTGGTGGACATCCCCAAGGACGTGCAATTCGCCACCGGCACCTATGAGGCGCGCAAACCCTCGACCTCGCATTACCAGCCGCAGGTCAAGGGCGACCTGGAGGCGATCACCGAACTGGCCGCCGCCATCGAAAAGGCCAAGCGCCCCGTGTTCTATACCGGCGGCGGTGTGATCAACTCCGGCCCCGGTGCCAGCCAGTTGCTGCGCGAACTGGTGGAGGCCACGGGCTTTCCCATCACCTCCACGCTCATGGGCCTTGGCGCCTATCCCGCCTCGGGCGACAAATGGCTGGGCATGCTGGGCATGCACGGGCTTTACGAGGCCAATATGGCGATGCACGGCTGCGACCTGATGATCAACATCGGTGCGCGTTTTGACGACCGGATCACCGGCACCATCGACGCCTTCAGTCCCAAGTCGAAGAAAGCGCATATCGACATCGACCCGTCCTCGATCAACAAGGTCATCCGCGTGGACATCCCGATCATGGGGGATGTGGGCCATGTGCTGGAGGACCTGCTGAAGATCTGGAAATCGCGCGGCCGCAAGACCAACGGCGAGGCGCTGGCCAAATGGTGGCAGCAGATCAACGAATGGCGCAGTGTGGATTGCCTCAAGTTCAAGCAGACGGGCAAGACGATCAAACCGCAATATGCGCTGCAGCGGCTTGAGGCGCTGACCATGGATCACGACCGCTATATCTGTACCGAGGTCGGCCAGCACCAGATGTGGGCCGCGCAATACCTTGGCTTTGAGGACCCGAACCGCTGGATGACCTCCGGGGGGCTGGGCACCATGGGCTATGGTTTCCCCGCCTCCATCGGCGTGCAGATGGCGCATCCCGACGCCCTTGTGATCAATGTGGCGGGCGAAGCGTCCTGGCTGATGAACATGCAGGAAATGGGCACCGCCATGCAGTACAACCTGCCGGTCAAACAATTCATCCTGAACAACGAACGTCTGGGCATGGTGCGCCAGTGGCAGGAGCTGCTGCACGGCGAACGTTATTCGCATTCCTGGTCGGAAAGCCTGCCCGATTTCGTGAAACTGGCCGAGGCCTTCGGGGCCAAGGGCATCCTGTGCAAGGATCCCGCCGATCTGGACGATGCGATCATGGAGATGCTGAACCACGACGGGCCGGTGATCTTTGACTGCCTGGTCGAAAAGCACGAAAACTGCTTCCCGATGATCCCGAGCGGCAAGGCGCATAACGAAATGCTTCTGGGCGAAGCCGATACCCAGGGCGTCATCGACGCCAAGGGGAGTGTTTTGGTGTGACGCGATTTTTTCGAAAAAATCGGACCGGAGTTTTCGAAAACTCCGGCCTTCTACCCCTCATTCTCAGGACCTGAACAATGTCAGCACTCAAAATCAAAAAAGGCGCGACCAGCCATTCCGCCTATAACCTGCGGCCCAACTTTTCGGATGTGATCGAACGTCATACACTCGCCGTGCTGGTCGAAAACGAGCCCGGCGTGCTGGCGCGGGTCATCGGGTTGTTCTCCGGGCGCGGCTATAACATCGACAGCCTGACTGTGGCTGAGGTGGATCACACAGGGCATCTGAGCCGCATCACCATCGTGACCTCGGGCACGCCGCAGGTGATCGAGCAGATCAAGGCGCAGCTGGGCCGGATCGTGCCGGTCCATGATGTGCATGACCTCACGGTCGAGGGCAAATGCGTGGAACGCGAGCTGGCGATGTTCAAGGTCACCGGCAAGGGCGAACACCGGGTCGAGGCCCTGCGGCTGGCCGATATCTTTCGCGCGAATGTGGTGGACAGCACCCTGGAAAGCTTTGTCTTCGAAATCACCGGCGCGCCGGAAAAGATCGACGCCTTTGCCGATCTGATGCGCCCGCTGGGCCTGACCGAAGTGGCCCGCACCGGGGTCGCCGCATTGTCCCGGGGCGACTGACCCGGCGCCGCCACGGCCCCGGGTGCGACCTGAATGATCAGACGTTGCGCTTGCGAAACTGATGCGTGACGACCTGCGGCGCAGAGGGTGACACAAAGGACAGAATCCGCTTGTCGCCCTCCTGCCGCCTGGCAGGGGCCTGGGATGTCCGGGATGTATCGCGCAGTTTTTCCGGCAATTCCGTACAGGCCTGCTCTTGCACCAGCGCGACATCACGCGCCTTGCGCAGTTTGCCAACGATATCGGCGGTGAAGGTCACCATGTCCCCGGCTTCAAGAAAGCCGTCGCAGAGGTCTGTCGCGTGTCCGGCACAATAATAGGCCAGATCGCCCTGGTCTTCGCACCAGAACACCGCTTTCCGGTCAACAGGATCGCTCCAAAGGACCACGCCCAACATCAAATAACCTTAACCGATCCTAGCTGTTATCTAACTACATCTCACCGAGAGTAGATATGAACAATATCCGTACGTTTGTTCCAAATAATGCCGCTCTGGCGTCGTTCTGCCACAAATTGCCGTCACACTTGACGCGGAACAGGAACGAAATATCTATCTTCAATTAATCGCGGGACATAAATCTCCGCAAACCCGCCGGATTTTTCCACCTCACTGAGAATATGGAACCAAATAAACAATCTCCTGCGCAATTGCGCAATGTTTTTGGCGCGAATTTGCGAAAGCTTGCAGAAAGCTATGCCTCGGTTTCCGACCTGTCGCGGCAGCTTTCAATCAACCGGACGCAGTTCAACCGATACCTGTCCGGCGAAAGTTTTCCCAGGCCGGACATATTGGCGCGCATCTGCAACTTCTTTGGGGTCGATGCGCGCATCATGCTCGAACCGATCGACAGTCTCACCTGCCCGCCGGACCCGTTCTCATGCGCCTATCTGCGCAACTTCGTGGGCGCAGGCAACCGGCAGGTGTCACAGGATGACTTCCCAAGTGGCTTCTACCGGTTTTCCCGGCGCAGCTTTGTCGATCCGGACCGCTTTGTGGTCTCTGTGGTGATGGTTGGCCGGGAGGGGGGAAATACCCTGCTGCGCGGCTTTGAGACAAGAGAGGCGATGCGCATCCAGGGCCTGCCCACCGGTGCCAGAGCGCGTGAATTCCGGGGCGCCGTCATGCGCCAGGACGAGGGAATCACCATCATCGCCGCGCGCAGCAACGCAATGACGGTGTCTTTCAACCATCTCAGCCGCGCCGCATCCTTCGAAAACAATTTCTGGGTGGGCTATGTCACCCGGACGGTGCCTGAATCCGCAGGTGCGTTGCGCGTGACCCGGCTGGTCTATGAATACCTTGGCGAAAAGATATCCGATGCCCTGCCCGCCGCCCGCAGCGCAGGGCTGAAGGAACTGGACCAGTTGCAGCCCTTCCACAAACACCTGCTGCGCCCCCATATCCCGTTTTCCTGATCCGCCCCCGCCAACAGCCGCCGCAGGGGCATGTCGCCGGTGATAAAAACGGGTCGCTGCCGGAAATACGGCTGCGCGCGCCATCTGCTAGCCTCAAGCCAGCAGCAGGAGAGCAGCATGGCCCAGCACCGGACCGACCTCAGAAATGTCAGACGCCCGATCGAACAGGCCAATGGCCTGCCGAATCCCCATTACATCGATCCGGAGGTTTTTGCCGAGGAACGTCAGGCGGTGCTTTTCGACAATTGGGCGGGGCTGGCCGTGACCGCGGATGTGCCCGACATCGGCGACGCCGTGCCGCTCAGCTTTCTGGGCATGCCCCTGCTGATCGTCCGCGACCGCCAGGGCGAGGTGCGCGTGTTCCAGAACACCTGCCGCCACCGGGGCATGATCCTGGTCGAGGAACCGCGCAACATCGAGGGGGCCATCCGCTGCCCCTATCACAGCTGGTGTTATGCCACCGATGGCCGGCTGGTCAGCACCCCGCATGTGGGTGGCCCCGGTCAGAACACCCATAGCGGGATCGACCGTGCGCTGCTGGGTCTGGTGGAAATCCGCAGTCACATCTGGATGGATGTGATCTTTATCAATGTCTCCGGTCAGGCCCCCGCCTTTGCCGATGCCCATGCCGACCTGCTGGCCCGCTGGGCCGAATTCGACCAGCCCCTGTACCATGGCGGCGCGGAAAGCCGGTTTCAGATTCCCGTCGACTGCAACTGGAAGCTGGCGGTCGAAAACTACTGCGAAAGCTACCACCTGCCCTGGGTCCATCCCGGCCTGAACAGCTATTCCCGGCTGGAGGATCATTATCACATCGAGGAACCGGGGCGGTACTCCGGCCAGGGCACGCTGGTGTACCGGCAGCTCAAGGACGAAGCGGGCCAGAGCTTTCCCGATTTTGCCGGCATCAGCGACAAATGGGACACGGCCGCGGAATATATCACCGTCTATCCCAATGTGCTGATGGGCGTGCACCGCGACCACAGCTTTGCCATCATCCTGGTCCCTGAAAGCCAGGCGCATACGGTCGAGCATGTGCATATCTACTACGCCCGACCCGACACCGACCCGGCCCTGCGCGAACGCAACGCCAAACAATGGAGAGAGGTCTTTGACGAGGACGTCTTTGTTGTCGAAGGCATGCAGCGGGGACGGCACGCGCTGACCTTCGATGGCGGAAGGTTCTCACCCGCGATGGACGGCCCGACACATCTGTTTCACGATTGGGTCGCGGCACAGATCGAACGGCACCGCAGCCCGCCACAGGCCGCCGAGTGATCGCACTGGAACGGGAATTGCTGGCGGCCCATGCCGCCAGGGATCTGCGGGCGCTGGTAACCCTCTACCAACAGGCCGCGGCCCAGGCCAATGCGCCGGAACGCGCGGCGTTCTACCTGACCCACGCCCATGTCTTCGCGCTTGAGACCAACCACCCGGATGCCGCAGCGCTGCGCGCGCAGCTGGTGGCGCAGGGCCGCGAAAGCGCCCTGCCCGCGCCAAACCCGCCGTTCAGATAACGGGGGGTCTTTTCTGCGGCCAGCCGGTCGCGCCATGCCATTGCTGCGCCAGTTGCAACAGGCGCGCGTCGCTGCCACGCCGCCCGATCAGCTGCAGACCCAGCGGCAATCCGTTGTCGCCAAAGCCTGCCGGGATGTTCACCACGGGCAGACCGATCAGGCTGGCTGGCACGACAACCTGCATCCAGCGGTGATAGGTATCCATCCCCTGCCCGGCAATCTGCACCGGATGGGTCAGGGTCACGTCAAAGGGCCAGACCTGCGCCGAGGGCAGCACCAGCACATCCAGCCCGTCAAAGAGCCTGGCGGCAGATCTGAACCAATCCGACCGCACCTCGCTTGCGCGGTGCACCGTCATCGCATCCATCGCCAGCCCGCGCGCCACCTCCCATTGCGCGGCCTCCTTCAGCGCATCCCGCGTCCTGGGGTTCAGGTAGATCTCTGCCAGCCCGGTCGCCACGGAAAAGGACCGCAGGGTGATCCAGCTGTCCCAGATCGCATCGGCAGAGAAGGGCGCCTCCAGCGCCTCGACCGCATGGCCGAGGCCCGTCAATTGCGCCAGCGCCGCCTCGCTCCCGGCCAGGATACCGTCTTCGAATGGCAGGGCACCGCCCCAATCCCCCAGCCAGCCGATCCGCAGCCGCCCCGGCGGCGTGGAAATCCCCGGCAGCCTGTCCGCCGGGCTGCGCCCATGCGGGTCGCGCGGATCGGCACCGGTCATCGTATCCAGCAAAGCCGCAAGGTCCGCAGGGCTGCGCGCCATCGGGCCCAGTGTCGCCAGTTGATGCAGGAACATCTCCCGCGCCGGTTCCGCCGGCACATCGCCCCAGGAAGGCCGCATGCCATAGACATTGTTCCAGCCCGCCGGATTGCGCAGGGATCCCATCATGTCGGAGCCATCCGCGACGCTCAGCATCCGCGCCGCCAATGCCGCCGCCGCCCCGCCGGAGGAGCCGCCCGCCGACCGGGTGGCATCATAGGGATTGGTGGTGGCCCCGTAGACCGGGTTGAAGGTATGGCTGCCAAGGCCGAATTCCGGGGTATTGGTCTTGCCGATGATCAGCGCCCCCGCCGCCCGCAGGCGGCTGACAATCAGGTCATCCTCCGGCGCGATCATATCCGCAAACAGGGGTGAGCCGCTGGAGGTGGGCAAACCCGCCACATTGGCCAGATCCTTGATCGCCATCGGAATGCCGTGCAGCCATCCCTTGCGCGGGGCCGCATCCGCCGCCCGCGCCTCCGCCATCAGCAGATCCGCGTCGCGCAAGGCCACCACCGCGTTCACGGTCCCGTTCACCGCCGCGATCCGCGCCAGCGTGGCCTGCATCAGCTCTGCTGCACTCAACTCGCCCGCATCAATCGCCGCCGATTGCGCTAGCGCATCCATATCCAGAATATCCATGAAAACACATGAGCACTTCTTCACAAGAAGGTGCAATCCCCCTGCTGCTCAATGCTCAAAACAGGCGTGGGGTCCGGGGGCAAAGGCCCCCCGGCGCTCAGCTGCCCTGCGCTTCGGCCCGGCTCTTGCCGCTGACGGCCAGCGCCAGCGTGGCCCCCATCAGCCCGTCAAGATCACCGTCCAGAACCCCCTTGGTGTCCGAGGTCTCGTAGTTGGTGCGCAGATCCTTGACCATCTGGTAGGGCTGCAAGACATAGGACCGGATCTGGTTGCCCCAGCCCGCATCGCCCGCGCTTTCATGGGCCTCGTTCACCAGGGCGGACCGTTTGTCCAGTTCCAGCTGGTAGAGCCGTGATTTCAGCGCCTTCATCGCGATGTCGCGGTTCTGGTGCTGGGATTTCTCGGAGGAGGTCACCACGATGCCGGTGGGGTGGTGGGTGATCCGCACGGCGGAATCGGTGGTGTTCACGTGCTGGCCGCCCGCCCCCGAGGACCGGTAGGTGTCGATGCGGATGTCAGAGGGGTTCACTTCGATCTCGATGTTGTCGTCCACCACCGGATAGACTTTGACCGAGGTAAAGGAAGTATGCCGCTTTGCCGCTGAATCGAAAGGGCTGATCCGCACCAGACGGTGCACGCCGCTTTCGGATTTCAGCCAGCCATAGGCATTATGCCCCGCGATCTTGTAGGTGGCGGATTTGATGCCCGCCTCTTCGCCGGCACTCTCGGCCTGAAGCTCGACCTTGTAGCCCTTCTTTTCCGCCCAGCGGACATACATCCGCGCCAGCATCTGCGCCCAGTCGCAGCTTTCCGTGCCACCGGCACCTGCGTTGATTTCGAGGAAGGTGTCATTGCCGTCGGCCTCGCCGTCCAGCAGCGCCTCAAGCTCTTTCTGCGCGGCGGTCTCGGCCAGCGCCTTGAGCGCGCGTTCCGCGTCGGCGACCACCTCGGCGTCGTCTTCCATCTCGCCCAGTTCGATCAGTTCGATGTTGTCGGCCAGGTCCTGCTTGATGCCCTCATAGGTGTCGATGGCATCCACCAGCCCCTGCCGGTCGCGCATCAATTTCTGCGCCGCCTCCGGGTCATCCCAGAGGTTCGGGTCCTCGACGCGGGCATTGAATTCTTCCAACCGGTGCTGGGCGGTCTCCACGTTCAGCCGTTGCGCCAGCAATTCCAGCGACTTGCTGATTTCATCAACGGTGTTTTGTACCTCTGCGCGCATCTTCGCCTGCCTTTGATTGGGTTCCTCGCAGATAAACCAGCACCGCGGCAGGGACAAGCCGTCGGGTGGGGTTTGCAGCGCGACACCGCTTTGCCGAAAGGGATGGCCTTAATACAGGCCGCCCGAGGACAGCGTGCCAAAGCTCGCCTTCGGCCCGACGGTCGCCTTGCGCCCGGTCGAGGTGGTCACCTGCCGCCCGGACTGGCCCACTTCCTCCACCAGCGGCAGATCGGCCCCCATGGCAAAACCGCCATCGAAGGTGATGCCGAAAATCGGCTCCTCGCCATCGCGGAAACATTCGGAAACCACATTGGGGCCCGATGCGCTGTCGCTCAGCCGTGCGCCGGAAAAACGGTCGATGTTGATGAAGACGCATTGCTCCGGCACCTTGAAATCGCCGCCGCCGTATTTCTTGACCGCCTCGGTCATGAAACGCTGGAACGCCGGCGCACAAAGCCGTCCGCCACCCGCGCCCCGGCCCATCGGGCGCGGCTGGTCATAACCGATGTAACAGCCCGCCACGATGTTCGAGGTGAAGCCGACGAACCAGGCGTCCTTTTCATCATTGGTGGTCCCGGTCTTGCCCGCCGTGGGCACCGGCAGGTTCACGGCCGACCGCGCCGTGCCCCGTTCCACCACGCCGCGCATCATCGAGGTGAGCTGATAGGCGGTCACCGGATCCATCACCCGCTCGCGGTTGGAGATGATCCGCGGGGCGCTACCCGCAGGCAGGCTGGCGATCTGGCAGTCGTTGCAGATCCGCTGATCGTGTTTGTAGACTGTGCGGCCATAGCGGTCCTGCACCCGGTCCACCAGCGTCGGCTGCACCCGCTCGCCGCCATTGGCGAACATCGCATAGGCGCTGACCATCTGGTAAAGCGTGGTTTCCTGACTGCCAAGCGCATTGGCCAGCACCGGGGCCAGGTCGTCATAGACACCAAAGCGTTCGGCATAGCTGCCCACCACGTCCATGCCCACTTCCTGGGCCAGACGAATGGTCATCAGGTTGCGCGACTGTTCGATGCCGGTGCGCAGCGGGGTCGGCCCGTAGTAGCGGTTGGAGGCGTTCTTGGGCCGCCAGACCCCCTGCGGCGTGTTGATCTCGATCGGGGCGTCCACCACGATGGTCGCGGGGGAATAGCCCGAATCCAGCGCCGAGGCATAGACGAAGGGCTTGAAGGAGGAGCCGGGCTGCCGCTGCGCCTGGGTCGCGCGGTTAAAGACCGAATCCTGATAGGAAAATCCGCCCTGCATGGCGATCACGCGGCCTGTGTTCACGTCCATCGCGACAAAGGCGCCCTGCACTTCCGGCACCTGCCGCAGCGTCCAGCGGATAAAGGTCCCATCCGCATCCGCCGTCATCCGGCGCACCAGCACCACATCGCCGACTTCAACCAGATCACCGGCCACACGCGCCTTGCCTGCCAGCTTGCCGTTTTCCAGCCGCTTGCGGGCCCATTGCACATCCTTGGCCGGAATCCAGTGGCCATCCGCGTCTTCCTCGACGCCCTCGATGCCGATGCGCGCATCGCTGGCACCGACCTCCAGCACCACTGCCGGATACCATTGATTCTCAAGGTCGATGTCGCGCGGCACCCGGATGTCCGCCAGCGCGGCGCGCCAGCTTTCCTCGGAGTTCAGCTGTTCCGCGGCAATCTTCTTGCCGGTGCCATGCCAGACACCCCGCCCCCGGTCATATTGCTCAAGCTGCTCGCGCAGGGCATTGGCGGCAATCGGCTGCATCTCGTTGTCGATGGTTGCCCGCACGGTCAGCCCGCCGGTAAAGAATTCGCCCTCGCCAAAGTCGTTGGACAGCTGGCGACGGATTTCGTCGGTGAAGTAATCGCGCGGCGGCAGTTCCGCTTTGAAACTCTCGAAATCGCCATTCTGGACAGAGCGCAGCGGCTGCGCCTTCTCGCTTTCGTAAACCGCTTCGGAGATATAGCCGTTGTCCTCCATCTCCTTGAGCACATAGTTGCGCCGCGCCAGCAGGCGGTCCTTGCGGCGCACCGGGTGGTAATCCGACGGGGCCTTGGGCAGCGAGGCCAGGAAGGCCGCCTCATGCGGGGCCAGTTCGGCCAGCGTCTTGTTGAAATAGGTCTGGCTGGCCGCCGCCACGCCATAGGAATTCTGGCCGAGGAAAATCTCGTTCAGGTACAGCTCCAGGATCTTTTCCTTCGGCAGTGTTTCCTCAAGCCGCGCGGCGAGGATGATCTCCTTGATCTTGCGTTCCGCCCGGCGGTCACCGGACAGCAGGAAGTTCTTCATCACCTGCTGGGTGATGGTGGAGGCACCGCGCACCTCGCGCCCGCGGGACCGCACCGCGTCGATGGCCGCAGCCGCGATGCCGCGCAGGTCATAGCCCTCGTGGGTGTAAAAGTTCTTGTCCTCGGCAGAGATGAAGGCCTGTTTCACCAGATCGGGGATCGTGTCGGCGGGCGCGAACAGCCGCCGCTCCTTGGCGAATTCGTCGATCAGACGGCCCTGCCCCGAATAGATCCGGCTGATTGTCGGCGGCGTATATTGCGCCAGGCTTTCGTGGCTGGGCAGGTCGCGGCCATACATCCAGAAAATCGCACCGATGGTCAGCGCCACCATGCCGATGCTCATCGTCAGGGTCGTAAAGATGCCGCCAAAGAATGACAGGATGAATCGGAACACGGCGCACAGCCCTTCTGGTCGCGGGAAACTGAGCGGACTTATATCTGTCCGCGTCGGAATGGTCAAAACGGCAAAACCCCGGCATTGGGCCGTTTACCGCCCAAAAGCCGTTAGGTTCTGGAGTGTTATTGTCGCACCAAGGGCGCGCGCGCCTCATCCGCGTCGCGCCAGGCCAGAATCGCATCCGCCAGACCATTGACCATGACCGACCGCCACACCGGGTCGCGCAGGTTGTTCAGGTCGCGTGGATTGCTGAGGAATCCCACTTCGATCAGAACCGACGGGATGTCGGCCGATTTCAACACGGAAAAACCCGCGCGGCGCAGCGGGCGGCTGTTCATCGGGCCTCCGGTCTTGGCCATGCCCTGCACCAGCACCTTTGCCAGGGCTGCGGACCGGGGCTCTGTCTCCTGCCGCGCGAGGTCCAGCAGGATGCCCGCCACCTGGTCATCGGAGCCGGTCAGATCGGCACCCGCGATGATGTCGGCCCGGTTATGGCGCGCCGCCAGATGTTCCGTCGCGGCATCGCTGGCCTCGTCCGACAGGGTATAGACCGTCGCCCCCTTGGCGCCGCCCTGGCTGAGGCTGTCGGCATGCAGCGAGATGAACAGATCGGCATCGCGCTGGTGGGCGATGGCCACGCGGTGTTCGAGAGCCACAAAGATGTCTTCGTCACGGGTCATCACGACCTCTATGCCCGCGCGCACCAGCGCGTCGCGCAGCGCCCGTGCAAAGCTCAGCATCAGGTCCTTTTCGGCAACCCCGTCGCTTTCCGCACCGGGGTCGATGCCGCCGTGGCCGGGGTCCAGCACCACCACGAAACGGTCCTTTTCAGGGTTTTCGGGCTTGGGCGGGGCAACCAGCGCCCTGGTCCAGGCCGGATCCACCGGCGCGCCGGCGGCGGCGGCATAGCTTTCGGCGTCCACTTCCTTCAGGTCGATCTCAAGCGTCGCGGTCCCGCTTGCCGCATCGACCGGCATGCCGATCTCGGTCGGGATCATCGGCACCGCCAGATCCGCCACCAGTCGCGACCAGCCGGGCTGGAACGCGCCGAACCGCACGGCAGACACGCGGCCCGGTTCGGCCAGCAGCATCTGCGGGCTGATCCCGGCCCAGTCCGCCTCGCGGAAATCGACAACCAGGCGCGCGGGATCATCCAGCAGGAACACCCGGAACGGTACCCCCTGGCTCAGCCCCAGCCGCAGGTCGGTGCGCCCGAACCAGCCATCGGTGATCTCACTGCGCGCGCCGTCCACACGGGCCAGCGCGGTCAGCTCCTGCGTCAGGGCAGGCCCCGCCCAGATCATCAAAGCCAGAAATGTCGAAAATAATGCCCGCATGTGCCACCGCTTGACGCTGTTGTTGTGGCAAAGCTAGCATCAATGCCACCCTGCCGCCAGCCTCAGCGCGCCACCATGAACGCCTTGAGCCGTGCCAGTCCCTCGGCAATATCGGCGGTACTGCGGGCATAGGAGAACCGCAGGGTCGAGCCCCCCCGCGCCGGGTCGAAATCAAGCCCCGGCGTCACCGCAACCCCGGCCTTTTCAAGGATCTCGGCGGCAAAGCTGCGGCTGTCATCGGTCAGGTCGGACACATCGGCATAGACATAGAAAGCGCCGTCCGGCGGGGCGATCCTGGTGAACCCGGCCTCGGTCAGCCCCTCCAGCATCAGGGTGCGGTTGGCGCGGTAGACATCCATGTTGCCCTGCAGTTCCGCATCGCAGTCCATTGCGGCCAGTGCTGCGATCTGGCTGGCATGGGGCGCACAGATGAACATGTTCTGCGCGATGCGTTCGATGACGCGCACATGATCCTCGGGCACCACCATCCAGCCCACGCGCCAGCCGGTCATGGAAAAATACTTGGAAAAGGAATTGATCACATAGCAGTCGTCGGTGACCTCCAGCGCGGTGACCGCCTTCTTGTCATATTCGATGCCGTGATAGATCTCGTCCGAGATGAAGGAGGTGCCCGCCGCATCGCAGGCCCCGACCAGCGCCGCAATCGCGTCGCGGTCCAGCATGGTGCCGGTGGGATTGGCCGGCGAAGCGACCATCAGCCCCGCCAGGTCCATGCCGGAAAAATCAGCCGGAACAGGCTGATAGCGGTTCTCGGGCGATGTGGGCAGGTCAACCGGCTCCAATGCCAGCGCCTTGAGGATCTGGCGGTAGCTGGGATAGCCCGGCGCGCCGATGCCAACCCGGTCACCGGTATCGAAAAGCGCGGTGAAAGCCAGGATAAAGGCCCCCGAGGAGCCCGGCGTGATCACCACCCGGCCCGGATCGAGATCGACATTGTACCATTCACCATACATCTGCGCGATGCGCGCGCGCAGCGCGGGCAGCCCCAGCGCGACAGTATAGCCAAGCGCGCCCCGATCCATCGCCTGCCCCAGTGCCGATACCGCCTCCCGGGGTGCGCCGGTGCCGGGCTGGCCGACTTCCATATGGATGATGTGACGGCCTGCGGCCTCTGCCGCCGAGGCGGCCTGCATCACATCCATCACAATAAAGGGATCGACGGCCGACCGGGTTGAACTTCGCATGGGCTTGCTCCTAATGTTGCGCAACGTTTCACCCTGTCATCGGTGCGCCGTCAACCCGCGCCCCTAGGAAAGATTTGCCATGATGCCCCGCCTGTTCGCCCCTGTCTCAGCCGTCGTCCTTGCCGCTGCCCTGGCCCTGCCTGCCAGCGCCATGGACCTGACCGAACTGACAGAGGCGGAGCGCGCGCAGTTCCGGGCCGAGGTGCGCGCCTATCTGATGGACAACCCGCAGGTGATCATGGAAGCGGTGGAACTGCTGCAAAGCCGCGAGGCCGAAGCCCAGGCCCAGGCCGATGTGAACATGGTTTCCGACAATGCCGCGGCGATCTTTGACGATGGCTATTCCTGGGTTGGCGGCAATCCGGAGGGCGACATCACATTGGTCGAATTCCTGGATTACCGCTGCGGCTATTGCAAACGCGCCCATGGTGAGGTGGCCAAGCTGCTGGAAACAGACGGAAATATCCGCATTATCGTCAAGGAACTGCCGATTCTGGGCGAGGATTCCGTGCTCGCCTCCCGCTTTGCCATCGCGACCAAACAGGTCGAGGGCGGCGATGCCTACAAGGCAATGAACGATGCGCTGATGGCCTATAGCGGCTCCATCACCGTGCCGGCGATGCGCCGGATTGCGGAAACGCTGGATCTGGATGCGGATGCCATCGAGGCGCGGATGGACAGCGAAGAGGTGACGCAGGAGATCGCGCAGACCCGCGCCCTGGCGCAGACGCTGCAGATTTCCGGCACCCCGACCTTTGTGGTGCATGACGAAATGCTGCGCGGCTATCTGCCCTATGACCAGATGCGCGCCATCGTGGACGACAAACGGGGCTGACCCTTGCGCAATGTCCTGATGCTGGCCGCCTTTCTGGCGGCTGGCCCCGGCTGGGCGGAAACGGATATTTTCAACCTGACCGCCGCCGAACGTGCCGCCTTTCGCGCCGAGGTCCGGGCGCTGCTGCTGGCTGAGCCGCAGATCGTGGACCGAGCGCTGAACCCGCCAAACCCCGCAGCGCAGGAAATCCGGCAAGAGATTGACGACGATCTGCGGCTTTTGCAGGCCCTTGCGCCCGAGATCCTCGGCGGTCGGCAGATTGCCCTGTTCATCGGCGCGGATTGTGCCGAATGCGCAAGGGCTGCGGATGAACTGGAAGCGATATCAAAGGATTATCGGGCGGAGTTCATGCTGCATGACACGCGCGATCCGGCGTCTGCTGCACTGGCGGACAGGCTGGGGATGACGGATCTGCCCTTTTACGTGCTGCCCGGCATGATCCTGCGGGGCCATATCCCGGCGGTGGTCCTGCCGCGCTACCTGGATTGATTATTCCGCCGCCCTGACCTCTTGCGCTTCGATCTCGGCGGCGCGTTTTTCCACCTGTTCGACGATATGTTCGATCATGCCGTCATTGCCCAGCTTGTGGCTCTGCTTGCCGGCAAGATAGACCATGCCGGAACCCGCCCCGCCGCCGGTAAAGCCCACATCGGTCATCAGCGCCTCGCCGGGGCCGTTGACCACACAGCCGATGATGCTGAGGCTCATGGGCGTCTTGATGTGTTCCAGCCGCTTTTCCAGCGCCTCGACAGTCTTGATCACGTCAAAACCCTGGCGCGCGCAGCTGGGGCAGGAAATGATGTTCACCCCCCGGTGCCGCAGGCCCAGCGATTTCAGGATCTCATAGCCGACCTTGACCTCTTCCACCGGGTCGGCGGAGAGGCTGACGCGGATTGTGTCGCCGATGCCCATCCACAGCAGGTTGCCCAGCCCGATGGCCGATTTGATGGTGCCGGAGGTCAGGCCCCCCGCCTCCGTGATGCCAAGGTGAATGGGCGCATCCGTGGCCTCTGCCAGTTGCTGATAGGCGGCGGCGGCCATGAAGACGTCAGAGGCCTTGCAGCTGATCTTGAACTCATGAAAATCGTTGTCCTGCAGGATCTTGATGTGGTCCAGACCGCTTTCCACCATCGCATCGGGACAGGGTTCGCCGTATTTCTCCAGCAGGTGCCGCTCAAGCGAGCCGGCATTCACCCCGATGCGGATCGAACAATTGTGGTCGCGCGCGGCCTTGATGACCTCGCGCACGCGCTTTTCGTCACCGATGTTGCCGGGGTTGATGCGCAGGCAGGCCGCACCCGCCTCTGCCGCCTCGATCCCGCGTTTGTAGTGGAAATGGATGTCGGCCACGATCGGTACGGAAACCTCCGGCACGATCTGCTGCAGCGCCTTGGACGATGCCTCATCCGGGACCGAAATGCGCACGATATCCGCCCCCGCATCCGCCGCCGCCTGCACCTGAGCAATCGTCGCCTTCACGTCCGTGGTCAGCGTATTGGTCATGGTCTGGACGGTGATCGGCGCATCACCCCCGACGGGCACATTGCCCACCATGATCTGACGGCTTTTACGACGGTAGATATTGCGCCATGGACGGATGTGGTTGAGCGACATTACGGCTTCCCGGGGGTTGCGAATTCAAGGGGAACCTAGACACTCGGCCGCCCCTTCGCAATGGGGGCAGCCCGTTGTTCTACCGGGTCTGGCAGGGCATCGCCGCCAGCACGGCCGGGTCGATGTCGCTGCCCGCGAGGTCGGCGAACATCCGGCTCAGCGGCTGCTCCTTGGTCGGGTCAACCGGCGCGTAAAGTTCCGCAAGCGCTTCGTGATGCAGCGGCAGGTTCGATGTGATCGCACCGCGTGCGCCCACCGGACCGACACAGGCATCCGCCAGCGCGAAATACAACGCACCGGATTCGCCCGTGCGCAGGGTTGGCGGCTCTTCCGTGGCGGGAATATCGTAGGTATCGCCCTTGTTCATCACCTTTTCAAAGATGACGGAGCCATTTGCAGCGGTCACACGCACCCAGGACGGATAGGCGGCAACCATGCGCACGGTCCCTGCAGCACCTTCCACAACCTGCGGGACAGCGCCACCCGGAGAGCCGACGGCCCCCGGCTCGGCATCCAGCGTCAGTTCGGCGGTCTGGATCACGGCAGGTGACCCGATGGTGGACAGGTCCGGGAAATTCCCGACCGAACGCGGATCAATGGTGGAAATCGGGGCATCGCGGGCGACCAGAACCGGCACATCCAGCGCCTGCGGGCGATAGAGACGGTCCAGCGCATCGGCGCGGGGCGCCTCGATGGCGTCCGGCGCATCTGCGGAACCGCCGATCTCGGGCGCTGCTGACAGGGCGCCGTCAAGCGGATCAAGATCGGACAGGACAACCGGGGTCTGATCCACCGGCGCGACCTGCACGCGCTGCACTTCCTGCAAAACGCTCCACCCGCCAAAGCCGATGGCACCGATCAGCACGACAAGCACCAGCATCGACCCGACGGCAGAGGGTTCGATGCGGCTGAGGATACTGTCTGCAACAGGTGTGAAAGGCGTGTTCGGACGTGCGAAAAGATCCGCCTCGGACGGGCGTTTGCGACGTTCTTCAAAGCTGGGTTTCTTGATCACCGAGGCTTCGGCGGACATGCCATGCGCCACGGCAAAACCGGATTCGGCGCAAAAGGAGGTAAAGGCCTTGTCGGGGTCCATGTTCAGGTAACGTGCATAGGACCGCACGTAACCGGCGATGAAACCGGGTGTGTCAAAGGCATCCGGATCGGCATTCTCGATGGCAGCGATATAGGAGGCCTTGATCCGCAATTCCCGCTGAACATCCAGCAGGGATTTGCCCATTGTGGCGCGTTCACCGCGCATCACATCTCCCAGGCGAAGGTCAAAGTCGTCAAACCCTTTGGGTTCAACTATCTCGTCTTCTATGACCTTGGAGGACCAACGCCCGATCATAAACCATGCCCCGTAGTTTCTATGCCTGCAGCCTTAACCCGATATCGTGCAGCCGATTCGAGTCTGACCTTTTGTTAAGTCAAAACTAACACAAGGCAACGGGGAATACGAGTTTTTGCTGCTTACCCAGCGGCTTCGGCACGATTCAGCGCACAATGCGACCACAAACCGTCCATCGCATGTACCAGTGCATCCATTTCCCGCGGGCCGTGAACCGGTGACGGGGTAAAGCGCAGCCGCTCCGTGCCGCGCGGCACGGTGGGATAGTTGATCGGCTGCACATAGATGCCGTGATCTTCCAGCAGCATGTCCGACAACAGCTTGGTATGGACCGGGTTGCCCACCATCACGGGCACGATATGGCTGCCATGATCGATGATCGGCAGGCCCAGACCTTTCAGCCGCAGTTTCAATACCTTGGCCTGTTGCTGGTGCTTTTCGCGCAGGTCCGTCGCGCGTTTGAGATAGGCGACCGAGGCCGCGGCACCCGCCGCAATCGCAGGCGGCAGCGAGGTGGTAAAGATAAAGCCGGGCGCATAGGACCGGATCGCATCGCACATCTTGGCGGAAGCCGCGATATAACCGCCCATGACGCCAAATGCCTTGGCCAGCGTGCCGTTGATGATGTCCAGCCGGTGCATCAGCCGGTCGCGCTCCGCAACCCCGGCACCGCGCGGGCCATACATGCCCACGGCATGCACTTCGTCGATGTATGTGAGCGCGCCGAATTCATCCGCCAGGTCGCAGATCGCCTCGATCGGGCCGAAATCACCATCCATCGAATAGATCGATTCAAAGGCGATCAGCTTGGGGGCTGCCGGGTCGTCAGCCTCCAGAAGCTGGCGCAGATGGTCCACATCATTGTGCCGGAAGATCCGTTTTGCCCCGCCATTGCGGCGCACACCTTCGATCATCGAAGCATGGTTCAGCGCATCGGAATAGATGATCAGACCGGGAAACAGCTTGGGCAGCGTCGACAGGGTGGCGTCGTTGGCAATATAGGCAGAGGTAAAGAGCAACGCGCCTTCCTTGCCGTGCAGATCGGCAAGCTCCGCTTCCAGCCGCTTGTGATAGACCGTGGTGCCCGAAATATTGCGCGTCCCGCCCGAGCCTGCGCCGGTGGCCTGCAAGGCCTCTTGCATGGCTTCCAGAACGACGGGGTTCTGCCCCATGCCAAGATAGTCGTTGCCGCACCAGACGGTGATGTCCCGTTCGGCCCCGTCAGGCCGGGTCCAGATCGCATGGGGGAACTGGCCGTTGCGCCGCTCGATGTCGATGAACGTCCGGTAGCGACCCTCTTCGTGCAGACGCGCAATCGCCTCATCCAGCTTTGTTGTATAGTCCATGCGCCGCTCCAGTCCTGGCAGTCACGACCCCCGGCAAGGCACCAGGGATCCTGTTCTTTTTAGAACGAATATAGAAACACCCTGAAACATTCAACTTCTCAAGAGTGTACGTGGTGTCGCAGGGGGGCGACAGTCAGGAATGCCCTACCGGTCCGGCAGGGCGTTCCGCCAACGGTCGGCACGAAGATGTGAAGCATCTGGGATGTTGAGCATTGCACAGGCGGGCCGGTTAGGCGAAAGACAGGCATGAAATTTTCGAAACCAACCCCTTCCCTCGTCGAATTCATTGTCCTGACCGCCCTGATGATCTCGCTGGTTGCGCTGACCACCGACATCATGCTGGCCGCGCTGGTGCTGATCGCAAGCGATCTGGGCCATTCCGACCCGCTGGACGGGCATCTGATCATCTCGGTCCTGTTTGCCGGATTTGCGGTGGGGCAGCTGCTGGTCGGGCCGCTGTCGGACAGTTACGGGCGCAAGCCGGTGATTCACATCAGCTATATCGTGTTCTGCATCGGCACGCTGATGTGCCTGCTGTCGCGCAGTTTCGAGGTCATGCTGGCGGGGCGTCTGCTGCAGGGCATCGGCATGTCCGGCCCCCGGATCATCGCGGTGGCCATCGTGCGTGACGGCTATGCGGGCCGTCAGATGGCGCGGATCATGTCCTTTGTCATGGCGGTTTTCATCCTGGTGCCCGCCATCGCCCCCAGCATCGGGCAGATCCTGATTTCCTATTCCGGCTGGCGCGCCACCTTTACCCTCTTGCTGGTCATGGCGGGCGTGACCTGGATCTGGTTCACCCTGCGCCAGGTCGAAACCCTGCCGGTCCCGGCCCGTCGCCCGCTGTCGGTCGGCAACCTGATCGCGGGGGTAAAGACGATCCTGACCACCCCCGCCGCCATCGGCTATACAGTCTGCGCCGGGATGATCTTCGGGCCTTTCATGGCCTACCTCAGCCTGGCGCAGCAGATTTTCCAGACCACCTATGACACCGGTCTGTCCTTTACGCTCTGGTTCGCGGCCGGCGCCTTCTCCATCGGGGTTGCCGCCATCGTGAACTCCGCCCTGGTCGAACGGCTCGGGATGCGGTTTCTGTCCAACATCGCGCTGACCGGGGTCATTCTCGGGGGCGGCGCCTTTGGCCTGCTGGCGCTGGCCACCGGCGGGCTGCCGCCCTTTGGCCTTTTCATCGCCTGGCTGGTGTTCAACTTTTTCTGCATGGGGCTGCTTTTCGGCAATCTCAACGCCCTGGCCATGGAACCCCTGGGCCATATTGCCGGGCTTGGCGCTGCCGTGGTGGGCGCATTGTCCACCGCCATCTCGATACCCGTCGGCACCCTGATCAGCGAGAATTACACAGGCAGCCCCGCGCTTCTGACCCTGTCCTTTGCAAGCTCGGCCGCCCTGTGCCTGCTGCTGGGATGGGCCATCAACCGCCGCTAGGTCGTGTTGACATTCATTGTCGCCCACCCGCGCGAGACGGATTTTGCCGCTGGCGCCCTGATGTGAGCGCAGCAATGTGATCATTGGAAGTGAACATCCGGGATGGCAGAGGCAAAATCCGCCGCGCCCCGCAGGGGTTTCGCCAAAATTGCCCATTTCTGCGTTAAGAGAGCTTGAAATAGCTGGCTATTCCTGCACTCTCTTGCCTGGAACTGAGCAATTTTGGACTGAAACGGGTGGGCGACAATGAATGTCAACACGACCTAGGCACCTGCCCCGTCTCTGGACACTGCCAGCCTGGCTGATACGGTCGCGCCAATCAGCCTGACAACCGGAGTACACCATGTCCCTAGACGCCGTCCTGGCCCGTATCGACGCCGAATTGCCCGCCGCAACCGACCGCCTGCTGGACCTTCTGCGAATCCCGTCCATTTCGACCGATCCCGCGTTCAAGGCAGATTGCGACCGCGCCGCCGACTGGCTGGTTGCCGATCTGACCGCCATGGGCATCGACGCCAGCAAACGCCCCACGCCGGGGCATCCGATGGTTGTGGGCCACCTCGGCGACAGCGGCCCGCATCTGCTGTTCTATGGCCATTACGATGTGCAGCCCGTTGACCCGCTGAACCTGTGGGACCGCGACCCTTTCGATCCCGAAGTTCAGGACACCGCCAAGGGCAAGGTGATCCGCGGGCGCGGGTCTTCGGATGACAAGGGCCAGTTGATGACCTTTGTCGAGGCCTTGCGCGCATGGAAAGAGGTCAAGGGCGACTGGCCCTGCCGCATCACCTTTTTCCTGGAGGGCGAAGAGGAATCCGGCTCCCCCTCGCTGGTGCCCTTCATGCAGGAAAACGCCGAAGAGCTGAAAACCGACATCGCATTGATCTGCGACACCGGATTGTTCGAATCCCGGACCCCCGCCATCGTCACCATGCTGCGCGGCCTGCTGGGCGAGGAACTGACCGTGACCGCCGCCAACAAGGACCTGCATTCCGGCATGTACGGCGGCATCGCGATGAACCCGATCCGCGTGCTCAGCGGCATTGTCGCAAATCTGCACGACGAAACCGGACGCGTCACGATTCCCGGCTTCTATGACGGCGTGCCCGAGCTTTCCGACGAGCTGGAGGCGCAATGGCAGGGCCTGGCCTTTGATCACGAAAGTTTCCTGGGCGATGTCGGGTTGAGCATCCCGGCCGGTGAACAGGACCGCACCCCGCTTGAGATGATCTGGTCGCGTCCCACCTGCGAGGTCAACGGCATCTGGGGCGGCTATACCGGCGACGGGTTCAAGACCGTCCTGCCCTCCATGGCCCATGCCAAGATTTCATTCCGCCTTGTCGGCACCCAGGACCCGCTGGCGATCCGGGAAAACTTCCGCGCCATGGTGCAGAACGCCCTGCCCGCCGATTGCGAGGTCACGTTCCACGGGCATGGCGCCAGCGCTGCCTCCGGCGCCGATATTTCCGGGCCGATGTTCGAAAAGGCGCGCCAGGCGCTGTCGGATGAATGGCAGATCCCGGCAGCCTATATCGGTTGCGGCGGCTCGATCCCGATTGCGGGTCACTTCCAGCAGATCCTTGGCACCGAACCGATGCTGATCGGCTTTGGCAAGGACGACGACGCGCTGCATTCCCCGAACGAGAAATACGACATGGAGAGTTTCCACAAGGGCATCCGGTCCTGGGCGCGCATCCTGGATGCGCTGACCTGATATCAACGGGTATTGCGGGGGGGGCTGCGGGAAAACAGGGACCGACACGCTCGGGAGGAGGTGAGCGTGCCGGTCTGTATAACGGCTTCAGGGAGGAAGCACCGTTAAAGTCGGCACCGGTTATCTCTGGGAGGAGCGAGACCGGTTGCCTGGCAACAGCGCGCGCAGCAATCTGGCGCACCGTTGATCTCTGGGCGCGGGCGTGCCGCGCGAAATTCCGTCAGACCTGCTTAAAGGCCGTCGTATTCGTAATCGATCAGATGGGCCGCATGACGCGGGATGTCCGCGCGGGTGATTCCCATTGCTTCAAGCTGCCGGTCGCTGCTTGCGTTCAGGACCGAAAGCATACGGCCGTATTGCATCATCTTGACGCCGCGCAGGACGGCTCTGCCAAATCCGCGTGCCAGTGTGCCCGGGAATTCCACGGCGCGTTCAAGGAATGCGCTCTGGGTGTTGATTGTGCTGTGATGTGCCATGTTAATTCTCCATGCCTGCTGCTTCCTTGGCAACGCGGCGGATGTGCGCGCGCGGGATGCCGAGGTCAGCCAGATCGCGGTCGGACAGGCCGACCAGTTCATTGACGGTGCGCCGGTAAATGGCGCGGCGCCGCTGGGCCAGTTTGAGGGCGGCGCCCAGATGCTGAAAACGAGCGCTCAGATAGGTGCCGAAACCCTGGACGAGCGGTTGGTTGCGATGTGTTGCAGTTGCCATTAAGACCACTCCTTTTCTTGATTATGCTGCGATGCAGTATATGTTTATGCTGCAATGCAGAGATAGTTCGCAACCAGCCGGATTAGTACCCGTCAAATGCGCATAGGGGCTATGCCCAGCAGGAAAGGTTCAGGCGTCATGGACGTTTCATCGCAGATGTTGGCCTTTGTCCGGGTGGTCGAGACGGGCAGCATTTCCGCAGCCTCACGGGCCAGCGGGCAGACGCCTTCGGCGGTCAGCAAACAGATCGGCCATCTGGAGGATCACGTGGGCCACCGCCTGTTGCGCCGCACCCGTGCAGGCGTGTCGCTGACCGAAGAGGGCAAGCGGTATTACGAGAAATGCCGCGCCGTGGCCGAGAAGTTCTACGAGGCCGAAGATTACATCAACAGCTTCAGCGCCGCGCCATCCGGCCTGCTGCGCGTGGCCTCAAGCGTTGCTTTCGGCAAGGCACAGCTGATGCATGTCCTGCCCGAATTCCTGGAGAAATACCCGGATATCAAATTCTCTCTCGAACTGACCGACCGGACCATCGACATCGAGGAAGAAAGCTATGACGCCGCCATCAGCTTTGCCGAGCAGCTGACCAACCCCAATGTGATCGTGCGGCGGATCATGCGCAACGAACGCATCCTGTGCGCCGCACCCCGTTTCATCGCGCGCCACGGCGCGCCTGCCACCTTTGCCGAACTGACCCGGTACAATTGCCTGCGCACCTCCAACGCGCGCGGACGCAACGCCTGGCATGCGGAACTGGACGGTATCCGCTATTCGGTGGAAGCAGACGGCAATTTCGAGGGCAACAGTGCCGATGCGGTCTTTATCGCGGCGCTGTCCGGCCTGGGGATCGCACGGCTTTCCACCTATCTGGTGGCGGACAAGATCGCATCGGGCGAACTGGTCCGGTTGTTCCCGGAATACACCCAGAACCATGCGGATGTCGCCGTCAGCTATGCGCAGAAACGCAATCTGTCGCCCAGCATCCGGGCCTTCGTGGATTTCCTGGTGGCCCGTTTCGACCACCGCGAACGGCGCGCGATGTCAAACGCGGCGGACTGACTTGCGCTGCCCTTCGCGCACAAAGACATAGATGCCCGACCCGATCACCACCGCGGCCCCGGCAAAGACCATCGGCGCGGGCCATTCGCCAAAGATCGTCCAGCCCCAGAACAGCGCATAGATCAGCAGCGAATATTCGAAAGGCGCCACCGCCGAGGCCGGGCTCAGCCGGTAGGCCTGCGCCATGAGATAGCCCACGGCGGCGGCCACCAGCCCGAGCAATGTGATCGGCAGGACATCCGCCACGGGCGGCCAGATCCAGGCCCGCAGCAGGAACCTGATGCTTTCATTCTCTGTACTTGCGGCAAAACGCCCGTCTCCCGCCACCACAAAGACGCAGACGCTGACGGCGATAAAGGCGATCTGCATGTGCAGCGCCAGCGCCGAGGCGCGGCTGGTGGCCCCCAGCTTGCGGGTCAGCACCGACATCATGGCATATCCCGCCGCCGCCAGTATTGGCAGGATCACCACCCAGCCCAGGGCGCCCTCCCCGGTGCCCAGTTGCGACGTCATCATCAGCAGCACGCCCCCGAACCCCAGCCCGATCGCCGCAAAACGGCGCGGCCCGACCTTTTCACCCAGGATCGGGATCGACAGCAGCGTCACGAACAGGGGTGCCACGAAATACAGCGCATTGGCCGTGGCCAGCGGCATCGCCACGATGGCGGCATAGATCATGGTGTTTGCAAAGACGAGCAGCAAGGCCCGCAGCAGGTGCAACAGCGGCCGCCCGGTGCGCAGCAGGCTCCAGCCCCCCTCCATCCTCAGCAGGAACAGGGTAAAGACCAGCCCGACCAGCGCGCGGAACATCACAAGCTGGTGCAGCGGATAGCCCCCCGACAGGGATTTGATCAGCATGTCGTTGACGGAAATCAGGAACATCCCCGCCAGCATGCAAAAGATGCCCAGCCGGGCATGGGGAATGGCGGAAACGTTCATGCCCCTTCTTACACGCTGGAATAATGGAATGTTAAGACCCTGCAGGGCACTGCCCCGGTGACGGGCGGTCAGGCGCCCCGCCCCGGACCCATCTTCAAACTTTTGATCCAAAAGCAAAAAGGCCCCCGAAAGGGAGCCTTTTATGCAGCGGTGGCGCGGTTGACGGGGCTCGAACCCGCGACCCCCGGCGTGACAGGCCGGTACTCTAACCAACTGAGCTACAACCGCCCACTGCAGCTTCGGAGCAGGCCCCGAAGCGTTTGGTGGTAATATGAGCGTGGGCGCGAGGCGTCAAGACGCAAACCCGACGAAAATGCAGAAATATTCACCAGCGTCAAAACAACCGCCGTCGCGCCGCATCCCTGCCCCTAGCGCGCAGGTGCCGGGATGAATTCGGCATCGTCGCCGGGCGGCAATTTGAAACGGCCATGCGCCCAGTCACCCGCACGCCAGGCTTCCTTTGCGGCGTCGATCCGGTCTTTCGAGGAGGCGACGAAATTCCACCAGATGTGACGCGGCCCGTCCATCGTGGCCCCGCCCAGCAACATGACCCGCGCGCCCTGTTCGCCTGCACGCGCGCTGATCCGGTCGCCGGGGCGAAAGACCAGCATCTGGCCCGCGTCGAAATCCTGTCCGCTGACCGTGACGGACCCGGAGACGACATAAAGCCCCCGGTCCTCGTGATTGTCCGGCATCGGGATCGAGGCCCCCGCCTCCAGCAGCGCATCGGCATAGAAGGTCTCGGAAAAGACCCGGACCGGCGCCGTCTCGCCATAGGCATCGCCGAGGATCAGGCGCACCTGTTTGCCCTCGCCTTCCAGCAGCGGCAGCTCATCCTTGGCCGCATGTTGGAAATCGGCGGCTTCATCCTCGTATTTCCTGGGCAGGGCAACCCAGGTCTGCAGACCGAACAGGCTGTGCGGCGCTTTTATCATATCGCCATCGGCGCGTTCGGAATGGGTGATGCCGTGGCCCGCCACCATCCAGTTGACCGCCCCCGGTTCGATCCATTGATCGGTGCCCAGCGAATCGCGGTGGTGGATCTTGCCCTTGTAGAGATAGGTCACCGTCGCGAGGCCGATGTGCGGATGCGGGCGCACGTCGATCCCCTTGCCGGTCAGGAACTCGGCCGGCCCCATCTGGTCGAAAAAGATGAAGGGGCCGACCATCTGCCGTTTCGGTGCGGGCAATGCGCGGCGGACTTCAAAGCCGCCCAGATCGCGGGCACGGGGGACAATCACGGTTTCAATGGCATCCACGGCATCGCCGGTGGGACAATCGGGGTCGAGGGCGGGGTTCCAGCTCATATCGGGCTCCTTTTGCTTGCTTGGAAGGTAGGCGCGGGAGGCGGGTTTGCAAAGCCGGGTGGCCTGCACATGCTTTGTGCAGGAGGCGGGAACGCAGTGGCGTTGCCGTACGGATTTGCCTGCGGTTAGGGTGTTTCGGAGCATTGTCGACTGCCATCCGAAAGCCACTCATGCCTTTGGATTTTCTGAATCCTGTCGGAAGACCGGGCCAAGCAATCCTGCCTCAAATGCCGAGCCTTTCCGACCCAAACCGGACCTGCGCTGCGGGACGCGCGATTGTCCGATGAGCGGGGGCGGCTTCAACGGGTGAGCGCAACGAAACGTCAAGCCGCGCATCGACGGGCCGTGGTTCGGCGATCCGACCTCAGTGACTGGCACTTAATGGCAGCCAAGCACATCCTACATAACGATGTGGCATAACAGCAGCCAAATCGCCGTGCCAGGGGACGGCCCGGCGATGCGCGGCGGCCTGCGGCCTTGATTCCGCGCCGGGGGAAGCGGAAAGGGCTCTGTTCGGTCGTTCGCTGCGCCAGGCACGAATGGCCGTTCCACTTTGCCCATGCGACTTGGGTTTGAAGAATGTCACAAAAGCCAGTCATGCTTTGCATCCGACAGTATTTTTGCATCTTGAAGCGGCGGTTCGGACAAGCCCGCTGCGCTGCTCCTCGGGGTTATTGCAGCCCGATGGCGGTCAGCCGAGACTGACGCCAAAGACCATGCCGACACCGGCGGTCACCGCCATGGCAAGCGCGCCCCAGAACATGACCCGCGCCGCGCCCCTGATCAGCCCGGCACCGCCCACCACGGCCCCAAGCGCACCCAGCACGGCAAGGGCCACCAGCGTTGTCAGCGCGACCACAAGACCGATCCGCGCATATCCGGCAAGGGCCGCGGCGATCAGCGGCACCACCGCACCTGCCGCAAATGTCACGGCAGAGACCAGCGCCGCCTGCATCGGCTGGGCCGCAGCCGTGTCGACAATGCCCAGTTCGTCCCGCAGATGCGCGCCCAGGGCGTCTTTCTCCGTCAGTTGCACTGCGACCTGCCGCGCCAGCGCCGGCTCCAGCCCGCGTTCGACATAGATCTGGGTCAGCTCATCCAGTTCCGCCTCGGGCGCGGTCTGCAATTCCTGCCGTTCGCGGATGGTGTCCGCCGCCTCGGTGTCCGCCTGCGAACTGACAGAGACATATTCCCCCGCGGCCATCGACATGGCACCCGCCACCAGCCCCGCAAGGCCCGCAATCAGGATTTCGGGTCGCCCGGAGCCTGCCGCGGCCACCCCCACCACGATGCTGGCGGTCGAGACCAGCCCGTCGTTGGCGCCCAGCACGGCGGCACGCAGCCAGCCGATGCGGTGCACCAGATGCACTTCGGAATGGGCTGAATGGTTCATAGCGCTTCCTTGATCCGGTCCGGGGCGTGACTTGCCCGCTTCTGTCAGGGCATAACACGGCGTTGCGCCGGACCGCCAGAACACGGCAGCAAAAGGCCCATCCGCCAGCCCGACCCCCCGCGCCCCTTGCCAGAGGGCGGAATTCCATGTTCATGTATCATAGGGGTCGCGTGCCCCGAAGTATATTTAAACGGAACGAGGTATGTCATGTCCCGTCTTTTGAAATCAATTGCCCTGACCACTTCGCTTGCCCTATTCAGCGCCGGCACAGCCTGGGCCGCCGATCCGGTCCAGCAGCATAATTCCAACGCCGTCTGGTTCGAGAACTGGATCGGGCTGAGCAACGCCAGCATGGTTGTCGCCGCCCCCAACGGCAAGATCACCGAAATCTTTGCAAAATCCGGCACACCGGTGTTCGAACTGCAACCGGGCGAGGTTCAGGATGGCGTCTATCGCTATGAATTGCGCGCCGCGACCGAAGAAAAGCAGGAGATCGTGAACCCCATCGACAACGGCCGGGGCGAGCTGCAGACAGAATCCTTTGTGCCCTTCTACCGCACCGGTGCCTTCTTTGTGGAACGCGGCGTGATCGTCACGCCGAAAGAGGTCAAGGAAGAGGAAGGCTGAACGCCTTTCGCTCACGCAAACCCATTTGATGACACGGCCCGCGCCCCGGCGCGGGCCCTGTTGCGTCAGGCATCCGCGATTGCGGCCTGTGGCATCTGCAAACCGCCGATGGACAGCACATGGTCCACCACCTGCTGCACGCCGGTGCCATGGCGCAGGGCACAGAATGCCACCGGCCTGTCCCCGCGCATCCGCGCCGCATCACGGGCCATGACCTCAAGCGATGCGCCCACATGGGGGGCCAGATCGGTCTTGTTGATCACCAGCAGGTCCGATTTGGTGATGGCAGGCCCGCCCTTGCGCGGAATCTCTTCACCCGCCGCCACGTCGATGACGTAAAGCGTCACATCCGCCAGTTCGGGGCTGAAGGTGGCAGAAAGGTTGTCGCCGCCGCTTTCGATCAGCACCAGATCGAGGTCCGCATGGCGTTCACGCATCTCGGCAATGGCGGCCAAGTTGATCGAGGCATCCTCGCGGATCGCCGTATGCGGGCAGCCCCCGGTTTCCACCCCGATCACCCGGTCCTGCGGCAGGATTTGCATGCGCATCAGCGCTTCCGCATCCTCCTGCGTATAGATGTCATTGGTGATTACCCCGATGGAAAGCGCGGGGTGAAAGACGCGCGCCAGGGCGGCGGTCAGCGTGGTCTTGCCCGCGCCCACGGGGCCGCCGATCCCGATGCGCAAGGGGCCATTCATGCCGGTCATGATCGAAATATCCTGTGTTCAAGTGTTTCGTGCCGCATCGCGGCCACATCGGACAAAAAGGCGCTGCCGGCCAGATCGTCGAGGTCCATGCCCCTGCTTTTTGCAACGACCTGCCGCACCAGCCCGCTGAGGGCGGCCAGACAGGCCTGCCCTTCGGTCTGGCCCAGTGGCACCAGCCGCACCGCGGCAGAGACGAGGTTGCTTGCAAAGGCCTGCAGATACATCTGTGCCGTCAATTCCAGCGGCAGGGACATCCGCCCGGCGGCATAGCCCACCGCAACGGGATGGGTCAGTTCCGGCAGCGCAGCGCCCCAGATCGCGGCCGTGGTCCGTGCGAATGCCCCGCCCTGGACCCGGGTTTCCGCCAGACGTTCGGCACTGCTGGCAAAGGCGCGGGCATGTCCGTCCACCTCGGCCACCGCATCCAGGTCTGTGCAGGCATGGGCCGCGCGGATCAGGATGCAATCATTGCGCCCGGTGCCATGGGCCAGTACGTCCTCCAGCCATGCCTGCAGGCTCCCGGCACTGTCGATCCGGCCGGTCACGATGGCCATCTCCAACCCGTGCGAATAGGCAAAGGAGCCCAGCGGATAGCTGGGCGAAAACCATTGCGCGAGGGTCAGCAGATCGCTGTCAGTGGGCATGCGCCGTGTTCCCGTGTTCATGGCTATGGGTCCGCCCATGGCCATAGGCACCTCCCTCCGGCGTGAAGGGCGCCGTGACCTCGGTCAGGGTCGCGCCCACATGTTCCAGCATATGCCCGATCACCGGATCGTTCTGGATCAGCAGATGATCCGCCGCGATCTGGCAGGGCGTGTGCCGGTTGCCGATATGCCAGGCCAGCCGCGCCAGGTCCGGCCCGGTGACGCGCAACAGCGCCTCCTCTGCCGCGCGGACAAGGATATAGGTCCCGTCCTCCAGCACCAGCGCATCGCCATGATCCAGCGAGGTCGTCTGCGGCAGATCCACCAGAAACGGCCGCCCCTCCACCGTTTCCAGCCGCTTGCGGCGCAGAAAACGCGCCTCGTAATCCAGCAGGCAGATTTCGGCGGGCCCGGACCAATGTCCCTTTTTCAAATGAGTCTGCGCCACGGGCAGTGTTCTTGTCCTTTCGGCGGTCTGTGTCATCTTCGACTTCCTTTCTCAGAACATGAAATAGCGTTGTGCCATCGGCAGCACCTCTGCCGGGGCGCAGGTCAGCAATTCGCCATCCGCGCGCACCTCGTAGGTCTCCGGGTCCACCTCCACCTTCGGGGTGGCATCGTTCAGCAACAGATCCTTCTTGCCGATGTTGCGGGTGCCCGCGACGGCGATGGTCTGTTTGGCCAGCCCCAGGCTGGCGCGGATGCCATCGGCCTGCGCCGCCTGCGACACAAAGGTCACGCTGGAATGTTCCACCGACCGCCCGTAAGCGCCGAACATGGGCCGGGTATAGACCGGTTGCGGCGTGGGGATGGATGCATTGGGGTCGCCCATCTGCGCCACGACAATGGTGCCGCCCATCATCACCATTTCCGGCTTCACCCCGAAAAACGCCGGGCTCCACAGCACCAGATCGGCCCGTTTGCCCGGCGCGATGGAGCCCACGGCATGAGAGACCCCCTGCGCGATGGCGGGATTGATGGTGTATTTCGCGATATAGCGGCGGACGCGGAAATTGTCGTTCTCGCCGGTTTCCTCGGCCAGTCGCCCGCGCTGTTTCTTCATCTTGTCAGCGGTCTGCCAGGTGCGGATCAGCACCTCGCCTACCCGGCCCATGGCCTGGCTGTCGCTGGCGATGATGCTGAAGGCCCCCATGTCATGCAGGATATCTTCCGCCGCAATCGTCTCGCGCCGGATGCGGCTTTCGGCGAATGCGATGTCCTCCGGGATCGACTTGTCCAGGTGGTGACAGACCATGAGCATGTCCAGATGCTCTTCCAGCGTGTTCACGGTGAAAGGCCGCGTCGGGTTGGTGGAGGACGGCAGCACGAAGCTTTCGCCGCAGATCTTGATGATATCCGGCGCATGGCCGCCGCCCGCGCCCTCGGTGTGGAAGGCATGGATGGTTCGGCCCTTCATCGCGCCCACGGTATGTTCGACAAAGCCGGATTCGTTCAGCGTGTCGGTGTGGATCATCACCTGTACGTCCATGTCGTCGGCCACGTTGAGGCAGCAGTCGATGGCGGCGGGGGTGGTGCCCCAGTCTTCATGCAGCTTCAGCGCCGATGCCCCGCCCCGGACCATCTCCACCAGCGCCTCCGGCTGGCTGGCATTGCCCTTGCCCGACAGGCCGACGTTCATCGCGATGCCGTCGAAGGCCTGCAACATCCGCCCGATGTGCCAGGGCCCCGGCGTGCAGGTGGTGGCCAGCGTGCCATGGGCAGGCCCGGTGCCGCCACCGAAACAGGTGGTGACGCCGGAATGCAGCGAATCCTCCATCTGCTGCGGGCAGATGAAGTGGATGTGACTGTCCACGCCCCCTGCTGTGAGGATACGTCCCTCACCCGCGATGATCTCGGTCCCCGGCCCGATGATGATGTCCACGCCCGGTTGCGTGTCGGGGTTGCCCGCCTTACCGATGGCATGGATCAGCCCGTCTTTCAGCGCCACATCGGCCTTGTAGATGCCCGCATGGTCAACGATCAGCGCATTGGTGATGACGGTATCGACCGCCCCGCCCGCGCGGGTCACCTGGCTTTGCCCCATGCCGTCGCGGATCACCTTGCCGCCGCCGAATTTCACCTCTTCGCCATAGGTGGTCAGGTCGCGCTCCACCTCGATGATCAGGTCGGTATCGGCCAGACGCAGACGGTCGCCCGTGGTGGGGCCATACATGGCGGCATATTGCGCGCGGGGGATTTGGGTGGGCATCAGGCGTTAACTCCCTGAATTAAATTCACTATTTCTGTCTTTCGGCGATCTACCCAAGAGTGACGGGAGCTCGTGCATTTGGGCAGCGAGAAAACTGGTATTCTTGGGAGGCTCCCGAGCGGCAACCCGCTGCTCTTTGTAGGAGCTTTCAAATGAAACCGAGCGTCTGCCTTCACATCGCAATCGTGGTATTCCAGTATTTCGGCATCAACGAAGACTGGGTTCTTGTAGCGCAACTTTTGCGCATTGTTCTCGCAGACAAGGGTCATTGATCCAGTGCCCCCATCACCTTGCCATTGAAGCCAAAGACCACCCGCTTGCCGCCATAGGGCACCAGCGCCACCTCGCGGCGCTGGCCGGGTTCGAAGCGCACGGCGGTGCCTGCGGCGATGTCCAGACGACGCCCATGGGCGGCGGCGCGGTCGAACTCAAGCGCCGGGTTGGTTTCGGCGAAATGATAGTGGCTGCCCACCTGCACCGGGCGGTCGCCGGTATTGGCCACCATCAGCACCACCGCATCCGCCCCCGCGTTCAGGGTGATGTCGCCTGCGGCAGGGATCACTTCGCCGGGGATCATTTGCGGCGATCCCGCGTGTTGCGTGCCCGGATGGCCGCACGTCCCGCCGTCACCGCGACGGCAGTGACGATGGTGACCATGCCCAGCACCAGCGGCAACCAGGCCGCCGCACCGTCCGAGACATGCGGATGCAGGTGCAGCCCCGCATCGGTATGGGCGGCCACCGGTGCAGCCAGGACGACAAGGCCAAGGGTCGATATGATCTTCATGGATTTTCCTTTTCAGCGGATCGGGTTGTGAACGGTCACCAGCTTGGTGCCATCGGGAAAGGTCGCCTCGACCTGTACGTCGTGGATCATCTCGGCGATGCCTTCCATGCATTGGTCGCGGGTCAGCACATGGCCCCCCGCCTCCATCATGTCGGCCACGGAACGGCCGTCGCGCGCGCCCTCCACCACCGTGTCGGTGATCAGGGCAATCGCCTCCGGATGGTTCAGCTTCACGCCGCGTGCCAGCCTCTTGCGCGCCACTTCGGCGGCCATGGCCACCAGCAGCTTGTCCTTTTCCCTTGGGGTCAATTGCATTTCATAGTCTCCAGTTCAGCGGCAGGTGCCCATCGTTCAACAGCATCAGGGCGGGGATCACGGCGCGGCGCAGCTCGAAACTGTCCGATGCCAGCAAACGGGCCACCAGCACCCCGCCCGGCAGCAGGCTGGCCGCCGCCGTCTCGGGCAGCAAGGCGCGCAGGGGCCGCAACTGCGCCTCGGCCTCAACGCCCACAAAAACCAGCGTCGCCACCGCCCCGGCGCCCCCCGCAATGGCGGGCCGCGCCAGATGGCGCTGCACATCGCCCTCCAGCGCAATCCCGTCCAGATAGAGCGGCGCGCCCTCCCGGTTGATCCGGATGCGGTCGCGCAGATGCACTTCGTGCAGGACCTCGCCCATGGCGGCACGGCCAAAGACCAGGGTTTCCACCATCAGGAACCCCGCATCGGCGGCCAGATCAACGGTCAGGCGGCGGTTCAGGGCGGCGTGGTCGAACAGGATCGTTTCCTGCGGCAACCAGTTGATCCGCGCCCCCGCCGCCACCTCAAGCCGGGTGTCCACGCACCCCACTTCGCCCGGCTGCGCGCGGTAGATTCGTTCCGCCGCCTGCGTGCTCAGCGTCAGGCAGGCTCCGGCACCCGCCACCGCCTCCAGCTGCAACCGGTCACCGCCGGTCACGCCCCCCGCCGTGTTCACGATCACAGCCTCGATGTCGGGGCGGAAAACCCGCGGCAGCACCAGCTTCATCGCCCCGGACTGGCGCAGGTTGGCCAGCCGCGTCTCCCCACGCGCGCCAACGCGCACGGCGATGCTGCCAGCCCCACGGGTGCGGGGCTGCAGCGGCACGGCATCAAGCCAGTCCTGCGGCGCAAAAGAGGTGATCGTCTGTCCTTTCCCGAATGGTCACCGATCAACCTACCTCCCCCCACCGCCATCGCAATTCTTTGCGCGGGGCCAGCCGGGCATTTCGCCCGTTTTCAGATCACAGTGATCAATTTTTGTGCAAACCCCCTGCCGCCTCTTGCCTGCGCCGCATGCAGACCGCATCAAGGAGCCATGTCGCCCTTTGCCCCCCTCACCATCCGCTCCGGCGCGCTGACGGCGCAGATCCTGCCCCAAGGCGCGTCACTGGTCGGGCTGCATTTGCAGGGCGGCACACAGAACCTCGTGCTGGGATTTGCCGACCCGCAAGATCATGCGCGGCTGCCGATCTATGCCGGTGCCATCGTGGGGCCGGTGGCCAACAGAATCACGGGCGGCAGGATTTCCCTGTCCGGCCAGCCCTGGCAGATGCTCCGGAACGAAGGGGAAAACACCCTGCATTCCGGCCCCGACGGCCTGCACAGCCATGCATGGAACGTCCTTACCCATAACGCCGACCATCTGACTCTGGGGATCGAACTGAAAGATGGCGAAGGTGGCCTGCCCGGCAACCGCGTGATCCGCGCGGACTACCGGCTGACCGGCGCGCTGCTGAGCCTGACGCTGCGTGCAGAAACCGACCGCGCAACCGCGATGAATCTGGCCCATCACCCCTATTGGAACCTTGACGGGCTTGGCGATATCACCAGCCACAATCTGCGGATCGACGCCGCGCACTACCTGCCGACTGATGCACAGCGGCTGCCCCGGGGTGCCGTGGCCCCGCTTGCAGAAACCCGTTTCGACTTTCGCAGCCCCCGGCCGGTGCCGCGCGACAAAGCGCTGGACCTGAACTACTGCCTTTCCGATGCACCCGCTGCGCAGATCCGCCCGGTGGCCTGGCTGACCGGCAGCACCGGCACGCAATTGCGCATCGCCACGGATGCGCCCGGACTTCAGGTCTATAACGGGGCCTTCCTGCCCGACACGCCCGGCGCCCTGCCCGACGGCCAAAGCCTGCGCCCCTTTCACGCCATGGCGCTGGAACCGCAGTATTGGCCGGACGCCCCGCATCATGGACATTTTCCGCAGATCACGCTGGAACCGGGCCGCATCTGGCAACAGAGCACCGAATACCGGCTCACCCAGACGCTATAACGCCCTATTATCGCCTTAATTCAGCCCCGCTGTCGGCACAGTCTTGCGCAAGCCTTTGAGCCGGGCGCCAAACCCGCGCCTGTATTGAGGAGCAGTCATATGGCCCGCCATGACCCCGATCCGCGCCCTGAACCGCCCAAACCGGCCCCCGCGCCGGACCAGAGCCTGGCGCAAAAGCCCAAACCCAAGCCGCCGCAGATCACCGATTACGCCAGCATCTGAGCCGCGCCACCGGGCTCAGACCCCGATCATGACCCGGCGAAAGCCCGGCTCGAAACCTGAATGGAATTTTTCGACGGGTCCTTGGCATTGGCAAAGCTGTATCCATCCGCCTGATGGACCTTTCCGAACTCCAGCCCGTTGGCGCTGGCTTCCGCGCAGAACGCCGCGACATCTTCGACGTCAAACACCAGCTTCACCAGAACCTGACCTTCCTTCTGTTTCGCCGCCAGGGGATGCAACAGAAGGCTGAGACCGGCATTTTGCGGCACCAGTTCCACAATGCGGTCCCCCTCAGCGCGCTTCACCGTAAAGCCGAAGTGACGCGCATAGAAATCGGCCATCTGGTCGATCTTCCCGGTATAGATAACGATCCGGCCAAGCGCGGGTGTCATGGCGCCTTCCCCCATATGTTCCCGAGAGTTCCAAGGTGTTCCAAGGTGTTCCAATCAGGAACCGCATACCACAGGCAGACGGCCCGGGCCCGCATTGTTCGAAAGTCACGCGTAAAACGCCAACGCCCCCGCGGTTTCCCGCGAGGGCGTCAGAAATCGGAGACCTTGAGGGAAGACGCAGGCGCGCCCTCTTCCGGTCAGGCCTGCCTCAGCCGACCAGTTCGAGGCCGGAGAAGAAATAGGCGATCTCGACCGCTGCCGTCTCGGGCGCGTCCGACCCGTGCACGGAGTTTTCGCCAACGCTTTCGGCGAATTCGGCGCGGATGGTGCCGGCTTCAGCATCGGCGGGGTTGGTGGCCCCCATCACTTCACGGTTCTTGGCAATGGCGCCTTCGCCTTCCAGAACCTGAGCCACGATCGGCGCGGAGGCCATGAATTCGCACAGCTCGTCATAGAAGGGACGCTCGGCATGCACCTTGTAGAACTCGCCCGCCTGCGCCTTGGTCAGGTGAATCCGCTTCTGCGCCACGATGCGCAGACCGGCATCCTCGAACTTCTTGTTGATGGCGCCGGTCAGGTTGCGGCGGGTGGCGTCGGGCTTGATGATCGAAAATGTACGCTCAAGGGCCATGTGGCTTGCTCCTTCGGGGTGTTGAATTTGGCGCTCCCTACCATGGGGTCCGGGGCTTGAAAAGCCGCGATTGACGGGGCCTGCAACTTGGTCCACACCGCGTCCATGTTACGCATTTCCGAAATCAACTACTCCGTCGAGGGCCGTCCGCTCTTTGAAGAGGCAAGCGCCGTCATCCCCGAAGGTCACAAGGTTGGCCTTGTCGGGCGCAATGGCGCGGGCAAAACCACCCTGTTCCGCATCATCCGCGGTGAACTGGCGCTGGACGGCGGCGACATCAGCCTGCCGAGCCGGGCCAGGATCGGCGGCGTGGCGCAGGAGGTCCCCTCCTCCGACGTCTCGCTGATCGACACCGTGCTGGCCGCCGATACCGAACGCGCAGCACTCATGGCGGAATCGGAGACGGCAAAGGATCCCGGCCGCATCGCCGACATCCAGGCGCGGCTGGCCGATATCGACGCCTGGTCCGCCGAAGGGCGCGCGGCCTCGATCCTCAAGGGCCTGGGCTTTGACGACGCCGAACAGCAGATGCCCTGCTCCGACTTCTCGGGCGGCTGGCGGATGCGCGTGGCGCTGGCGGGCGTGCTCTTTGCCCAGCCCGACCTGCTGCTGCTGGACGAACCGACCAACTATCTCGACCTCGAAGGCGCGCTCTGGCTGGAAAGCTACCTGGCCAGGTACCCCCATACGGTCATCATCATCAGCCACGACCGCGGTTTGCTGAACCGGGCCGTGAACGGCATCCTGCATCTGGAAGACCGCAAGCTGACCTTCTATCAGGGCCCCTATGACCAATTCGCCCGCCAGCGCGCCGAACAGCGCGCGGTGCAGGCCGCCATGGCCAAGAAACAACAGGCCCGCCGCGACCACATGCAGGCCTTCGTAGACCGGTTCAAGGCCAAGGCCTCCAAGGCCAAACAGGCCCAGTCGCGCCTCAAGATGATCGAGAAGATGGACATGATCTCGACCCCCGAACAGGCGGCGAAACGGGTCTTCACCTTCCCCGAACCGGAAGAGCTGTCGCCCCCCATCATCTCCATCGAGGGCGGTTCCACAGGCTATACCCCCGGCCAGCCGGTGCTGTCCCGGCTGAACCTGCGCATCGACCAGGACGACCGCATCGCGCTGCTGGGCAAGAACGGTCAGGGCAAATCGACCCTGTCAAAGCTGCTGTCGGACCGGCTGGTGCTGATGGACGGCAAGGCGGTGAAGGCCAACAAGCTGCGCATCGGCTTCTTTGCCCAGCACCAGGTGGACGAGCTGCACATCAACGAAACCCCGCTGCAGCACATGATCAGCGCACGCCCCGGCGTGCTGCATTCCAAACTGCGCGCGCAGTTGGCGGGATTCGGCCTGGGCGCCGATCAGGCCGAAACCGAGGTCGGCCGCCTGTCGGGTGGTCAGAAGGCGCGGCTGTCGCTGCAGCTGGCGACGCTGGACGCGCCGCATCTGCTGATCCTCGACGAGCCGACCAACCACCTCGACATCGAAAGCCGCGAGGCGCTGGTGGAGGCGCTGACGCAATATTCCGGTGCGGTGATCCTGGTCAGCCACGACATGCACCTGCTCTCCATGGTGGCGGACCGGCTCTGGCTGGTGTCGAACGGCACCGTCACCCCTTACGAGGACGATCTGGAAAGTTACCGCAAGATGCTGCTGCAGCCGACCCGTCCGGTCAGCAAGAACAGCAAGCCCAGGGAGACGCCCAAGGTAAAGCGCGCCAGCCGCGAAGATATCCTTGTCTTGCGCTCGGAAGTCCGCAAATCCGAAGCCCGCGTTGAGAAAATCAACGAAATGCGCGATAAACTGGCCAAGAAGCTGGCCGATCCCGCCCTCTACGAAGATACCAAGCTGGGCGAGCTGGAAGTCTGGAACAAGAAATACGCCGAAGTGATGCAGGCGCTCGAACGCGCGGAAACACTCTGGTTGTCGGCACAGGAAAAGCTGGAGAAAGCCACCGCCTGACTTTCTTTTTGGCGAAAAATATTCCCGGGGGAATCGGCCTCTGGCCGATGGGGGCAGCGCCCCCGCAAAACAATGGAATGGGCGCAGCCCGCAATCGGATCACGGCATCATGACGCTCGACACCGCCTATATGATCACCGCGCTGGTCACCATGTTCGTGGTGATCGACCCGATCGGCATCGCCCCGCTTTTCATCGCCCTGACGCCCGGCATGTCCCGCGCCCAGCGGCGGCGCGTGGCCTGGCGGGCGGTGCTGGTCGCGGGCCTGGTGCTGACCCTCTTTGCCTTTCTGGGCGAGGCCGTTCTGGGCTTCATCGGCATCTCCATGCCCGCCTTCCGGGTCGCGGGGGGCATCCTGTTGTTCCTGACCGCCCTCGACATGCTGTTCGAGCGGCGCACGAAACGGCGCGAGGACCGCACCGACGAGACCTCCGTCGATGATCCTTCGGTGTTTCCGCTGGCGATCCCGCTGATGGCCGGTCCCGGCTCCATCGCCTCGGTGATCCTGCTGACCGGCGAACGCCCGGGGGCCGAGGGGCTGGTGACGGTGCTGGGGATCACCGCGCTCACGCTTGTGGTGATGGCCCTGCTGCTGCAGGCCTCCAGCTATCTCGAACATGTGATCGGCAAGACCGGGATCGACGTGATCACCCGGTTGCTGGGCATGCTGCTGGCCGCCCTGTCGGTGCAATTCGTGCTCGACGGGCTCAGCGCCTTCGGTTTCGGCCCCGGCGCGGGCTGACATCATCGCCCGCCGCGCCTATCTATATCGGTAGCCAGCCGGAGGAGAGGCGACAGATGGGCGGTATCGACACAATGCAATTGATCTACCTGGTGGTGCTCGGCACCATGGTGATCGGCTGGTTCATCCTGCAATCGCGCGAAAGCCTGAACCGCAGCCTGCAACATGCCGCTGTCTGGGGCATGATCTTTGTCGGCGGCGCCGCCGCCGTGGGGCTCTGGCAGGACATCAGCCGCGATGCGCGGCATCCGCAGATGGTGCTGACGGGCGGTGACCGGATCATCGTGCCCAAATCGCGCGACAGCCATTACTACCTGACGCTCGACATCAACGACACCCCGATCCGTTTCGTGGTGGACACCGGTGCCACCGATCTGGTGCTGACCCAGGCCGATGCGCGCCGCGCCGGGGTCGACCCGGACAGCCTGAAGTTCCACGGCACCGCCAATACCGCCAACGGCGAGGTACGCACCGCCTTTGTCACGCTGGATACCGTCACCCTGGGTGCGGTCACGGATACCGATGTCGCCGCCGTGGTGAACGCGGGCGAGATGCGGCAATCCCTGCTGGGCATGGGCTATCTGCAGCGCTGGGGCCGTATCGAAATCACCGGCGGAGAGTTGATCCTCACCCGGTAAGCGCAGTCAAATGTTGCGCGGGGGCTGCGCGGGCGGCCCTGGCTGTTGCCGTGCCGGTGTCGTCTGCGGCTCAGGTTTCCGCCTTTTTCTCCCAGCGGCCCGATTCCTCCGACCAGTATTGCGCAGCGGCGCCAGCCTCCTTCAGCAGCTTCCACTGGTCGCGGGCGCGGTTCAGCGCCAGGTCATCATCGCCGTCGAAAAGCACGCAGACCCGTTCCAGCGCCGCGACCTCCTGCGCTGTCACCTCGGCCCCCTGCACAGAGATGACGCAGGCGGGGGCATTCGCGGCAGCGGCGGCCGTGGTCAGCAGCACCGGCTGCGCCGCATCATGCGGCCCGCCTGCCATGCCATGCGGCAGGAACCCCTCGTCGGGGCCCAGCCACAGGGCGCGGTCCAATGCCTCCAGCCCCGCCGCATCGGTGCCGCGCACCGCCACGCGCCAGCCCTGGGCCAGCGACCGGTCCAGCAGCATCCGCAGGGTGTCGACCAGGGGCCGCCGCGTCAGGTGATAGAAATAGGCCGCGCCCATCGCCGGATCACTCGGTCTCGAAACGGTCGGCCACCAGCCGGTTCAGTGCCGCCACACCCCAGCCTGTCGCCCCCGTGGGGGCCAGCGCCGTCTCCGACTTGACCGAAGCGACCCCGGCAATATCGAGGTGGATCCAGGGTGTCTCTTCCTTCACAAAGCGCTGCAGGAACTGGGCCGCGGTGATCGACCCGCCTGCCCGTCCGCCGATGTTCTTCATATCGGCAATCCGGCTTTTCAGCATGTCGTCATAGGCCTGGCCCAGCGGCAACCGCCAGGCACCTTCGCCCTCGGCCTCTGCCGCCTTGAGGAACTCGGCGCAGAATCCGTCATTGTTGGAAAAGACGCCCGCGTTCTCGTGGCCCAGCCCGATGATGATGGCCCCGGTCAGCGTGGCCAGGTCGATCATCGCGGCGGGTTTGAACCGGTCCTGTGCGTACCACATCACATCGCAAAGCACCAAGCGCCCCTCGGCATCCGTATTGATGACCTCGACCGTATCCCCCTTCATCGAGGTGATCACATCGCCCGGGCGGGTCGCATTGCCCGACGGCATGTTCTCGACCAGCCCCACCAGGCCCACGACATTGGCCCGGGCCTTGCGCAGCGCAAGGCTGCGCATCACCCCGGCCACAACGGCCGCGCCGCCCATATCCATGGTCATGTCCTCCATGCCCGCACCGGGTTTCAGGCTGATCCCGCCGGTGTCAAACACCACGCCCTTGCCGACCAGCGCCAGCGGTGCCGCATCCCCGGCCCCGCCTTCCCAGCGCATCACCACCACCTTGGAGGGGCTGTCGGAACCCTGCCCCACGCAGAGCAGGGTGCGCATGCCCAGTTCTTCAAGTTCGGCCTCTTCCAGCACCTCGATCTTGAGGCCGAGTTTCTCCATCGCCGCCAGACGGTCGGCGAATTCGGTCGTCGTCAGCACATTGGCGGGCGCATTGGTCAGATCGCGGGTCATGAAGGCGCCTTCGGCCACCGCCATCAGCGGCTCTGCCTGTGCCTGTGCCGCGTCGGGCTTGCTGCACATGATGGTCACGCTGCCCTCGCGCTCCTTCGGCGCGCTCTTGTGGTCTTCGAAACCGTAGTCGCGCATCGCAAGGCCAAAGGCCATCTCGGCCACCCGGCGCATGCCTGCCGCCAGCACCAGCAGATCGGCGGTGCCGCGCGCCTTGGCCAGGCTTGCGCCTGCGCGGCGTGCCTCCCTGACGCTGATCCGGCGCGGCAGGTGAACAACATCCACCGCTTCCGCCGCCAGACCGGCGGGATAGGCCATTGCAACAGATTGCCCCGGCTTCATCTTTGCAAAGGCCTCGCCCTCGACCAGCCGCGCCAGCGCCCCGCGCATCAGTTTGTTGACCCGGCGCGCGCCTGCGTCCAGCCGCCCCTCCGGATTGACGAAAACGGCGATCCGGCCCTCATGGGCCGCGATTTTGTCGATGTCGGTCGGGGAAAAGCGGATCGGGGTGAGGTCGGTCATGAAAGAGCCCTTGTTCTGGTTTCCCACAAAGACCTAACGCGCCTGCCCGCCCATGACCAGATACCAGTTTTCCCCCCGCTTCTTTTACATTATTGTCGCATTCAACATCGCCGTCAGAGCGCCGGATGACACCTTGGGGGGATCGCAGTGGCCAGAGTTGACCGCTACATGCTGTCGCAGTTTCTGCTGCTGTTCGGCTTTTTCGCGCTTGTATTGGTGGCGCTGTTCTGGATCAACCGGGCGGTTTTGCTGTTCGACCGGCTGATCGGGGACGGCCAGTCGGCGCTGGTGTTCCTGGAGTTCACCGCCCTTGGCCTGCCCAAGCTGATCCTGACCGTGCTGCCCATCGCCGCCTTTGCCGGTGCGGCCTATGTCACCAACCGGATGAGCAGCGAAAGCGAGCTGACCGTGCTGCAATCGACCGGCTCCGGCCCCTGGCGGCTGGCGCGGCCGGTGTTTATCTACGGCCTCTGCGTGGCGGGCATGATGTCCGTGCTCAGCCATTTTCTGGTGCCCATGGCGCAGGGCCAGCTCAGCCAGCGCGAAAACGAGATTTCCCAGAACGTCACCGCACGGCTGCTGACCGAAGGCACCTTCCTGCATCCGGGCGAGAACGTCACCTTCTACACCCGGCTGATCGACACCGACGGCGTGCTGCGCGATGTTTTCCTGTCCGACCGTCGCAATGCGCTCGAAGGGGTGATCTATACCGCCGCCGAAGCCTATCTGGTGCGCAATGGCGAGGGCACGACGCTGATCATGGTGGACGGGCTGGCACAGCGCCTGAACCAGGAAACCAAACGGCTGGCCACGGCAAAGTTCCGGGACTTTTCCTTTGATATCTCGGCACTTGTCAGCAAGTCTGCCGGGCGGCAGATCTCGACGCCAAATCTGACAACACCGGCTTTCCTGACCTCCTGGGATCAACTGTCGAGGGAGTCGGGCGACAGCCTGGGCACCATCGCGGAAGAGTTCCATTCCCGCTTTGCCCAGCCGCTGTTCTGCGTGGTGGCGGCGATGGTCGGCTTTTCCACCCTGTTGCTGGGCGGCTTCTCGCGCTTCGGGGTCTGGCGCGAGGTCGTCATCGCCTTTGGCCTGCTGATCGCAATCGACGGGTTTCGCGGCGCGCTGGTGGACGAGGTGCTGACCGATCCCGCCAACTGGCCGCTGATGTACATGCCGGTGCTTGTCGGGGCGATCCTGGTGGTGGCGATGCTTTCGGTGGCATCTCGGCCCGGCCTGTTGCGGCGCCGCAGACCGGGGGCCGCCGCATGATCCTGCATCTCTATTTCGCACGGCGCTTTGCCGTGACCTTTGTCACCATCACCGCGATTCTGTTCGCGCTGGTGATGCTGGTCGATGCGGTCGAGCAGGCGCGCCGGTTCGGCAGCTATGACCTGGGTTGGCAGCGCATCCTGGGGCTGACCCTGCTGAACGCGCCGCAAACCATCAACCTGATCCTGCCGCTGATCATGATCCTTGCCACCGTGGCATTGTTCATCTCGCTGGCCCGCTCCTCCGAGATGGTGGTGACGCGGGCCGCGGGCCGCTCCGCCCTGCGCGCCCTGATTGCACCGGTGGTGGTTGCGCTGATCATCGGTGTGATGGCCGTGGGCATGCTGAACCCCATCGTGGCGGCCACCAACAACCGCTATCTGCAACTCTCCGAAAGCTACCGCGCCGACGGGGCCTCTGCCCTGTCGATCAGCGACGAAGGGCTGTGGCTGCGCCAGGGCAATGTCGATGGGCAGACCGTGATCCGCGCCTGGCGCTCGAATGCCGATGCCTCGGTGCTCTATGACGTGACCTTCATCACCTATGAGCATGACCGCGGGCCGGTGCGCCGGATCGAGGCCGGATCAGCCGCATTGGTCGACCGCGAATGGCGCTTGCGCGACGCCAAGTCATGGCCGCTGGAAGCCGGGGTCAATGCCGAAGGCAATGCCACCACCCACGCGTTGCTGACCATTCCCTCCTCCCTGACGGTGGAGCGGATCCGCGAAAGCATCGGCGCGCCCGGCGCGGTCTCGATCTATGAGCTGCCCGCTTTCATCCGCCAGCTGGAGCAGGCAGGCTTCAGCCCCCGCAAGCACCGGGTCTGGCTTCAGGCCGAGTTCGCGCGGCCGTTTTTCCTGATGGCGATGGTTCTTGTTGCGAGCGCCTTCACCATGCGGCATACCAGATTTGGTGGTACAGGGGTCGCTGTACTGGCATCTGTGCTATTGGGGTTCACCTTGTATTTCATTCGCAGCTTCGCACAAATCCTTGGCGAAAACGGGCAGATTCCCGTTCTGCTCGCCGCCTGGGCGCCGCCTGCGGTTGCGATCCTGCTGGCACTTGGCCTGCTCCTGCATGCAGAGGATGGATAAACGCGTGTGCCGCTGGCTGCTCATACTGGCCCTCACCGTGATGCCACTGACCGCCAGGGCACAGCAGGGCACACCACCCGCGGCGGTGCTGGTGGCCGACCAGGTCTTCCTGACCCGTGACCGGACGCTGGTGGCCCAGGGCAACGTGGAGGCCTTTCAGGGCGAAACCCGCCTGCGTGCCCGCACGATCAGCTACAACCAGGCCACCGGCGCGCTCACCATCGAGGGGCCCATCGTCATCTCCGAAGGCGAGGACACGCTGATCCTGGCGGATGCGGCGGAACTGGACCCGGATCTGCAGAACGGCCTGCTGCGGGGTGCCCGGCTGATCCTGAACCAGCAGTTGCAACTGGCCGCCAACCAGATCAACCGCGTCGACGGGCGCTACAGCCAGCTTTACAAGACCGCCGTGACCTCCTGCAAAGTCTGCGAGGACGGGCGCGCACCGCTTTGGCAGATCAGGGCAAAGCGGGTGATCCACGACAAGCTCGAACAGCAGCTCTATTTCGACGAAGCATCCTTCCACATCCGCAACGTCCCGATCTTCTACCTGCCGCGCCTACGCCTGCCCGACCCGACGCTGGCACGGGCCACCGGGTTCCTGCAGCCCTCGATCCGGACCACCTCGCAACTGGGCACCGGCTTCAAGCTTCCCTATTTCATCAAGCTCGGCGAACACCGCGACCTGACCCTGAGCCCCTATCTGTCCAGCGCCACCCGGACCCTCGAATTCCGCTACCGCCAGGCCTTCCGGTCCGGACGCATCCAGTTCGACGGCGCCTATACCCGCGACGACCAGCGCCCCGGCGAAACCCGGGGATATCTCTTTGGTGTGGGCCGGTTCGACCTGGCGCGCGACTATGTGCTGGAATTCGGGATCGAGACCACCAGCGACCCCGCCTATCTGAAAGACTACGGCTATTCCGCCAAGGACCGCCTCTCCAGCCAGATTACCGTGAGCCGCGCGCGGCGCGACGCCTATGTGCGCGCCAGCATCTACAATTTCGAATCCCTCCGCGATACGGAGGTGAACGACGAATTGCCCACCATCGTGCTGGACGGCGACTACGAGCGGCGGCTGTTCCCCTCGGGCATCGGCGGCGAGTTGCGGATGCGCATTCAGGCACACAGCCACCGGCGCACCTCGGATGCCGATATCATCGGGCGCGACGTGGCCCGCCTGCACGGCGAAGTCAAATGGCTGCGGCGCATGACCTTCGGCAACGGGCTGGTTGCGGACGGGCAGATCGGCGCCAGCTTCAATGCCTTCGATATCGTGCAGGACAGCAGCTTTGCCCAGAACCACTCCGACATCGTGCCGGCCGCCGCCATTGCCCTGCGCTATCCGATGATCCGGCGCGGCAGGGGCGGCGTGTCCCAGTTGCTGGAACCGATCGCTCAGATCGGCTGGTCCGGCGGCAACCGTCTGGCCATCCCCAATGATGAAAGCACCCGGGTCGAATTCGACGAAGGCAACCTGCTGTCGCTGTCGCGGTTTCCACGGCCCGACCGGCGCGAACGACATGCGGTGGCGGCCATCGGCGTCAACTGGTCGCGCTTTGACCCCACCGGATGGGACGCGCATCTGACCATCGGTCAGGTCCTGCGCGAGAAATCCGACCTTGAATTCACCACGACATCCGGCCTGGCAGGCACCTCTTCGGATTTCCTGCTGGCAGGCCAGATCAAGACCGCACAGGGCCTGTCCCTCACCGGGCGCGGCTTGTTCGACGACAATTTCCAGTTTGCCAAGGCCGAGCTGCGCGGCGACTGGGATTTTACCCGCGGACGCCTTGGCGGCAGCTATGTCTGGCTCGATGCCGACCCGGCCGAGGACCGCACCCAGGCGGTCTCCGAGATCGCGCTTGATGGCGATTACCGGATCAACCGGCAATGGACCGCCTCGGCCGACTGGCGATTCGATGTGGCCGACGACCGCGCCGCCTCGGCGGGGCTCGGCCTGACCTACAACAATGAATGCGTATCGGTCGACCTTTCGGTCAATCGGCGCTATTCCACTTCAACAAGTGTTGAGCCCTCTACCAATATCGGTTTTAACATCGGGCTCAGGGGCTTTGCCGCCTCCAACGGAACAGAAAGATACGTGCGCTCATGCCGGAACTGATCAGACCGACACCTTCGTTCATCTCAAGGTGGGCGTTCATCTCAAGGTGGGCCGTGGCCCTTGGACTGGCGCTCTGCCTGCTGGTGCCGCCCGCCGTCATGGCGCAGAACCTCTATGCCCCCGTGGCGCGCGTGAATGACAGGATCGTCACCGAATTCGAGGTCCAGCAACGGCAGCGCTTCATGCAACTGCTGAACGCCCCCGGCGCGGACCGCGAGAATGTCATCGACGAGCTGATCAATGACCGTCTGCACGACGAATTCGCCGCCCGGTTCGATCTGAAACTGTCCGACGAGGCGGTCCAGTCCGGATTGTCCGATTTCGCCGCCCGCGCCAATCTCAGCGTGGAAGAATTCACCAGCGCGCTGGAACAATCCGGCGTGTCGCAGCAGACTTTCCGCGATTTCGTCGTCACCCAGCTCACCTGGCGCGACCTGATCCGCGCCCGCTATGGCGCACAGGTGAACATCTCCGACGCCGAGATCGACCGCGAACTTGGCCGCAGCGGCGCGGGCAGCGGCATCCGCGTGCTCCTGTCGGAAATCATCATCCCCGCCCCGCCGCAGGAGGCCGCACGTGTCAACGCGCTGGCCGACCGGATTGCCCAAAGCAAGTCGGAGGCCGAATTCTCCCGCTATGCCCAGCAGTATTCCGCAACCGCCTCCCGTGGCCGGGGCGGCCGGATGCCCTGGACCCCGCTGGAAAAACTCCCGCCCTCGCTGGCCCCCATCCTGCTGGCACTCGCCCCCGGTGAGGTGACATCGCCGCTGCCTATTCCCAATGCCGTGGCGCTGTTCCAGCTGCGCGGGATCGAGGAAACCGGCGCGCCCGCCAAATCCTATTCCGAAATCGAATATGCCGCCTATTACATCCCCGGTGGTCGCAGCGAAGCGGCCCTGAACGAGGCCGCCCGCGTGCGCAGCGAGGTCGACACCTGCAACGATCTCTATGCCGTGGCCCAGGGCCAGCCCGAAAGCGTGCTGGACCGTGGCGCCAAGAAACCGGCGGAAATCCCGCAGGACATCGCGATCGAACTGGCCAAGCTCGATCCGGGTGAAAGCTCAACCGCGCTGACACGGGCGGGCGGGCAGACGCTGGTGTTCCTGATGCTGTGCAAACGCACCGCCGAGGCCAATGCCGAGGTCAGCCGAGAGGCCGTGGTGTCGAGCCTGCGCCAGCGCAAACTGCAAGGCTATGCGGACCAGCTGACGGAACAATTGCGCGCCGATGCCCGCATCATCATGAAATGACCGAAGCCCCCCGGGACGGCGCGCTGCAGGACAGGCCTGTGGTGATCTCCTGTGGTGAACCCGCAGGCATCGGACCCGAAGTGGCCACCCGCGCATGGATGGCCCTGGCCGGTGAAATCCCGATGCTCTGGCTCGGCGATCCGCGCCACCTGCCCGCCGATGTCCCGCATCGCATCGTCACCGATGCGGCAGAGGCGGCCGGGGTCTCTTCAGATGCGCTGCCGGTGCTGGCGCATGACTTTGGCCCCGCCATGACACCCGGCGCCGCGCGCCCCGAACATGCGCAGGGCGTGATCGACATGATTGCGCTCGGGGTCGCGATGGTGCGCGACGGCAGGGCCAGCGCCCTGTGTACCGCCCCGATCCACAAGAAGGCGCTGAAGGACGGGGCCGGTTTTGCCTATCCCGGCCATACCGAATACCTGGCCGCCCTTGCCGGTGTCTCTCAGGTGGTGATGATGCTGGCCTCGGATCAGCTGCGCGTGGTCCCGGCAACGATCCACATCGCACTGTCCGAAGTGCCGCTGGCCCTGACCCCCGACAGCCTGCGCCGCACCATCGAGATCACCCATGCGGGCCTGCGCGATCTCTTCGGCATCGCCGCCCCCCGCCTTGCCATCGCCGGGCTGAACCCCCATGCGGGCGAAGGCGGCGCCATGGGCCGCGAGGAGCTGGACTGGATCGCACCGCTGATCGCGGGGATGCGCAGCGCCGGGTTTGACCTCACCGGCCCCCTGCCCGCCGACACCATGTTCCACGCCGCCGCCCGCGCGCGTTATGACGCGGCGGTGGCGATGTACCACGATCAGGCGCTGATCCCGATCAAGACGCTGGATTTCGACAGGGGCGTGAACGTGACCCTGGGCCTGCCCTTCGTGCGCACTTCGCCCGATCACGGCACCGCCTTCGACATCGCGGGCAAGGGGCTGGCCAACCCCACCAGCATGATCGAGGCGATCCGGCTCGCCCACCGCATGGCCAGGGGCACCGCATGATGCTTCATTGTTCCCGAAATACACCTATCCCGGCGCCGCGTCCGGGCGCAGGTCTCCCCGCATGAGCGCCATCGATTCCCTGCCGCCCCTGCGCGAGGTGATCCAGACCCATGGTCTCTCGGCGCGCAAGTCGCTGGGGCAGAACTTCCTGCTGGATCTGAACCTGACCGCCAAGATCGCCCGTCAGGCGGGCAATGTCGCGGCATGCGACGTGCTCGAAATCGGGCCCGGCCCCGGCGGGCTGACACGTGGACTGCTGTCAGAGGGGGCGCGCCATGTGCTGGCCATCGAAAAGGACAGCCGCTGCCGCCCCGCATTGGAAGAGATCGCCGCCGCCTATCCCGGCAGGCTGACAGTGCTCGAAGGCGACGCGCTGGACATCGACCCGCTGGCCCATCTGACGCCGCCGATCCGGGTGGCGGCCAACCTGCCCTATAATGTCGGCACCGAGTTGCTGATACGCTGGCTGACCCCGCGCGACTGGCCGCCCTTCTGGGAAAGCCTGACCCTGATGTTCCAGCGCGAAGTGGCCGAACGCATCGTGGCGCTGCCGGGCAGCAAGGCCTATGGCCGCCTCGCCCTGCTGGCGCAATGGCGGGCAGAGGCGCGGATCGTCATGCATCTGCCGCCCGGTGCCTTTACCCCGCCGCCCAAGGTCTCCTCTGCCGTGGTCCATCTGACCGCCCTGCCGGAACCGCGTTTTCCGGCTGATGCGGCAGTGCTGAACCGCGTGGTCGCCATGGCCTTCAACCAGCGCCGCAAGATGCTGCGCTCGGCGCTCAAGGGCATCGCCCCCGATATCGAGGATCTGCTGAAGGCCGCAGGCATCGCCCCGACCGAACGCGCCGAACAGGTCCCGCTTGAAGGCTTCTGCGCCCTCGCCCGCGAAGTGGCAAAACGATGATCCGCTGGCTTGCCGCGCTGGCGCTGCTCTGCGCGCTTGTCGCCTGCGCCCCCACCGGCCCCTCACAGGGGTCGCGGGCGGATGTGGCGGCGCTGACCCGGGCCTTGCAGGCGATGTCCCCCGGCGTCGACCCGGCAGAGGCCGCACGGGCCGCCGATCTGAGCTACCGCTATACCTTTCAACTGGCGCAGCAGTACCAGATCACCGATGCGCCGCTCGTGCATAACGCCAAGGTCAACGCCGGGAAAAAGCCGCGCGGGCTCTGCTATCACTGGGCCACGGACATGGAGCATCTGCTCAACCAGGCCGGCTTCGAAACGCTTGAGATCCAGCGCGCCATCGCCAATGCCGGAAACCCGATCCTGATCGAACATTCCAGCGCCGTGATCACCGCCAAAGGTGCCCCGATGCAGGCGGGCGTCATCATCGACCCCTGGCGTCAGGGCGGCACATTGTTCTGGTCGCCGGTGCTGCAGGACCGCCGCTATGACTGGAAGGAACGCAGCGCGGAACTGCACCGCCTCGGGCGGGTCACCTATATTAACGCTGACGGCACCGCCTCCCTGCAACCGGAGTAATCATGCCCCGCATCCCCCGCCCCCTCCTGCCCGCAGCACTGGTGCTCGCCGCCGGCATCGGCATGGCCTCCGCCACCGGGGCGGAAACCCTCTGCACCCTGGTGATGGATGCACAAAGCGCCGCGATCCTTCTTGAGCAGGGCGACTGCAACACGCGGGTCACCCCGGCCTCGACCTTCAAGATCCCGCTGGCGGTGATGGGGTATGATGCAGGCATCCTGGAAGATGCCCATGCGCCTCTGCTTTCCTACCGCCCCGGCGAACCGGACTGGGGTGGCGACAACTGGACCCGCGACACCGATCCGACCGATTGGCTGACCTATTCGGTGGTCTGGTACTCGCAACGGATCACCGCCGCCCTGGGCCAGCACCGGCTGACTGACTATGCGGTGGCATTCGACTACGGCAATGCGGATTTTTCCGGTGATGCAGGTTTTGACAACGGCCTGGAACGCGCCTGGATCGCATCCTCGCTGAAAGTGTCACCGCTTGAGCAGGCGGGCTTCCTGCGCGCCCTGCTGCGCGATACCCTGCCCGTCACCCCCCGGGCCATGGCACAGACCCGCGCCATCGTCGAACAACGCACCGTCGAAGGCTGGACCCTGCACGGCAAGACCGGCGGTGCCTACCCGCGCCGGGCAGACCGCAGTTTCGACTATGCGCGCGGCTGGGGATGGTATGTCGGCTGGGCAGAGATGGGCAAACGCAGGCTGATCTTTGTCAGGCTGACACAGGACGACCGGCGTCATAAGCTGTCACCGGGCATCCGCACCCGCGACGCGTTTATCGGGAAATGGCCGGAACTGGCCCGGAGCCTGCAACCCTGATTTCCTGAACATTCATTGCCGAGACCGGGCCAGGGAAAGACCCGGCAAAGCGCCTATAGCGCTTCGGGATATACCTGAATCACTTGTTCGCTGCCTCTCCCTGCGGTCGAACGCGAAAAGTGATGTTGGATGTTTCAAGTTAATCCCGAAACGCTGTAAAGCGTCATGCGAAGAACCAGTCTCACGTAACGCTGCCTGAAATCAGAGATTTCAACGCGTCACGTCATGCCTGATACGTCAGGACTTTCGTCAGACGCTTTATTCCGCAGCCTGGCTCGGATCGCTGCTGTCGCTCTCCGCCTTGGGCTTGCGACGATAGGTGCGCTTGGGCTTGGGCTTGCTTTCCGGCGTTTCCACCAGACCGCTGCTGTCCTGATCGTCGTCATCGCTGCCGCCGGTCACGAAATCGGGCAGTGACGCAGGATCGCTCTGTGCCGCCGGTTTCCTGCTGCGCTTGGGCTTTTCAGGCGCAGGCTGCTTGGCCTCTTCGACCACCGGCTGCTGATCACCACCCGGCTGGGGCTGATCGCCCGGATGGCTGTTGTTCTGATTGTTGTTCTGCTGATTCTGACTGCCGTCGCGCTCCTGACGCTCCGACCGCTCGCGGTCGCGTTCGGCCTGACGCTCGCGGTTCTGGCGCTCCTGCTCCTCGCGGCGCTGGTCAATCTCGCGCTGCGCTTCGGACAGCAGGCGCAGGTAATGCTCCGCATGCTGCTGAAAGTTTTCTGCCGCAACGCGGTCGTTGCTCAGCTGCGCGTCGCGGGCAAGCTGATTGTATTTCTCAATCACCTGCTGGGGCGTGCCGCGCACCTTGCCTTCGGGACCGCTGCTGTCAAAGACGCGGTTGACGACATTACCGCCGCTTTGCGGCTGCCGGTTGCGGTTATTCTTGGACCGGGACCGTGATCTGCTGGATTTCATGAAATGATATCAGTCTTTGGTGAGTTGTCAAAAGAACCGGTGCAGCGATCATCGCCAAATTGCACCCGATTGCGAAAGATTGTTGGGCTTACCGCCGCGCGGGACCGCCAAAGGCATCCACCGCTGCAACACCTTCGATAAAACATGGGAGGGGCGACAGGGCAAGGGCAAAGTGGAGAAAATTAAATAAAGTGGCCCGTTTCCGCCACTCAGGCCGGGTTTGCGGCCCTTACCACCCGTGCGCGCCCGCCCAGATCATGGGCCAGATGCACGTCACCCCAGCCGGCGCGCCGGAAAATCTCCTGCACCGCATCGCCCTGCTGCCAGCCGATTTCCACCAGCACCCGGCCGGTTGCGGTCAGATAACCCTGCGCCTCCGCCGCAATGGTCCGATAGGCCGAGAGCCCGTCCGCCCCGTCGGTCAGCGCGATGCGCGGCTCGTGGTCACGCAGCTCGGGCGCCACGTCGGCCATTTCATCGGCAGCAAGGTAAGGAGGATTGGACACGATCAGGTCAAAGCGCCCCTCAACCGCATCGAACCAGTCCGATTGCCGGATATCCGCCCGCGCCGCCACCCCATGCACCATGGCATTGGCGCTGGCCTGCAGGCAGGCCCCCTCCGACAGGTCGATCCCCAGCCCCGTCGCCTCTTTCCGCTCCGCCAGCAGGGTCACGAGGATGCAGCCCGACCCGATGCCAAGGTCCAGCACCCGCGCGAAAGGCGCAGCAAGCGCCAGTTCGATCAGCGTCTCGGTTTCCGGCCGCGGGTCCAGCACATCGCGGCTGACCTTGAAGTCGCGGCCGTAAAAGGCCCTTGCGCCCACCAGCTGGCTGACCGGCACCCGCACCGCCCTGAGCGACACCAGCCGCTCGAACCGCTCCGCGATTTCGGGCGCCACCTCTTCCGGGGCAATCAACGTCACCCGCCCCGCATCCACCGATGCGGCATGGGCCAGCAACAGCCGCGCATCGCGGGCCGGGTCCGGCACGCCCGCCGCCCTCAGCCGCGCCGCAGCCGCCGCCATCAGGGCGCCCGCGGTGGTCATGCGTTCATCGCCGCAAGCTGCCGCGCCTGGGCATCCGCCGTCAGCGCATCCACGATCTCGTCCAGATCGCCCTGCATCACCGCATCCAGCCGGTAGAGCGTCAGGTTGATCCGGTGGTCGGTCATCCGCCCTTGCGGAAAATTATAGGTCCTGATCCGCTCCGACCGGTCACCGGAGCCGACCTGCGCCGCCCGGTCGGCTGAACGTTCACTGTCCACCCGCGAGCGTTCCATGTCGTAAAGCCGCGCCTTGAGCACCTGCATCGCCTTGTCCCGGTTGCGGTGCTGCGATTTCTCGGAAGAGGTCACCACGATGCCCGTCGGGATATGGGTGATCCGCACGGCGGAATCGGTTGTATTGACGTGCTGCCCCCCGGCACCCGAGGACCGCATCGTGTCGATGCGCAGGTCATTGGCATTGATCTCGATATCCACGTCCTCGGCCTCCGGCAGCACCGCGACTGTGGCGGCAGAGGTGTGGATGCGCCCGCCGCTCTCGGTGCTGGGCACCCGCTGCACCCGGTGCACGCCGCTTTCGAACTTGAGCCGGGCAAAGACATTCTGGCCGGTGACATGGGCCACCACTTCCTTGACCCCGCCCAGCTCCGTCATCTGACTTTCGATCAGGTCGAACCCCCAGCCGCGCGCCTCGGCATAGCGCTGGTACATCCGCAGCAGATCCGCCGCGAACAGGGCCGCCTCATCGCCCCCGGTGCCGGGCCGGATTTCCAGCATCGCGGGCTTGGCATCCGCCGCATCGCGGGGCAAAAGCGCCAGTTGCAGCGCCGCCTCCGCCTTCGGCAGCGCCTCCTTCAGCGTCGGCAATTCCTCGCGCGCAAGCTCGGCCATCTCCGGGTCGGCCAGCATCGCCCTGGCCTCCTCCATGTCCTTGAGCAACTGGCGGTAATGGTCGATCTGTTCCACCACCGGCTTCAGATCGGCATATTCCTTGGCCAATGCGGCAAAATCGGCCCCGCCGGACCCGGCAGACATGGCGGCTTCCAGGTACTGGAAGCGCTGGGTGATCTGCAAAAGACGGTCCATGGGTATCATCGTCAGGGATGTCGCCGATGGAAAGGCTTTGGTCAAGGGCCGCCGCGTGCTATAATGGCCCCATGTTTCGCGCCACGCTTCTCCTCGGGCTCATCGCCCTGCCTGCCGTCACCTGGGGTGATGTCACCTCGCCCAGCGGCAAGACGGTTGATTGCTATTGCACCGACCGCAACCACAACCGCGTCGAACTGGGCGAAACCATCTGCCTGCAGGTGGATGGGCGCATGTTCATGGCGCAATGCCAGATGTCACTGAACGTGCCGATGTGGCGCGAGGTGCAAAAGGGCTGCCTGTCCTCAGAGCTGGGCCAGCCAGCCTTTAATCCGCTTGGCGTTTACCCCGAAATCTGAGCGGCCGAAGCGCAGCCTGCCAAAGACTTCGAGAATCCCGTCATCCAGCGTTACTGTGGTGTAATCGGGAAAGCCGATCCAGCGGGTGCGGCTGATATAGGTGACCTGCCCGTCCGCGACAGACCCGGCCAGAACTTGCGTCCCCTGGGTGTCGCGGATGATCCGGTCCAGCTGCGCCAGCCTGGCAGGCCCCGCCGCCCCCACATCCTCGCGCCAGATAAAGCCGCCCTCCAGTTGCGTCTCGCCCAGCGGCGCGCCGGCCGCCGCATGATGCCAGCGCATCACGTTATGCGGCGCCAGCCGGACATAGCCCAGCAGCCCGCCGAGCAGGATGATCAAAATCAAGATGAAATACATGCGCACCCCGCTCTCTCATTGTTCCAAAAATACACTCTTCCGCCCTCTCAGCGGTAGGCCACCCCCGGCAGGACGCACAACAGCTCGAAAAGCAGGTTCGCCCCGGTCAGCGCCGTATTGCCCGATGTATCGTAGGGCGGCGACACTTCAACCATGTCGGCCCCCACAATGTTCAGCCCGCGCAGCCCCCGGATCAGCTCCAGCGCCTGCATGGTGGTCAACCCGCCGATCTCCGGCGTGCCGGTGCCGGGGGCAAAGGCCGGATCAAGGCTGTCGATGTCATAGGTCACATAGGTCGGCAGCGCGCCGATGTCGCGGCGGATCTCGCCGCTCAGCGCCGACAGGCTGCGCCCCCAGAGCTCATGCGCCGGGAACTGCTGAAATCCCCAGCCCGCCGCCTCGGTAAAATCATCCGCCCCGTACCCCGTCCCGCGCAAACCGATCTGATAGACTTTCGAAGGGTTTATCAGCCCTTCTTCATGTGCCCGGCGGAACACGGTGCCATGGGTCTCCCGCTCGCCGAACATCTCATCGTTCACATCCGCATGGGCATCCACGTGGATCAGCGCCACCGGCCCGTGGCGCCGTGCCATGGCCCGCAGGATCGGCAGGGTGATGGAATGATCGCCGCCGATCGCCAGCGGAATGGCATCATAGTTGAGGATCGCGTCATAACTCTCTGCAATAATGCGCAAACTGTCGCTCAGCGAAAAGGTGTTGATTGCCAGATCACCAATGTCGGCCACCTGCAAACTGTCAAAGGGGGCCGCCCCGGTGGCCAGGTTATAGGGCCGCAGCATGGCGCTTTCGCTGCGCAGCTGCTTGGGGCCAAAGCGCGTGCCGGAGCGCCAGGAGGTGCCGATATCCATCGGCACGCCCAGCACCGCCACATCCAGCCCGGCCAGATCGTTCACCGATGGCAGCCGCATGAAGGTATTCGGCCCCGAAAACCGCGCCAGGTCGTTGCCGCTGATGGGTTGATTCTTGCCGCTCATGCCGTCCTCATCCGGTGCCCCAGCAGACAAAGGATCTCCGTCGCCACATGCGCCCCGGCAATCGCCGTGGCCCCGGTGGTGTCAAAGGGCGGAGAGACCTCGACGATGTCGCCGCCCATGATGTTGATCCCCGCCAGATCGCGCAGCATGATCGCACATTGCGCCGATGTCAGCCCGCCCCAGACCGGCGTGCCGGTGCCGGGGGCAAAGGCCGGGTCCAGCGCGTCGATGTCGAAGGTCAGGTAACAGGGCCGGTCTCCCAGCACTTCCTTGATCTTCGCCACGGCAGCGGCAGGCCCGTTTTCATGCACGTCGCGGGCGTCGATGGTGGTCACCCCCAATGTATCGGGGTTGGTGGTGCGGATGCCCACCTGAACGCTTGTCGCCGGGTCCACGACCCCCGATTTCACCGCCTTGTAGAACATCGTGCCATGGTCGATCCGCTCCATGTCGTCATCCGGCCAGGTGTCGGAATGGGCATCGAACTGCAACAGGCTGATCGGGCCGTATTTCTCTGCATAGGCCTTGAGGATCGGAAAGCTGATGTAGTGATCGCCGCCCAGCACCACAGTTGCGGCACCGGCATCCAGAATCCCCTTGATATGCGCCGTGAGGGCGGCGGGAAACTGCGAAACATGGCCATAATCAAAGGCCAGATCGCCATAATCCGCGATGGCAAATTCGCTCAGCACGTCGAAATCCCAGCCATAGGGCGGATCATAGGGTTGCAGCGCGCTGGCCTCGCGGATGGCGCGGGGGCCAAGGCGGGTGCCGGTGCGGTTGGTCGCCGCCTGGTCAAAGGGCACGCCGGTCACGGCGATGTCCACGCCGCTGAGATCCTTGGTATAGCGCCGCCGCAGAAAGGACGTGGCCCCGCCAAAGGCGTTCTCGAAACTCGGCCCCTTCAGATCGTCGCGGGTAAAGGCCTGATCGACCTGGGTTTTCGCGTCTTCCAGCGCCATTTGTCAGCTCCCTGCCATGGGTTGCGCCCGCTCGACCAGCCGGGCAAAGAAGGATGCGCCGATGGGCGCGATCTCATCGTTGAAATTGTATTTCGGGTGATGCACGCCTGCGCCCTCACCCTGGCCCAGCAGCAGATAGGCCCCCGGTCGCGCCTCCAGCATATAGGAAAAATCCTCTGCCCCCATCACGGGCGCGAAATGGGTTTCCACCCCGGCATTGCCGGCCACTTCTTCCGCGACCGCGGCGGCGAAACCGGTGCTTGCGGGGTCATTGACCGTGGGCGGATAGCCGAATTCAAAATCCAGCTCCGCCCGCAGGTCAAAGCTGGCGGCATGGCCGTCCACGATGGCCTGCATCCGGCGTATGACCATGGCCTGCACCTCCTTGTCAAAGGTGCGCACGGTGCCGTTGATATAGACCTCTTCGGGGATCACATTGTCGGTGGTGCCGGTGTGGATCTGGGTGGTGGAGATCACCAGTTGCGACTGCGGGTTGGTGTTGCGGCTGACGATGGTCTGCAGCGATTGCACCAGCGCGCAGGCGGCCACCACCGGGTCGATGCATTCATGGGGCCGCGCGCCATGGCCGCCCTGCCCGGTCAGCCGGATGGTGAAGGTATCCGCCGCCGCCATGATCGGCCCGGCGGTGGTGTGGAACCGTCCGAAATCCAGCCCCGGCGCATTGTGCAGCGCATAGACCTGGGCGATGTCGAACCGGTCCATGACACCTTCGTTCACCATGACCTCGCCGCCGCCGCCGGCCTCTTCCGCGGGCTGGAACAGCAGCGCCACACGGCCCGCGAAATTGCGCGACTCGGCTAGGTATTTCGCCGCCCCCAGCAGCATCGCGGTATGGCCGTCATGGCCGCAGGCATGCATCCTGCCCGCATGGGTGCTGGCATAGTCCAGCCCGGTTTCTTCGAGAATCGGCAGCGCGTCCATATCGGCGCGCAACCCGATGGTGGGGCCCACGCCCTGCCCGTTGATGATGGCCACGATCCCGGTCTTTGCCACCCCTTCGTGCAATTCGTCCACGCCGAATTCGCGCAGCCGCGCCGCGACAAAGGCCGCCGTCTCATGGCACTCCAGCCCCAGTTCCGGGATGGTGTGCAGATGCCGCCGCCAGGCGGTCATATCCTCGCTGAAATCGGCGATGCGGTTGACAACAACCATGGGCTGGACTCCTCGTACGTAAAAACTCACCTTCGCATCTGACACCAGACAGGACCCGGCTGCAATGGCACAAGATCTTATCCACGACCCAGAGGCAGGCATCGAACGGCTGCTCGAAATCATGCGCCGGCTGCGCGACCCGCAAACCGGTTGCCCCTGGGACATCGAACAGGATTTTGCCAGCATTGCCCCCTATACGATTGAGGAAGCCTATGAGGTTGCAGATGCCATCGCGCGCAGCGACTGGGCCGAACTGGAAGGCGAATTGGGCGATCTGCTGCTGCAGACCGTCTATCACACCGAGATGGGCAGCGAGGCGGGGCATTTCACCTTTCAATCCGTGGTGCGCAACATTTCAGACAAGATGGTGGCCCGGCATCCGCATGTCTTTGGCGATGAATCCCGCGACAAATCGGCCGAGCAGCAAACCGCCGACTGGGAGGCGATCAAGGCGCGGGAACGTGCCGGAAAGGCGCAGAAGGGCGCGCTTGACGGTGTGGCGGTCGGCCTGCCCGCCCTGCTGCGCGCCTACAAGCTGCAGAAACGCGCCGCGCGGGTGGGATTCGACTGGCCCGACACTGCCGAGGTGATTGCCAAGATCGCCGAAGAAGCCGCCGAACTGGTCGAAGCCCGCGACACGCTGAGCCAGGCGGAAACCGAAGAGGAATTCGGCGACCTGATGTTTGTCATGGCCAACCTGGGCCGCCATCTGGGGCTGGACCCCGAGGCGGCATTGCGCGCCGCCAATGCCAAGTTCACCCGCCGTTTCGCCGGCGTCGAGGCGCAGCTTGCCGCGCGGGGCAAGCGGCCCGAAGACAGCACGCTGGAGGAGATGGATGCGCTCTGGGACGCGGTGAAGGCCCGCGAGCGCGAAACCGCAACCTGACCCCGCCCCCTTTCGTTCCGCCACCAAACGCCCTATTTCAGCCAAAAGGATTTTCCCATGCCCCCTCGCAAGATCATCATCGACACGGACCCCGGCCAGGACGATGCCGTCGCCATCCTGCTGGCGCTGGCCAGCCCGGAGGATATCGAGGTGCTGGGCATCACCTGCGTCGCGGGCAATGTGCCGCTGGACCTGACATCGAAGAACGCGCGCATCGTCTGCGAACTGGCGGGCAAGCCGCAGGTCCGGGTCTTTGCGGGCTGCGACCGCCCGCTGGGCCGCGATCTGGTCACCGCAGAACATGTGCACGGCAAGACCGGCCTCGACGGTCCCGACCTGCCCGATCCCGAGATGCCGCTGCAGGACGGCCATGCGGTGGATTTCATCATCGACACCCTGCGCGCCGAGCCTGCCGGCAGCGTCACCCTGTGCCCGCTCGGGCCGCTGACCAATATCGCCACGGCTTTCGAGAAAGCCCCGGACATCGTGGCAAAGGTGCAGGAGATCGTCCTGATGGGCGGCGGCTATTTCGAGGGGGGCAACATCACGCCCACGGCGGAATTCAACATCTATGTCGACCCGCAAGCCGCTGATATCGTTTTCAGATCAGGGGTGCCGCTGGTGGTCATGCCGCTGGATGTGACCCATAAGGCGCTGGTGACCAAACCGCGCAACGATGCCTTTCGCGCGCTGAACACCCCCGCAGGCATCGCGGTGGCGCAGATGACCGACTTCTTCGAGCGTTTCGACAAGGAGAAATACGGCTCCGAAGGCGCGCCGCTGCATGATCCTTGCGTCACCGCCTATCTGATCAAACCGGAGCTTTTCACCGGCCGCCACATCAACGTGGAGATCGAGGTGACATCGGAACTGACCATGGGCATGACCGTGGCCGACTGGTGGCGCGTCACCGACCGCGCGCCCAATGCGATGTTCATGGGCGGGATCGACGCCGACGGCTTCTTTGCCCTGCTGACAGAGCGTCTGGCACGGCTATGAGCGCCTCGCTCACCCTCGGCAAGCCGGAGCATCTGGACAAGCTGCTGGCGCTGGTCGCGGCCTTTCACGCCGAGGAAGGCATCGAACTGACGGAGGAGGCGCGCCGCGCCGGTGTGGCCCCGCTGCTGGAGGGTATCCCCTATGGTGCGGCCTATCTGATCGGCCCGCCGCGTGCGCCCATCGGCTATATCGTGATCACCTTTGGCTGGTCGGTGGAATTCGGTGGGCTGGATGCGATCATAGACGAGCTTTACATCCGCCCCGGCGTGCGCGGCCGCGGCATCGCCTCCGAAGCGCTGATCGCCCTGCCCCGGGCGCTGGCGGGCGGCGGGCTGCGCGCCATCCACCTGGAAGTGGACCAGACCAACGAGGCCGCCAAGAAACTCTATCGCCGCGCTGGATTCGCCCCGCGTGACAATTATGTGTTCATGTCGAGAAAGCTATGAAACCGCTGACCTTTGACAACAGCTATGCCGCCCTGCCGCAGGCCTTTTACAGCCGGTTGAACCCGACACCGGTCAAGGCCCCCCGGCTGCTCGCCTTCAATGACGACATGTCATATTTGACGGGTCTTGATGGCGTGCCGCCCGAGGACCGCGCGGCGGTGTTCAGCGGCAATCAGCTGCCGGAAGGCGCCGCACCGCTTGCACAGCTTTATGCGGGCCACCAGTTCGGCACCTACAACCCGCAGCTGGGCGATGGCCGCGCGATCCTGCTGGGCGAGGTGCTGGGCCGTGACGGCATCCGCCGCGATATCCAGCTCAAGGGCTCCGGCCCCACCCCCTATTCGCGCATGGGCGACGGCCGTGCCTGGCTTGGTCCGGTGCTGCGGGAATATCTGGTCAGCGAGGCGATGCATGCGCTTGGCATCCCCACCACCCGTGCGCTGGCCGCTGTCGCCACGGGCGAGGACATCTGGCGCGAACAGGGCGCCCTGCCTGGTGCCGTGCTGACCCGCGTGGCCCGCAGCCACCTGCGGGTCGGCACCTTTCAGGTCTTTGCCCACCGGGGCGAGGTCGAGAACCTCAGGACCCTGACCGCCTATGCGATCCGGCGCCATTACCCGGATGCCAAGGGCCCGATGGACCTGCTGCGCGGGGTCTGCGCCGCCCAGGCCAGCCTGATTGCACAATGGATGTCCGTGGGTTTCATCCACGGGGTGATGAACACCGACAATGCGGCGATTTCCGGCGAAACCATCGATTATGGCCCCTGCGCCTTCATGGATGCCTTTCACGCGGGCCGGGTGTTCAGCTCCATCGACCAGCAGGGCCGCTATGCCTATGGCAATCAGCCCAATATCGCGGTCTGGAACATGGCGCAGCTGGCGACGGCCCTGATCCAGCAGATGGACGACAAGGATGCCGCTGTCGAGGAAGCCACCGAAGTGATCCATGCGATGCCCGGGCAGATCGAAGAGGCCTGGCGCAGCCGTTTCGCCGCCAAGCTGGGCATTGCCACGCCGGTGGCGGATGACACGGCATTGATCGAGGATCTGCTGGCGCTGATGCAGAAGGACGGCGCGGATTTCACCAACAGCTTCCGCGCCCTTGGCAAAGAGACCGCCCGCGATCAGTTCACCGACCGCGCGGCCTTTGACGCCTGGGCAACCCGCTGGCGCGACCGCATCGCATCGGAGCCGGCACCTCTTGCTCTGATGCAGGCCACAAATCCGGCGGTGATCCCGCGCAATCACCGGATCGAGCAGATGATCGAAGCTGCCGTTGCGGGCGACATGGCCCCCTTTGAGCGGTTGATGAAGGCGCTCTGCACGCCGTTCGAGGAAACCGCCCCCGAACTTGCCCGCCCCCCCTCGCAGGACGAAATCGTGCCCGCGACCTTCTGCGGGACCTGAGCCGCCCGGTTACACGGCGGGCGGGACGGCCTTTTTCACCCGCGGCCTGCGGTTGATCAGATAGATGCCCGCGGCGACCAGCGCCAGCGCCCCCCAGACCGATGCGGTCACCTCTTCCGACAGCAGCAGCCAGCCCAGGATCACCGAAAACACCGGCGACAGAAAGCTGAAGGAGGCCACCGAGGATGCCGGGTAGATCGACATCAGCCAGAACCACGCGAGGAAACCGAAGCTGGCCACGGCGATGATCTGGAACAGGATACCGGCAATATGGACCGGCTCGATCTGGCGGATCAGCGGACCGAACAGCGGCGCGATCAGCAGCAGGATCGGGCCGGATATCGCTACCTGGAACATGAGCTGCTGCGCGGGCGGCACCTCTGACAGCGGTGTGATCCGCACGCAGAGCACGATCCCCGCCCAGCAGAGCGCTGCCGCCAGTGCCAGCAGATCGCTGGTCCAGCTGGCCCCGGCCGCATCCCTGTCCAGCAGCGCAATCGCCACGCCCGCCACGGCCATGATCAGGCCCAGCACCTTGAACCGGGTCAGCCCCTCGCCCGGAAACAGGAAATGCGCCAGGATCGCCAGCCAGACCGGCATCGTATAGAGGATCACCGAGACGCGGCTGACGGTGGACATATCCAGCGCGATGAAAAGGCACATGAATTCAAAGGCAAAGAACAGGCCCGACAGGATACCGCCAAACCACGCCCGGCGCGGGACCTGCAGCGACACGCCGCGCAGTTTCATCCAGATCAGCAGCACCACGACCGCACCCGCCGAGCGCAGACCGGCCGAAAACACCGGGTTGAACCCGCCTGCGGTGACCTTGACCACCACCTGGTTGAACCCCAGGTGAAGGGCAAAGACGACCAGCGCCACCGCCCCGAAGAGGTCCATATGATCCTTGCGTTCCATGGCCACAACAACGGTCAACGGAACCGGGAAGTCAATGCGTGATCAAACCGTTGCCGTTGTATCGCCAACACCCGCCACGCCTCCGGCGCTCTCTGGACATTGGCGATGCTTCGTTTCAACGAAAACCGGAAATGCGCTGGCTCACAGGAGCGGCGTGCAAAGCGGATGTCCACGGCTGGCGCAGCGAACGACCGAACAGAGTCCGAAGCGACGCAAGGCGCAAGCCGGGCCAGCGCCTGCCCGGGGTGGGCGATACTGACCTTGGCTCATGCCACTTTATTTCTCAACCGTGATGAATCCTAACGAGGGAACAACTAGCCTCACCAAATCGCCTACCCGAGGGGCGGGCAGGCGATGGCCCGGCGCCTTCGGCTTGTTCCGGCCTGGGTGCCAGTGATCGACGGCAGCAAAGTCCGCTTCGCGGAACGTCACCCACTCCGTGCCGAAGGTCCGGTCCGGATCAGAAATGCCGTTGTTTCGCCTCGCTTTTGCGTGGCATTCGACAAGGCCCCCGGTCCTTTTACAAATCACGACGGCCCGCAGGATTGCGCAGGCCTTTCGTTCGGAACAGCCAATTCCGACACCCCCCGCCACAACAAAAGGCAGCGGAAGGTTCACCCCTCCGCCGCCCTGCTCTTACCAGCCGCGAGATGCCACGCATCCTGTCCCCGGGGTCACTGGCCTTTTCAGGCCGCGTGCTGTCCCCTGGGCTTGCCACCGCCGCCACCACGGCGCCGGTTGCGGCCCGCGCCGCCGGGTTTGGCAGCACCGCCGCCACCACCGCCGCCACGCGGGCCACCGCCACCGGGACGGCCGCCGCCACCGCCGCCGCCGCGGCGACGTCCGCCAGCCTGCTTGGGCTTGTCGGGAATTTCGGAGGCTTCCCAGATCCGGCCCGAAGCCACGGGAATCGAAATGCCCATGGTCTTCTGGATCGCCTTCAACTCGCCCATCTCGTCCGGCGCGCAAAAGGCGATGGCGGCGCCATCCTTGCCCGCCCGCGCGGTCCGGCCGATCCTGTGCACGTAATTGTCGGGCACATTGGGCAGCTCATAATTGTAGACGTGTTTCACATCGGGAATATCCAGCCCGCGCGCGGCCACATCGGTGGCCACCAGCACGGTGATCTTGCCCTCCTTGAACCCTTCGATGGCGCGGTCGCGCTGCCCCTGGCTCTTGTTGCCATGGATGGAGGCCGCATCGAAACCGGCCTTGACCAGCGTCTTCATCAGCTTTTCCGACCCGTGTTTGGTACGGCCAAAGACCAGCGCCCGTTCACCCCTGTGCTTGGCCAGCAGCTCGGTCAGCAGCGCGGTCTTTTCCGCCTTGGCGATGAAATGGACCTCCTGGGTGACCTTGTCGGCAGCCTTGCCCGGCGGGGTGACTTCGATGCGGATCGGCCGGACCAGGTAGGAATTGGCGATCTCGTTCATCAGCTTGGGCATGGTGGCCGAAAACAGCATCGTCTGACGCTCTTTCGGGATCACGGCGGAAATCTTGCGCAGGTCATGGATGAACCCCATGTCCAGCATCTGGTCCGCTTCGTCCAGCACCAGGAAGGTTGTCTCGCTCAGGTCCACCGCGCGGCGGTCCATCAGGTCCAGCAGACGGCCCGGTGTCGCCACCAGCATGTCCACGCCCCGCTCCAGCCGCTTGATCTGCGGATTGATCGAAACGCCGCCGACCACCATCTGCGCCTTGAGCGGCGTATTCTCGCAATAGCCCTTGAGGTTGACCATGATCTGCTGGGCCAGTTCACGGGTCGGTGCCAGCACCAGGGCCCGCACGCAGCGCGGTCCGGGGCGACGGGGGTTTTCCAGCATCTGCGCCACCAGCGGCACGCCAAAGGCCGCCGTCTTGCCGGTGCCGGTCTGCGCCAGGCCCATCACGTCGCGCCCGTTCAGCGCATGGGGGATCGCCTGTTTCTGGATCGGGGTCGGGTCGGTGATCCCCATTTCCTTGAGCCGCGCCACCAGTTTCGGCGGCAGCTCCATCATGTCGAAATCGCTCATCTTCATTCTTTCCGGCACGGGCAAGGCCCACGCCCTATCGTCGGGGCGCATCACGCGCCCGCAGGGTCACGCCAAGGGAATCGCAGGTATCGGGCTGACTGCCACAACACCTGTCCATCGGCGTTTGGCCCCACGCGTGATTTTGGGAACATCGGCGGACCTTGTGAACCGGAGTGCATTTACGCCCCGACATCTGTCAAAGGGGGCTGGCACCGGCACTGCTCACGCGGCAGAAGGCATCGCTTGCCCCCCAGATGGCGTGCTGCAGTGCAGAAGTCAACCTTTGACCGCCACTCGGTCTGCGTCGGGGTGCGAAACCCGGTGGCACCGGTTCACGTTTCCCGCTAAAGCAGGGGTCCGAACGAAGCGGAAAGATGCGTCATGAGCAAACCCATCATCAAACGCTGCGAGGCCATGGGCCTGCGCATGACCGGCCAGCGCCGCACCATCGCCACCGTGATCGAAGAGAGCGAGGACCACCCCGATGTGGAAGCGCTGTTCAGCCGCGCCGTGGCGCTGGACGCCGGCATCTCCATCGCGACCGTGTACCGGACCGTGAAACTCTTCGAAGAGGCGGGGATTCTCGACAAGCTGGAATTCGGCGACGGCCGCGCGCGTTATGAAGACGCGGAACGCGACCACCACGATCACCTGATCGACATGCATTCGGGCGAGGTGATCGAATTTGTCGACGCCGAGATCGAGGCACTGCAGGAAAAGATCGCCGAGAAACTGGGCTATGAACTGCGCGGCCACCGGCTTGAGCTTTATGGCGTGCCGATCAAGAAGTCCTGAAGGCCCGCCGCCGGGTGGGTGTTGGGCGGGTTTTGCTGCCATGTCCAACATCGCAAACAGATCGCGCCGACTCCACCAAGGCGATGCCTGGGATCACTTGATGACGCCGAGGACAAATTCATCTAACCTCCGACACCATGAGAATTGGTGTCATAGGATGCGGCAAGATTGCCAGCGCAGCGGTCCGGGGCATTGCCGCGGATGGTCATCAGATCACCGTGTCAGAACGCAGTGCGGCCCATGCAAATGCCCTGGCTGAAAGCCTTGCCAATGTCAGCATCGCGGGCAATCAGGGCGTTGTGGACGCAAGCGATGTCATCTTTCTGGGACTGATGGCCGAAACCGCGCCTGAGATTCTGGGCGCGCTCACCTTTCGCGAAGACCAGCGGATCATCACCTTCATGGCCGGGGCGAGCCTGACGGAGGCCGATGCCATGGTGCGTCCCGCGCGGGCGGTGGCGATCATGATGCCCTTTCCCGGCATAGCCGAGGGCGGAACACCCGTCATGATGCAGGGTGACGAGGCCCTTGTCAGGGAATTGTTCGGTGCCCGGAACAGCATCTTCCCGCTGCAGACCGCGGATGAGCTGTCGGCATATCTTTGCGCCCAGGCCGTGCTTTCGTCCGTCACCCGGATGCTCCAGGACGCGGCAGACTGGCTGGGGGATCATGTATCGGACAAGACACAGGGAGAGGCCTTTCTGCGGGCGCTGGTGACCTCGAACCTCTCGGGTCTGACAAGCGAAGCCCTGCTGGAGGCCCTGAACACGCAGGGCGGCTACAACCAGCGCCTGCGCCAGCATATGGAGGCAACCGGCATGGCCGAAGCGCTGCGGCAGGGGCTGGACGATCTGGCCCAACCCACTGCCCGTTCCCCTGCCCCGGAATAACCGCGCTCCGGTGCCGCTACCTGCCTGATCCGCTGCAGATGACTCAAGTTACTAGACTTCACCCCGGGGCTCTGCCACACCGCTTGCATGACAGATCAAATTCGCAACACCGCGCCACGCGACCGCCCCCTGCTGGCGGTGCTGATCGACGCGGACAATGTGCCCGCCAAACATGCCACCAAGATCATGCGCGAGGTTGCCTCCATCGGGGAGCCTGCACTGCGGCGGGTCTATGGGGATTGGTCGAACCCGCATCTGAAGGGCTGGAAACAGCCGATTCACGAGCTGGGACTGGTGGCGCACCAGGAAACCTCGAATTCCACCGGCAAGAACGCCACCGACATCGGTCTGGTGATCCATGCCATGGATATCCTGCATGGCGGCAAGTTCGACGCCTTTGTCATTGTCTCCTCGGACAGTGATTTCACCGCATTGGTGAACCGCCTGCGCGAGGACGGGCTGACGGTGATCGGCATCGGCGAGGCCAAGACCAACCCGGCGCTGCGCAATGTCTACAACCGCTTCATCCTGATCGAGAACATCCCCGACCCGGATGCGCCCAAAACCGTCAGGGAGAGCAATGCCAAGGCCGACAAGGCCCTGCCACTGTTCGAAGAGGCGATGGACAAGATCGATGCCGAGGACGGCTGGTACAACCTTGGCCAGGTCGGACAGGCCATACAGGCCAGCCACCCGGACTTTGACACGCGGACCTATGGCCATAGCAAGCTGAGCGCGCTGGTCGCGGCATTGACCGCGCTGGAGACCGAGAAGAACGGCAACCGGCTGGTGATCCGGCCGAAGAATTAGCTCACCACGCCACCGGGGGCGCCCTGGGCCGGATGGATGGAAAACTGACGGGACCGCGCAAGCAGAGCCTGCGTCGCGGGTTCTCTGCGGGGACCCTCTTGATTCACTTGAATTTGATCATTTGACCGCGCGTCGTGCGCGGTTCTGCCGGGCCTCCTTGGCGCTGCCGCCCTGGTATGGTGGATCCGAACTTCGCACCGCGCTTCGGATCAATGAGGCGCATTTCAGCTTCGGGTGACTGGCGCTACGGGCAGCCCTCTGCCGCCGGGGTCCGGCGGCCCAGCATCAGGGGCAGCAACACGGTCAGCACCAGCAGCCGCGCGATATGGCAGGCCGCGACAAAGCCGGGAACCACCCCCAGCACCACGCCGAGAGCGATCATCGTCTCAAGCCCGCCGGGGGCAAAGGCCACCAGCACATGGGCCAGCGGCATGCCCAGTGCCAGCGCCACCGGCAGCGCGCCCAGCCCCGCAACCCCGACGGCAACCGCCGTCACCATCAGCCCCGCGCCCAGCCCCTGCATCAGCAGGGCGGGTGTCACGCCGGAGAACCGGGTGCCGATCAGCGCGCCAAGCACCAGATAGGCAGGCTGGATCAGCCAGCCCGGCAGCACCCCCGTGGCAAGCCCCGTCAAATGCCCCAGGGCAGAGGCGACCATCGCCCCCAGCAGCAGCGGCGCGGGCACCGACAGCCGGGCAAAGACCTGCCCCAGCCCGAGCGAGACCAGTGCAAGCATGGCCAAGGTGCCAAGGCCCATCGCCTGCCCCTGCGGCGCGATATTGCCCGAAACCTCGACCCCCAGGGCGATGGCGACAAAGGGCACCACCAGCGTCAGCGCCAGCAGGCGCACCGACTGGACGATGGAGACGCGCGGCACATCCAGCCCGCTGTCCGCCGCGATCGCGATGACAAAGCTGAGGTGCCCCGGAGCAGCGGCCAGCAGCGCCGAGCGGCCGTCGAAACCGAAGTGCCGGGTCAGCACCGCGCGGCTGGCCACGAGGATCAGCCAGAGCACCAGCGCCATCAGCACGAAAGCCAGCGGCCAGCGCAGCATCGCGCCCAATGCGTCGCTGTCAAAGCCCGCGCCCACGGCAATACCCAGCACCACAAAACAGGCATCGCGCAGCCGCAGGTCGACCCCGGTGCGCAGCCCTGCCAGCCCGGCCAGCGAGACCGCCACCGCAGGCCCCAGCAGGATGAAGATCGGCGCGGACATTGCCCAGGCCACAGCGGCGCCAAAGGCGCCGACAGCAAGGGTCAGCAAGGTCACCAGTGGCGGGAGGGTCATGTTTGGCCAGCGCATGGCCGACAGCTATCATCGCTGATGCGCGCCTGCCAGCCGTCCCTTGTCCTTTGCACAAAAACCGGGCAACGGTGCGACAACTGGCAAAGGACAGGCATCATGGACAATTTTCGCGGCGCGGCACTGATGGTGCTGTCGATGCTGGGCTTTGCCTTTGAGGACATGTTCATCAAGCTGCTGGCCGATGCGCTGAGCGTCGGGCAGATTCTGGTCATGCTGGGCCTTGGCGGCGCGCTGGTCTTTGGCGGTGTTGTCGTGGCACAGGGGCGCAAACCGCTGAGCCGCGACATGCTGAACCTGCCCATCGCCCTGCGCGCGCTGGGAGAAATCATCGGCACGATGTGCTTTGTCTCTGCCATCGTGCTGACGCCGATCTCCAGCGCCTCGGCGATCCTTCAGGCCACGCCGCTGGTGGTCACCCTGGGGGCGGCGCTGTTTCTGGGCGAAGCGGTCGGCTGGCGGCGCTGGAGCGCGATCATCGCGGGGCTGCTGGGCGTGCTGCTGATCATCCGGCCCGGCATGGAAAGTTTCCAGATGCTGTCGCTGCTGGCGGTGGGTGCGGTCTTTGCCCTGGCGATGCGCGATCTGGCGACCCGGCGCACCCCGGCGGTCTTTTCCACCATGCAGCTCAGCTTTCTGGGATTCGCCGTGGTGGTCCCGGCGGGGCTGATCCTGATGGCGGCGCAGGGTGACGCCTTCGTGCTGCCGCGCGGGATCGAATGGGTCTATTTCCTGAGCGGCATGAGCGTCGGCATCCTGGCCTATTATGCCATCGTGGCGGCGATGCGCGTGGGGCAGGTCAGTTTCGTGACCCCGTTCCGCTATGCGCGGCTGCTGTTCGCGCTGGTCATCGGCGTGACGGTCTTTGGCGAAAGCCCCGATGCGCTGACATTGATCGGTGCAGCAGTGATCGTGCTGTCGGGCATCTACACGGTCTGGCGCGAACGCAGGATCGGCGTGCTGCCCTGAGCGCGCGACGATGCCACGGCCTGAGCCGCCAGGGAAGAGATGCCCGCTAGGGATGAAATAAAGGACGACTTGTCATGCAAGACATGTCACCGAAGACATGTCAAAAATGACATGTCATCATTTCGGGATGGCAAACATTGCAGGCATTTGCTGGCTTTTTGCATGCCTTTGACGGCACCGCAGGCACCGCGAATCCCCGGCAAGCCGTTGCCTCATCCCGCCCCCCTGTCCGCGCGCGCGGGGCAGCCCGCTGACGCTCCCCCGCAAAGCCTTCTTTTCATCCCGGCCCCATGCCGCTAAAACCCGCTCAAAGCCATTTACCTTAGGACATCTCATGAGCACCATCATCGACATCCATGCCCGCGAAATCCTGGACAGCCGGGGCAACCCCACGGTCGAGGTCGACGTGATCCTCGAAGATGGCACCATGGGCCGGGCCGCCGTGCCCTCGGGCGCCTCCACCGGGGCCTATGAGGCGGTAGAACGCCGCGACGGCGACAAGGCCCGCTACATGGGCAAGGGCGTGCTGGAGGCCTGCGCCGCCGTGAACGGCGAAATCGCCGAGGCGCTGGTGGGCATCGACGCCACCGAACAGGTAGAAATCGACTCGATGATGATCGAGCTGGACGGCACCGAGAACAAGAGCCGCCTGGGCGCCAATGCGATCCTGGGCGTGTCCCTGGCCGCGGCCAAGGCGGCGGCGGATTTCTGCACGCAACCACTTTACCGCTATGTCGGCGGCACCTCGGCCCGGGTTCTGCCGGTGCCGATGATGAACATCATCAACGGCGGCGAACATGCCGACAACCCCATCGACATCCAGGAATTCATGATCATGCCGGTTGCCGCGGAGAACATCCGCGACGCCGTGCGCATGGGGGCCGAAGTCTTTCACACCCTGAAAAAGGAACTCTCGGCGGCGGGTCTGGCCACCGGTGTGGGCGATGAGGGCGGCTTTGCCCCCAACATCAGCTCCACCCGCGACGCGCTTGATTTCATTCTGAAATCCATCGAAAAAGCAGGCTACAGACCGGGCGAGGACATGTATCTCGCGCTCGATTGTGCCGCCACCGAATATTATCAGTCCGGCGTCTATACCCTGGCGGGCGAAGGCAAGAAGCTGAGCTCGGCGGAAAACGTCGATTACCTTGCCGCCCTGGTGGCCGACTATCCGATCATCTCGATCGAGGATGGCATGTCGGAGGATGACTGGGACGGCTGGGCGGCGCTGACCGCGCGTCTGGGCGACAAGGTGCAGCTGGTGGGCGACGATCTTTTCGTGACCAACCCTGCCCGCCTTGCCGAAGGGATCAAACGCGGCTCGGCCAATTCCATGCTGGTCAAGGTCAACCAGATCGGCACGCTGACCGAAACGCTGAAAGCCGTCGAGATGGCGCATCGCGCGGGGTTCACCAATGTGATGTCGCACCGCTCGGGCGAGACCGAGGATGCCACCATCGCCGATCTTGCGGTTGCCACCAACTGCGGCCAGATCAAGACCGGCAGCCTCGCGCGCTCCGACCGGCTGGCAAAGTACAACCAGTTGATCCGGATCGAGGAATCGCTGGGTGAAACGGCCGAATACGCAGGCCGCTCGATCCTGCGTGGCTGAGAGTTACAGCATCGTTCAGGCGACCACCCCCGCTGACCTCGCGGCGGTGGTCGCCCTGTGCTGGGATTACCGCGCCACCCTGGTCGCCAATTCGCCGAAAGACCGGGACATCACCGAAACCTTCTATCCGGTGCCCAAATACGAGGCGCTGATGGCGGAACTGCCGGTGATCCACGCCCGGCCAAAGGGTGTGATCCTGCTGGCAAGATCCGCAGAGGGCAGCCCCGTCGCCTGCGGCATGTCGCACCCGCTGGACGCAGAGACATCCGAGATCAAACGCGTTTTCGTCAGCCCGGCCGCGCGCGGCGCGGGACTGGCCAAGGCGATCTGCCGCGCCCTGCTGGATCAGGCCCGCGCCGATGGTTTCACCCGCGTCGTGCTCGACACCTCGCGCAGCCTGCCCGCGGCGGGTCCGCTCTATCTTGCGCTGGGGTTCAAGGCACGCGGACCCTACCAGCCGCTCCCGGAAGATGCCCTGCCCCATCTGCTGTTTTTCGAATATCCGCTGAGCTGAGAGGCCTGCCCATGACCGCCGACCAGATCATCGCGCAGCTCGGGCTTGCCCCGCATCCGGAGGGGGGCCATTACCGCCAGACCTGGGTGGCCGGGAATGCGGGCCGCCCCAGCGGCACCTGCATCTATTTCCTGCTGAAGGCGGGCGAGCGCAGCCATTGGCACCGGGTCGATGCAACCGAGATCTGGCTCTACCACGCGGGCGCACCGCTGATCCTGTCGCTGTCCGCAACCGATGCAGGGCCCGCGCGCGATCACCTGCTGACCCCGGATCTGTCGCAGGGCGCGCCCCAGGTGATCGTGCCGGAAAACCACTGGCAGGCCGCGCGCAGCACCGGCGATTACACCCTGGTCAGCTGCACCGTCTCTCCCGGCTTCCAGTTCGAGGGCTTCACCCTCGCGCCCCCCGGCTTCGACATTCCCCGCTGACATCCCTGGTCTGGCGCCGCCCTTGCTTGAGCACGTCAGGGCGCCAGACGGCCGGATTGCCAAGCACAATCGCCGAGGGGCCCCCGCAGGGGGAGACGGCTATTGTGCTTGGGAAGACGGGCGGATGGTGCCATGAAAGAGATCAATCAAGGGGGGTGCCAGACCTTCCTGGGATGGTGGGCCCGCAGCGAAGATCCACCCCATCGCGAAATCCATAATGTCTTGCGGCGCAGCCGCACCTTTGGATCACGCCGACGCAGATCACGCCGACGCAGATCACGCCGACGCAGATCACGCCAGCGCAGATCACCCCGGCAGGCTGACCGTGCCGCCCCCCACCGCGGCGCGGACCCCGGTGGTGCCGGGGCAGGATGTGGGCAGCCCGCGCGCCACCCGCACCGCGAGATAGGCAAAGGCCTGGGCCTCCAGCATGTCGCCATCCAGCCCCACCTCCTCCACCGGCATGACCGGACATTCCAGCGAAACGCTGAGCATCTGCATCAGCACCGGGTTGTGCCGCCCGCCGCCGGTGACCAGCACCCGGTCGGGCGGGCGCGGGCAATGCTGCATCGCCTCGGCCACCCCGGCGGCACACATGGCGGTCAGCGTGGCGGCGGCATCGGCGTCGGAAAGCTCGCTGACCAGCGCCACCATCTCGGCAAAATCGTTGCGGTCCAGGGATTTGGGCGGGATGCGCGCGAAATAGGGTTCCGCCAGGAAAAGCTCCAGCGCGCCGGTTTCCACCGTGCCGCGCCGCGCGATCCTGCCGCCTTCGTCAAAGGGCAGCCCCAGCCGCGACTGCAACAGGTCGTTGAGCGGCGCATTGGCGGGCCCGGTGTCGAAGGCCAGCAAGGCCCCTTCCGCCTCCGGCGCCTCGATCGCCGGATCCACCCATGTCAGATTGCCCACCCCGCCAAGGTTGAGGAACCCCACCGGGCCCCCGATGCCCGCAAAGCGCGCGCAGGCGTGGTGAAAGAAAGGGGCCAGCGGAGCGCCCTCGCCCCCCAGCTGCACATCGGCACTGCGGAAATCCCAGACCACCGGCAGGCCCAGTTCCTGCGCCAGTGCCGCGCCGTCACCCACCTGCAGCGTGCCCTGCGCGCGTGGCGCATGGGCAAGGGTCTGGCCGTGAAAGCCGATCAGATCCACCCTGTCGAAACCGCGCAGCAGTTCCAGATGCGCGGCCTCCACGACCTCTGCCGCCGCCTGCACCTCGGGCCCTGCCCATTTGCCCAGACCGGCCGCGATCACCGCCCGCTCCTGCGGGGAATAGGCGCGGTAGCCGCTCTTGCCGAAGGCGGTGATCTGCCGCCCGTCGGTGCGCAGCACCGCCGCATCCACGCCGTCCAGCGATGTCCCCGACATCGCCCCCAGCGCCGTCACCACGCCCGTTTTCCCGATGGCCCTGCTCATGTTGCCGTCCAAGGCCTTTCCCTTTGATCCTGCTGGGCCTATAGATGCCCCGCAATCCCAGCCCGAGGCAAGACATCATGACCTATCACCCCAAATCGGAGTTCATCCACACGATGATGCAACGCGGCTTTCTGGCCGATTGCACCGATTATCAGGGGCTGGACGAGGCCCTGCGGAAGGGCGGGCAACCGGGATATATCGGCTTCGACGCCACCGCGAAATCCCTGCACGTCGGCTCGTTGATCCAGATCATGATGCTGCGCTGGTTGCAGAAGACCGGCGGCAAGCCGATCACCCTGATGGGCGGCGGCACCACCAAGGTGGGCGATCCCTCGTTCCGCGCCGATGAACGCCCGCTGCTGGGGCCGGAACAGATTGACGAGAACATCGCGGGCATCCGCAAGGTGTTCAGCGCCTATCTGACCTATGGCGACGGGCCATCGGATGCGCTGATGATCGACAACGCCGAATGGCTGGACGGGTTGAACTACCTCGATTTCCTGCGCGACATCGGGCGGCATTTCAGCATCAACCGGATGCTGAGTTTCGAATCCGTGAAATCGCGGCTGGACCGGGAGCAATCGCTCTCCTTCCTCGAATTCAACTACATGATCCTGCAGGCCTATGATTTCATGGAGCTGCACCGCCGCTATGGCTGCATCCTGCAGATGGGCGGCAGCGACCAATGGGGCAATATCGTCAACGGGATCGACCTCACCCGCCGGGTGATCGAGGGGGAGGTCTATGGCCTCACCTCGCCGCTGCTGACCACCAGTGACGGCAAGAAGATGGGCAAGTCGCAGTCGGGCGCGATCTGGCTGAATGGCGACATGCTGTCGCCTTATGAATTCTGGCAGTTCTGGCGCAATACCACCGATGCGGATGTGGGCCGGTTCCTCAAGCTCTATACCGAGCTGCCCGTCGATGAATGCGAGCGTCTGGGCGCGCTGGCGGGCTCCGAGATCAACGAGGCCAAGGTGCGGCTTGCCAATGAGGTGACGGCACTGCTGCACGGTGCCGATGCGGCAGCCGCAGCCGAGGCCACCGCGCGCGAGGTCTTTGAACGCGGCGGCGTGGGCGATGACCTGCCCACCCTGACCCTGACGGCGGCGGAACTGGGCGACGGCATCTCCATCGTGCAGCTGATCGTGAAATCCGGGCTGGCGGGGTCCGGCAAGGAAGCCAAGCGCCTGATCGCAGAGAATGGCGCGCGGCTGGACGATCAGCCGATTACCAACGCGGGGCTGATGCTGGATGCCGCGGCGCTGGCCAGCCCGGTCAAGCTGTCTGCCGGCAAGAAGCGCCATGCGCTGGTGCAGATCGGCTGATAGCTTGTAGCCGCGCAGCGACACCGCCATCGTGAGGATGGTGGTGGTGCAGCGAACAGAGCCGCCTTTCCCCCGCCAGGTGTAACGCACTATTAACCTTTCTCGCGCTCACATCGGGGCATGGTTGATGCACCGCCCCCGCCCGCGCCTGCCCTGATGCAGGACCCGGCCTTTGCCGCGGCGCTGCGACTTTGTGGGGCTGCGCCGCTGATCCTGCCCGGCGGGGCGATAATCCTGCGGCGGCGCATTCTGGGTCTGCCGGTCCTGATGTTGCCGCGTATGGCGCCACCGCGGGACCTGAACGAACAGCTTGCCGCGGCCGGGCTGGCCCGGCTGCCGCTGATCCTGTCGCCTGCGCATCCCTGCCCGCTGCCCCGCGCCCTGCGGCTGCGCGCAGCGCAGCAGATCGCCCTGCTGGACCTCGGCACCGATCCGGAGCGGCGCATCGCCCGGCTGCATCCGAAATGGCGCAACCAATGGCGAAAGGCGCGCCGGGCAGAGCTGCGCCTGTCACATGGGCCGATGCCCGCCGATCCGCACCATCCGCTGCTGCTGACAGAGGCGCTGCAACAGCGGCAGCGCGGCTATGCCGGATGGCCGCTGGCGCTGACCCGTGCCTTTGCCGCCGTGGCCCCCGCGCAGACCCGGCTCTTCACCGCACGGCGCGGGCAGCGGGTGGTGGCGCAGATGCTGTTCCTGCGCCATGGCACCGGGGCCAGCTATCACATCGGCCACAGCTTTCCGGAAGGGCGCAGATGCCACGCCCATAACCTGCTGCTGATGACAGCCTGCGACTGGCTGGCGGCAGAGGGTCATGAGACCCTCGACCTCGGGCTGCTGCACAGCGCCACCCCCGGGCTGAACCGGTTCAAGCTGCGCAGCGGCGCGCGGGCCTGTGCGACCGGCGGCACATGGCTGCGCTGGCATCCCCTTGCGCGCCGCCGCTGCCCATGATCATCTGAACTCCTGTTCAATTGCATATCCGGGAGGGGCCACATGCAGCTCGACACCACCGCCGCCATCATCACCGGAGGGGCCTCCGGCCTGGGCGAGGCCACCGCCCGCCATTTTGCCGCACAGGGCGCACAGGTCACCCTGCTGGACCGCGACACCACGCGCGGGCCGCAGGTCGCTGCCGACATCGGCGGGCATTTCGCCGAAACCGATGTGACGGATGAGGATTCGGTCAGGGCCGCCATCGCGCTGGCCACCGAGAAGATGGGCCGGATCACCGTTGCCGTGAACTGCGCCGGTATCGCGCTTGGCATCAAGACGCTGGGCCGTGACGGGCCGCATCCCCTGGGCGATTTCCAGCGCACCGTGGACATCAACCTGGTGGGCAGTTTCAACATCGCGCGGCTGGCGGCGCAGGCAATGGCAGGGAACGATCCCGAACCTGACGGCGCGCGCGGTGTGATCATCAACACCGCCTCCATCGCTGCCTTTGACGGGCAGAAGGGCCAGGCGGCCTATGCCGCCTCGAAGGGCGGTATCGTGGGCATGACCCTGCCGATGGCGCGGGATCTCGCCAAGGAGGGCATCCGCGTGATGACCATCGCGCCGGGCATTTTCCGCACGCCGATGCTGGCGGGTCTGCCGGAAGAGGTGCAGGCCGGCCTTGCCGCCGATGTGCCCAACCCCGCGCGGCTGGGCGATCCTGCGGAATACGGGCGACTGGCCGGTTTCATCGTCGAGATGGGCTATCTCAACGGCGAGGTGATCCGCCTGGACGGCGCGCTGCGGATGCGCTGACGCCGATGCGGAGCGCGCAGGAGAAGATGGCGGCGGGGGAATGGTACTCCTGCCTTGACCCGGCGCTGGATGCCCTGCGCCGCACAGCGCGGGAGGCGGTGCATCAGCACAATCACATGCCCCCCGCCGGGCGCGAGACGCTGAGCGCACCGCTGCGGGGGCTCTTTGCCGAACATGGCCCCGACTGCCTGATCGAAGCGCCGTTTCATGCCAGCTATGGCTGTCACATCCATCTGGGCGCGCGCGTCTACATCAATGCCAATTGCACAATTCTGGACAGCGCCAGGGTGGAGATCGGGGATGACACGATGATCGGGTCCGGCGCGCAGCTGCTTTGTGCCCAGCACCACAAGGATCCGGTCAAACGCGCGGCCGGTCAGGAAATAGCCCTGCCGGTCACGATTGGCCGGAATGTCTGGATCGGGGCCGGGGCAATTGTCATGCCGGGGGTGACGATTGGCGATGCGGCGATTGTGGCGGCCGGTGCCGTGGTCACCCGGGATGTTGCTGCAGGGCTGACCGTAGCGGGCGTGCCTGCCCGACTGCTCTGATCAGCCGCCGGAGATTTTCAGCCCGATCACCCCGCCGACGATGGCCAGCACCGAAACCGCCTTGAGCGGGGTCATCGCCTCGCCCAGCAGCAGCGTGCCCAGAGCCACGGTGCCCAGCGTGCCAAGTGCGGTCCAGACCGGATAGGCGATGGAAACCGGCAGCTGTTTCATCGCAAGGGCCAGAAACCACAGGCCGAATATGATCCCCACGATGGTCACCAGCGTCGGCGTGAGCCGGGTGAACCCATGTGACATCTTCATGCCCATTGCGAACATGACCTCGAAAACCGCCGCCAGAACAAGAAGTAGCCAAGCCATGATGTGATCCTTTCACGCCCTCGGTGCCGCCGCGCTCTGGGCGCGATCAGGCCTCTGCCTTGTCTTCCAGCAGCAGCCATTCCTCTTCCGCTGCTGACAGCTTTTCCTGACGTTCCACAAGGGCTTGCGTCGCCTTGTTGAACTTGACCGGCTCGCGGGTGAAGAGCTCTGCATCGGCCAGCAACGCTTCCAGTTTGCCGATCTCGGCCTCCAGCCGCGCGATCTCTGCGGGCAAGGCCTCAAGCCGGTGCTTTTCGGTAAAGCTCAGGCCGGATTTCTGCGCTTTGGAGGTCTTTTCCCGCACCGGGGCTTCCCGGGGTTTGACCACGCTTTGCGAAAAATCATCCTGCCCGCGCTGGGACAGATAATCGGTCCAGCCGCCGGCATAGACCGTGGCGCGCCCGTCCCCCTCCATCGCGATGGTGGTGGCGGCGACACGGTCCAGGAAATCGCGGTCGTGGCTGACCAGAATCACCGTGCCGTCGTAGGTTTCCAGCAGTTCCTGCAACAGGTCGAGGGTTTCCACATCCAGATCGTTGGTGGGTTCGTCCAGCACCAGCAGGTTGGAGGGCCGCGCCATCAGTTTCGCCAGCAACAGCCGCGCCTTTTCACCGCCCGAAAGCGAACGCACCGGCGCACGGGCCTGTGCCTCGTCAAAGAGGAATTCCTTGAGGTAGCCCACCACATGTTTCGGCTGGCCGCGCACCAGCACCTGATCGGCCTTGCCGCTGACCCGCATCTCGGGATCGCCGGTCAGCGAGTCCCACAGCGGCATGTCGCCGTCCAGCTGTGCCCGGGCCTGATCGAACAGCGCCAGTTCCAGATTGGTGCCCAGCGTGACCCTGCCCGCGTCGGGCTGTTCCGCCCCGATCAGCATGTTCAGCAGCGTGGTCTTGCCCACCCCGTTGGGGCCCACCAGCGCAATCCGGTCACCGCGCTGCACCTTGAGGGAAAAGTCGCGCAGAATCACCTTGTCGCCAAAGTGCTTGGCGATGCCTTCCGCCTCGATCACCTTGCGGCCCGATTTGGGGCCGGCATCCAGCGCCATTGCCGCCGTGCCCTGCCGCCTGATCTGGCTGGCGCGTTCGGCCCGCAGGTCCTGCAGGGCACGCACCCGGCCCTGGTTGCGCTTGCGCCGGGCCGAGATCCCCTCGACCGCCCAGCGGGCCTCGGCCTTGATCTTGCGGTTCAGCTTGTGGCGCTGGGTGTCTTCCTCTTCCCAGATCTGGTCGCGCCAGGCTTCGAAATCGCCAAAGCCCTTTTCCTGCCGCCGCACCTGGCCCCGGTCGATCCACAGGGTTGCCCGTGTCAGCGCGCGCAGGAAGGCGCGGTCGTGGCTGATGATGACAAAGGCGGTGCGGGTGGTCTTCAGCTCCTCTTCCAGCCAGCCGATTGCCTCGATGTCCAGATGGTTGGTGGGTTCGTCCAGCAGCATCAGTTCCGGGGCCTGCGCCATCAGCCGCGCCAGTGCCGCGCGGCGGCGTTCGCCGCCCGAAGCGGTGGCCACCGGGCGCGCCGGGTCGAACTTCAGCCCCTCGCCTGCGCGTTCCACCTTGTACATCTCGCCCGGGTCCAGCCCATGGGCGGCAAAATCGCCCAGCGTGTCGAAACCGCTCAGATCCGGATCCTGTTCCATGTAACCCACGGAAACGCCCGGCCCCGCGATCACATCGCCGCTGTCGGCCTCGACCAGGCCGGCCATGACCTTCATCAGGGTCGATTTGCCCGACCCGTTGCGCCCGACCAGCGCCACCCGGTCGCCGGGCTGCACGACCAGAGACAGGTCCTCGAATACCGGATCCCCCCCGAAGGTGAGCGATATTTCATTCAGTTGAAGAAGGGGTGCACGTGCCATGCGCCGCAGCTAGCGTCACCTTGAGGGGAAATCAACGCCCCTCCTCTTTTTGGCCAAAAATATCCTAGACCAGTGCCCGCAACAGGCGCTTGCGGGCGGCGGGAATCGCGCCGATCTCAAGCCCGGTGAAAACATGCAGCGTGTTCATCTGGCGGTCCACCACCGCATGGTCGCTGACCCAGCCGCCCATCATCAGATAGGTCCGCAACAGCGGCGGCATGCGCAGCATCGCTTTCTTCAGGTCAGGCTTGCGCCGCAGCCGGGCGGCAAAGCGGAAGACATCCGGCGCCTTCACCCGGGGCAGCCAGCGCTTGGGCGCCAGGTGGCGGGCGCGCAGCATGGCAAAGGCGTCGAGATACTCTGCGGTTTCCGTCCCGGCAAAGGAGGAACAGCCAAACAGCATCTGCACCCCGCGCGCGTCCACAAGCTCGGTCATTGCCGCCCAGGCCAGACGCTGGATGTCGGGGTCGCGCCAGTCTGGGTGCACGCAGAAGCGTCCCAGCTCCATCATCAGGCCTTCATAGGATTGCAGCGCGCTGAGCTCGTAGAACTGCGCGGCATAGGATTGCGGCAGGTCCGCCCCCCGCAGGGTCAGCAGCCGGTAACAGCAGACCAGGGTGCCGCTGGAGGTGTCCTCGATCAGCACATGGGTGCATTGGTCGTCATAGGCATCCACATCAAGCGGTGCCTGCAGCCCGAAACAGAAGGCGCGCAGACGCTGGGCTGCCGCCAGATCGGCGGGGCCGCTGGCGCTGCGGGCGGTGTATCTTCCCTTTTTCAGATGCATCACTGGTTCATGTCCCCTATGCAACGCGGTCTGTGTCACCACCTGCCAAAGGGATATGACACCATGATGTCAGCCCGCCAGACCAGCCGGGTTAAAGCGCCCGATGTTGCCCAGAAGCTGCCGGATGAAGGATTTGTCGCTTACCGGCGAGGAGGTGACACGCTGGGTCAGCGGCACCACCTGCCCCTTTTCCAGACCGAAGCGTTCGACGTTCTGCACCACACCCTGTTCGGAGAAGCTGATCGCGACCACCTGGCGGTCGATCTCCTTTGAGGCCAGCGGGCCAAGGGTGCGGGTGCGCATCCGCACGTAATAATAGCCGGAATTGGTCAGCACACCGGAGGAGGCAGGCACGCCGATCTTTTCGGCCACGGTTTCCTTGGTATCCGCGCCGACCTGGATCTGCTGCAGGTCTTCCTCGGGGGGGACATAGCCATGGTTGCGGTACTGCGGTGAACATGCGCCCAGGGCGACGATCCCGGCAAACGCCAATGCCATCATGCCGGCTTTGTTGGTCCTGTGCATCTGTCCTGCCCTCTTGCCCTTGTTTGGTCTGGCTTTATTTCGCATACACCATGGACCCCCTCAGGTTCAAGAAACGAAAACAGGCCCCCCATGTCCCCCAAGCCCCCAAGTGACACCGCCATCCGCGTCTCGGAGCTGTCGCAGAGTGCCGAGAACGGCTTTGCCCTGCGCCCCGACAAGGCCACGCTGGAGCAGATCGCGGCCGACCTCGACCTCAGCGCGCTGCGCAAACTCAGCTTCGACGGGCGGATCAGCCCGCTGGGCCGCAGCGACTGGCAGCTGACCGGCAGGCTGGGTGCCACCGTGGTGCAGCCCTGCGTCGTCACCCTGGCCCCCGTCACCACCCGCATTGACACCGATGTGACCCGCCAGTTCGTGACTGCCTTCGAAGATCCCGAGGAGCCGGAGGCGGAAATGCCCGAGGATGACACCGTCGAACCGCTTGGCCAGTGGATTGATCCCGCCATTGTGATGCGCGAAGCGCTGGCGCTGGCAGTGCCGGATTATCCCCGGGCGGAGGGGGCGGAACCGGTGCAGATCGTCTATACCGAACCCGGTCAGGCCCCGATGACGGATGATGACGCCAAACCCTTTGCCGGGCTGGCCGGTCTGAAGGCAAAGCTGAACAAGGAAGACCCCTGAGGGCCGCAGCCGGAGTGGCCCTGAGATTGGTGTGGCGCAACCGGAAATACCTGCTTGCATCGCGACATTTTCCGGGTATTTTGCCGCCCTCACCCCAATTAAGGTTGGACAATGCAGGGCCTCTCGCCTAAAGCGGCGTCACGCCCGATGAGGGGTCGATTGAAACACGGCTGTTTGCGCCCATGATGCACAGCCCCGAACCGACAAAGGCACCAGACATGGCTGTCCAGCAGAATAAAGTTTCCAAGTCGCGCCGCAACAACCGCCGTGCGCACGATTCGCTCTCCGCTGCGAACCCGAACGAATGTTCCAACTGCGGTGAACTGAAGCGTCCCCACCACATCTGTGCCGCCTGCGGTCACTACGATGATGCAGAGGTGGTCGCCCTGACAGACGAGATCGAACTGGAAGACGACGCGGCCTGAGCCGGCGCTGCCCATTTTCAGATCATAAAAAGGCATTCGCACCCATGACGGCCCCGACCGATCATACCGCAGCGAAGGCCGGACGCACCCTGATATCCGTGGACGCCATGGGGGGTGATGAAGGCCCGGCAGCCGTTGTTGCCGGGTGTTCTCTGTCTGCAAAGCTCAATCCCGATATCGCCTTTATCCTGCACGGGGACGAGGCGCAGCTCACTGCGCTTGTCGCCAGGCGGCGCGAGCTGGAGGGCCGCTGCGAAATCAGGCATGCGACCGACGTCGTGACCATGAAGGACAAGCCGAGCCAGGTGGTACGCACCGGCAAGGATACCTCCATGTGGTCCGCGATCGAGGCCGTGCGCACGGGCGAGGCCGCCGTGGCGGTCTCCTGCGGCAATACCGGCGCGCTGATGGCGCTGTCGATGATCCGCCTCAAGAAACTGCCCGGTGTGAACCGTCCGGCCATTGCCGTGCTCTACCCCTCGTCCAATCCGCAGGGGTTCAACGTGATGCTGGATGTGGGCGCGGATGTGCGTGCCGATGCCGACGACCTGCTGCGCTTTGCCCTGATGGGCACCTCTTACGCCCGCAACGGCATGGACATCGCCCGCCCCCGTGTCGGGCTGCTGAATGTCGGCACCGAGGAACACAAGGGCCGCGCCGAGCTGAAGGAAGCCTATGATCTGATTCGCGACCAGCGCGATCAGGCCGGGTTCGAATTTGTCGGCTTCGTCGAGGGCGGCGATATCTCCGGCGATGCGGCGGATGTGATCGTGACCGACGGTTTCACCGGCAATGTTGCGATCAAGACCGGCGAAGGCACTGCCAACATGATCGGCAACCGCCTGCGCGAGGCCTTCAAATATTCGCCCCTGTCGCGGCTGGCCTCGCTGCTGGCCTATACCTCGCTGATGCGCCTGCGCCGCAGGATCGACCCGCGCCGCGTCAATGGCGGCGTGTTCCTCGGTCTCAATGGCACGGTGGTCAAATCGCACGGCTCTGCGGATGCGACCGGCGTGTCGGCAGCCATCAAACTGGCGGCGCAGCTTTCCGAAAGCCGTTTCAACGACAAACTTGCCGCGCGCGTCGCCGCCACGCTGCCGACCGAAGAGACGCCCATATGAATACCCGATCTGTTGTCATTGGCTGCGGCCACTACCTGCCTTCGCGGATTGTCGAGAATTCCGAGTTCGAAGCCACGCTGGACACCAATGACGAATGGATCAGATCGCGGTCGGGCATCGAACGCCGCCATTTCGCGGCCGAGGGGGAGACCACCTCGCAGATGGCCACAGCCGCCGCACGGGCGGCGCTGGACGACGCAGGCCTCGGTGCGGATGACGTCGATGCCATCATCCTGGCAACCTCCACCCCCGATCTGACCTTCCCCTCCGCCGCGACCATGGTGCAGGCGCAGCTGGGCATGACAAAGGGCTTTGCCTTTGACGTACAGGCGGTCTGTGCCGGTTTCGTCTTTGCCCTGGCCAATGCCAATGCGCTGATCCTCTCGGGTCAGGCAACGCGGGTTCTGGTGATCGGGGCGGAAACCTTCAGCCGGATCATGGACTGGACCGACCGGTCGACCTGCGTGCTTTTTGGTGATGGCGCCGGTGCCGTGCTGCTTGAAGCGCAAAGTGGCGAGGGCACCGCGCAGGACCGTGGCATCCTCTCGACCGATCTGAACTCCGACGGGCGGCACCGCGACCTGCTCTATGTTGATGGCGGTACCAGCACGGGCACCGTCGGCTATCTGCGGATGCAGGGCAATCAGGTGTTCCGCCACGCGGTCGGCAAGCTGGCCGCCACCGCCACCACCGCGATGGAACGGGCCGGCGTGACCCCCGAAGACGTGGATTGGATTGTGCCGCATCAGGCCAATATCCGCATCATCCAGGGCACCGCGAACAAGCTGAACCTGCCGATGTCGCAAGTGGTGGTAACGGTCCAGGATCACGGCAACACCTCGGCGGCCTCCATCCCGCTGGCGCTCTCCGTGGGCCGCGACCGGGGCCAGATCAAGCAGGGCGACCTGCTGGTGACCGAGGCGATCGGCGGCGGCCTGGCCTGGGGCGCCGTGGTTCTCAGGTGGTAAGCACCTGTAATCGGGGCGGAAATTTCCGCCGAAACAGCGCCCTGCAAGTCATTGATATTGACTCCCTATTCCAGTGCCGCCAAAGTTGCTGAAAATAAATGGGGGATTGAATGTCAAACAAGACTTTGACGCGCATGGATCTGAGCGAAGCTGTCTTTCGCGAAGTGGGTCTGTCGCGCAACGAAAGCGCGCAACTTGTCGAATCCGTATTGGAGCATATGTCCGACGCGCTGGTCGCTGGCGAACAGGTCAAGATCTCGTCTTTTGGCACCTTCTCGGTCCGTGACAAGACCGCCCGCGTCGGCCGCAATCCCAAGACCGGAGAAGAAGTGCCGATCAACCCGCGCCGTGTCCTGACCTTCCGCCCCTCCCATCTGATGAAAGACCGCGTCGCAGACGGCAACAAGTCCTGATATCATGGCCAAATCGCCCGACGCCTTCCGCACCATTTCCGAAGTGGCCGACTGGCTGGGCATACAGGCCCATGTCCTGCGGTTCTGGGAAAGCAAGTTCACGCAGGTCAAACCGATCAAGCGGGCGGGCGGACGGCGGTATTATCGCCCCGGCGACATGCAATTGCTGGGCGGCATCAAGAAGCTGCTGCATGACGACGGGCTGACCATCAAGGGCGTCCAGAAGATCCTCCGCGAGGAAGGCATGAATCATGTCGCGGCCATGTCCGCACCGCTGGATGAGCTGACCGCCTCCCAGATCGACGACACGCCGGAAACTGCCGCGCCGCCGCCCCCGGCTGCAGCGGTCGAACCGGAAACAGGGGTTGTGCTCAGCTTTGAACCGGCGGCTGAGAAGAACGTGAAGAACGACCCGGAAGCGATTGAAGAAGAAGAGGATTTCACCTCTGAACCCGCTGATGATGCGGGTGAAGCGGCACCATCGGCGGCCGCCAGTGCTCCGGATGCCCCGGCAGAGGATGAACAGGCCAGCGCCGCCCCGGAAGCCCCCGCTGCACCAGCGCCCGAAGCAGCGCCTGATACCCCCGCCGCTGCGCCGCAAGGCGCGCCTGAGCCCGACGAGATTGAGGCCCGACCCGCCGAAGACCCCGCGCCGATCCCCGAGGCCCCGATGGCCGAGGATGTCGAGGATCCGGAAGACGAATCTGCAGCGGAGGAGCCGGTAGCGATCCGGCAGGCCGATGCCCCCGGGGCAGCACCGGAAACCGAAGCGCGGGAGCCAGAGGCACCCGCCGCCGAAGAAAGACAGGCCCTGCCCGCCTTTCTGCGCCGCCCGCTGGAAAGCGCCCCTGCCGATCCCTCCGACAACCCGCCGCCACCGGCATCCGCGGAAAGCGACGCGCCCGCCGCAGAGGCCGACGGGCCGCAAACCGCCCCCGAGGCACCGGCGGAGGACACACCGCCCTCACCGAAACCACGCGTGCTGCCGGATCTGGTGCTGACCGCGGAACAGGACTTCGATGCGATCCCGGCGGTGCTGACCACCGCCTACCGGCTGAAGTCCCTGAACCGGGACAAGCTGGACCGGATCGAACCGCTGGTCGCACGGCTGACAAAGCTGCGTGATTCGATGGCCGCCAGCAGGGGCAATGGCGGCGGCCCGCGGTCAAACGGCTGATCCCCATGTCCGGGGCGGCAATTCCCTCTTGCACGCCGGACAAGATCAGGTATGAACCGCCTGAGTTCGGGCTATGGCGCAGCCTGGTAGCGCGTCCGTCTGGGGGACGGAAGGTCGCAGGTTCGAGTCCTGCTAGCCCGACCAAACAATCCGAACGCCCGCACCCTTTGTGGTTCGCGGGCGTTTGTTTTTGAAAGGCCCGATCCGATGAGCGATGTCATGCATGGCGTGATCCCCAACCAGCAGATCAGCGACATGATCGACGCAGGTCAGATCAGCGCGGCCCTGCCGGTCATTCCGGGCCAGATCCAGCCTGCCAGCCTTGACCTGCGCCTTGGCAGCCGTGCCTTTCGCGTGCGCGCCTCCTTTCTGGCCGGTCACGGCAAGAGCGTTGCGGAGCGTCTGAGCGAATTCCAGATGCACGAGGTTGATCTGACCCCGGGTGCGGTGCTGGAAAAAGGCTGTGTCTATCTGGTGCAGCTGATGGAGGCCCTGGCACTGCCTGACGATGTTTCCGCCGTGGCCAATGCCAAAAGCTCGACCGGGCGGCTTGATCTGCTGACCCGCACGATCACCGATGGCGGCACCGAATTCGACCGAATCGCGCCGGGCTATACCGGGCCGCTTTATGCCGAGATCTGCCCCCGCTCCTTTTCGGTGCTGGTGCGCCCCGGCATGCGCCTGAACCAGATCCGCTTTGGCCGGGGCGATGCCATGCTGGACGACGCGGCCCTGCGCGCCCTGCACGACCAGACGCCGCTGGTGGATGGCAAGCCGGTGATCGACGACGGGCTGGGCTTTTCCGTCGATCTGAAACTGCCCGGCACGACGCTGGTGGGCTACCGTGCCAAACCCCATACCGGGGTGATCGACCTTGATCTGATCGGCCATTATGCAGCGGCGGATTTCTGGGAAGAGGTCCACAGCACCGAAGGTCATATCATCCTCGATCCGGGCGCATTCTATATCCTGGTCAGCCGCGAGGCGGTGACCATCCCGCCGGATTATGCCGCCGAAATGGCCCCCTATCTGGCGATGGTGGGTGAATTCCGGGTGCATTACGCGGGGTTCTTCGATCCGGGGTTCGGCCATGCCGCGGCGGGCGGCAGCGGATCACGCGGCGTGCTGGAAGTCCGCTGCCATGAAGCGCCCTTCGTGCTGGAGCATGGCCAGGTGGTGGGCAGGCTGATCTATGAACGCATGACCGAAAGGCCCACACAGCTTTACGGGGCAGGCATCGCGTCGAACTATCAGGGACAGGGGCTGAAGCTCAGCAAACATTTCAAAGCTGCCTGACACCCCTGCTCTTTTTGGCAAGAAAATATCCCTGCGCAGCGCCTGCCGCGCAAGTCACCCTCGCCGGAAAAACGCCTCAGAACTTCGAGAAGCGGCGCATCGCCTTCATGGATTGCTTGGCATGGCCGGTATTCTGGCGCGCCTGACGCCGGGCGCGCCGCTCTGCGCGTTCCTCGGGCGTCAGCTGGCGCTGCTGCACCGGGTTGCCATCCGCGTCCACTTCGGGCTGATTGCGGCGCTTGCCGATCTTCGACGCCTGGTCGAACCCGGCGTTCACGCCGCGCCGCACCAGCTGATGCATGACCTGGCGGATAATCATGTTGATAATCTGGTTCATTGACTGACCCCTTTTTACCTCCCCCCCTATATAGCACGTATTGCGGCAATTTTCAGGCTGATCGGAGCAGAAAACCGGCCATCGGCATCAATCCTCGAAAAGCTCGCTCTGGCCCTCGGTGCTCTCTTCCTCGTCCTCGCCCTCGCCCATCAGCGGCAGGGTGCCGGGGGGTGGCCGGTTTTCCAGCAGACCGGCAGCGCGCAATTCCTTCAATCCCGGCAGATCGCGGGCGTTTTCCAGCCCGAAATGATCCAGGAAACCTTCGGTCACCACAAATGTCACCGGGCGGCCCGGTGTCATCTTGCGGCGGCCAAAGCGGATCCATTCCAGTTCCAGCAATTGATCCACCGTGCCCCGGCTGACCGACACGCCGCGGATCTCCTCGATCTCGGCGCGGGTGACGGGCTGGTGATAGGCGATGATCGCCAGTGTTTCGATGGCTGCACGGCTCAGCTTGCGGACCTCGACGGTTTCCTTCTGCATCAGAAAGCCCAGATCAGCCGCTGTGCGCATCGCATAGCCATCCCCGACCTTGGAGACCTGCACGCCGCGCCCCTCGTAACGGCGGCGCAGGTGCACCATGGCCTCGCCCGCGTCGCAGCCATGCGGCAGCCGCGCCTCCAGCTCCTTGAGGGTGATCGGCTCGGAGGTGGCGAAAAGCACCGCCTCGATCATCCGTTCCTGTTCGGCCATCGGCGGGGCCTCGAACAGGCTTTCTTCTTTTTCTTCAATATCATCCGCCACGCGGCACATCCCTTTTTCGCAGCTGGATCGGGGCAAAGACCTCCGATTGCCGGATCTCCAGATGGCCCTCTTTTACCAGTTCGAGAGAGGCGGCAAAGGTCGATGCGGTGGCAGAGCGGCGGCGCACCGGGTCGCTTTCCCAGCCTTCGGGCAGATAGCTCATCAGGTCGCCCCATTCCCCGGCATAGCCGATCAGGCCGCGCATCCGTTCCAGCGCCTGTTCCATGGTGAATACCGCGTCCCGGTCCATGACAAAGGGGCGGAATTCGTCGCGGGTGCGGATCCGGGCATAGCCCTGCATCAGGTCCAGCAGGGTGGCAGTATATGTCACCCGGCGCACCCGGCGGATTTCATGGGTCTGGCCGCGCGCGAAGAAATCGCGCCCCAGCTGGTCACGCGCCATCAGCCGCGCGGCGGCGTCGCGCATCGCCTGCAGCCGCTCCAGCTGAAACGCCAGATGCGCGGCCAGTTCCTCGCCCGAGGGGCCCTCTTCCGTGGGATCCGGCGGCAGCAACAGGCGGGATTTCAGAAAGGCAAGCCAGGCCGCCATCACCAGATAATCGGCGGCCAGTTCCAGCCGCAGGGTCTTGGCCTTGTCCACAAAGGCCAGGTATTGCCGCGCAAGTTGCAGCACCGACACCTTGCGCAGATCGACTTTCTGGGTGCGGCTGAGGGTCAGCAGCAGGTCCAGCGGCCCCTCAAACCCATCCACATCGACAATCAGCGCTTCGGCGGCGCGCCTTTCGGCAACCGAAACAATATCTTCCTCGAATGTGGATTCAGCCATGCCCCGTCCCGCCCAAAAGCGCTTCAAGTTCGCTTTCCAGTGCGGGAATGTCAACGTCGTCGGGGCGTTTGCGCATCGACAGGGCACGATCCGCGCGGGTCTGGGCGGCTTTTGTCATCTCGCCTGCCGCCTCGGCCACCTCGATCCGGTCCGCCAGCGGCTGGTTGCAGTAGAGCGCCACATCGCAGCCCGCCGCCAGTGCGGCGCGGGTGCTTGCCACATGGCTGCCCGCCAGCGCCTTCATTGACAGGTCGTCGGTCATGATCAGGTTGTCAAAGCCGATCTCCTCGCGGATCAGGCGCATCACCGGGGCCGAACAGGTCGCGGGTTCGGGGTCAATCGCGTCATAGACCAGATGGGCGGTCATCCCCATCGGCAGGTCGTTCAGCGCCTTGAAGGGGGCAAAATCCACAGCTGTCAGATCCGCATGGGCGGCATCGACGCGGGGCAGGTCAAAATGGCTGTCCATCGTGGCGCGGCCATGGCCGGGGATATGTTTGACCACCGGCAGCACGCCGCCGTCCAGCATCCCCTGCCCTGCGGCGCGGCCCAGGGTGGCGACGCGAGCAGGCTCGCTGCCATAGCAGCGGTTGCGCAGGAACTGGTGGGTCTGGTGGCCCGCCACATCGACCATCGGCGCGCAATTGCTGTCGATGCCAAGCGCCGCAAGCTCATCCGCGATGATGCGGTGGCGCAGATACATCGCCCGTTCCGCCCCGCGCCCGGCCAGGGCCACGAAATCGAGCGGCGGCAGCCATTCGCGCCAGTGCGGCGCGCGCAGGCGCTGCACGCGTCCGCCTTCCTGATCAATGGTGATGACCGCCTCATGCCCAGCCGCCTCGCGCAATTCATCGCCGAGCGCGCGGACCTGATCCGGCGTGTCGATGTTGCGGGCAAAGAGGATAAAGCCAAAGGGCCGCGTGTCGCGGAAAAACGCCTTTTCCTCCGCAGAGAGGGTCAACCCGTCCGCATCGAGGATGGTCGCCCCAAAGGGGCGCGTTGACATTTCCCCAAAGGGGCGCGCTGACGTTTCCCCAAAGGGGGGCATCAGCGTGTTACCACGGGAATGCAATCGGCATTCTCTGCCACCAGCGCCGAACAGAAGCGGCGCGCATCGGCGATGTCTTCAAAGCCCATGGCGCGCAGGCGGTAGAACACCCGCCCTCCGCTGGAGGCCTTTTGCACCACCCGTTTCTTGTCACCCAGATAGGCGCTGAACCGGTTCTGCAGCTGATCCCATTGCTCGCGCGCCACCTCGGCGCTGTCGAAAGCGCCCAGCTGCGCCAGCCGGGTGCCTGCGGGCAGATTGGCGGCATCCACTTCTTCCGACGCGGTATCGGCGCTTTGTGTGGTCAGCGCCGCCGGGGTGACAACGGCGCGGGTGGCGGGGCGCCGCTTGGGACGCAGGGAATGGCGCACGCCGGGCCCGTCGATCACGCTGGCAAGGCGTTCTTCGGATTCGACAACCTCGGCCACCACATCCTGGGTGACCTCGGCCACGATGGCATCGGTTTCATCCTCGATCCCGGTCAGCGGGGCGACACCATCTGTCAGCTTGGCCACCAGATCATCCACCTCCCCGCTGGCAAGCGCGCTTGCCACCTCATCGGCCGAAACCTGCGCGGCAGGTGCCGCGGCGGCGGGCGCTTGCGGCTGTGGCGCATCTGTCACCATGGCCGCCTGAACCACCTGATCCTCATCGGACAGATCGACAGGTCTGGGGGCCAGACGCAGCTGATCGGCGGGCCGGCCGGCACTGCCTTCGGCGGCGATCACATTGACGGACAATCCCTGATGATCGGCCAGTTCGCCGCCCGGATCTTCGGGGCGGATGCGCATTTCGCCGCTGGCCGCCCGGACCACGGGAATGCCGCTGACGTCGCGGACAAGCAGTTTGTACCCCCAGACCCCGATCCCCGCAATCAGCGCCAGCGACACCATGGCACCCGCCAGATTTGTCAGCTTTTTCAAGCTTCTGGCGGTGGATGTCAGGCCGGAATCGGCTGCGGATTCAAAGGAGTAATCCCCCGCCATGGGGGAAGAGGTGAATTCTGCCATTTTTGCCTCACTGCCCGCGAGATACATCGCCGCGCGGGTCTGGATATGGGGTTGCCTGTCAGCGCCGTTGCTCGTGCGTTATCGCATCTCTTGCGCCGGAGTGACCCCAAGAATACCAAGACCTGCCGCAATTACAATCGCTGCGGACCGCGCGAGCGCAATTTTTGCCATCGTGGCCTTCGGGTTGTCCTCCTGCAGGAAGCGGAGCGAAGGCACCTCATTGCCCCGGTTCCACAATCCGTGGAATTCTCCGGCCAGTTCGTAAAGATAGAAGGCCACCCGATGCGGCTCATTGGTCCGGGCGGCAATTTCCACCAGCCGGGGCCATTCGCCGATCTTGCGCAGCAGGGCAATCTCCGCCTCGTGATCCAGAAGCGTCAGATCCGCCTGTGCCAGCGCCGCATCGTCGAGCGTCATGCCGGCCTCTGCCGCCTTGCGCAGCACGGAGGACACCCGCGCATGGGCATATTGCACATAGAACACCGGGTTCTCGCGCGATTGCTCAAGCACCTTGTCGAAATCGAAATCCAGCATCGCATCGTTCTTGCGGGTCAGCATGACGAAGCGGGTCACATCCGGCCCCACCTGATCCACCACGTCGCGCAGGGTCACAAAGGTCCCTGCCCGTTTCGACATCTTGAACGGCTCGCCGTTCTTGAACAGTTTCACCAGCTGGGTCAGCTTGATGTCGAGCGGCACCTTGCCCCCCGACAGCGCCGAAACAGCCGCCTTCATCCGTTTGACATAGCCGCCGTGATCGGCGCCGAAGACGTCGATCAACAGGTCGAACCCGCGCTGCACCTTGTCATAGTGATAGGCGATGTCGGGCGCGAAATAGGTCCAGCCGCCATCGGATTTCATCACCGGACGGTCCACGTCGTCGCCATGTTCGGTGGATCTGAACAGGGTCTGCTCGCGCGGTTCCCAATCTTCGGGCTTCTTGCCCTTGGGCGGCTCCAGCACGCCCTCATAGATCAGGCCCTTGCCCTTGAGGTCTTCCAGCGCCGCTTCGATCCGGCCGGTGCCGTAAAGCGACTTTTCCGAATAGAAGACGTCCATCTCGACGCCCAGCGACTTCAGGTCGGCGCGAATGAGGTCCATCATCGCATCGGTGGCAAAGTTGCGCACGTCTTCCAGCCAGAATTGCTCGCCCTTGTCGAGATAGGCATCGCCCACCTTGGCCTTCAGCGCCTCGCCCACCGCGATCAGGTAATCACCGGGATAGGTGCCGTCCGGAAAGGCGACCTCCTGGCCATGCGCTTCGAGGTAGCGCAGGTAGACCGAGCGCGCCAGCACATCGACCTGCGCGCCGCCGTCGTTGATGTAATATTCACGGGTCACGTCAAAGCCTGCGAAGTCCAGCAGGCTGGCCAGCGCATCGCCAAAGACCGCACCCCGGGTATGGCCCACATGCAGCGGGCCGGTGGGGTTGGCGGAAACATATTCCACATTCACCCTGCGCCCCGCGCCAAGGCTGCCGCGCCCGAAATCGGTGCCCTCTGCCAGCACCGCGCCCGCGATGCCCTGCCAGACGGAGGGCGCAAGCCGCAGGTTCAGGAACCCCGGCCCCGCCACCTCTGCCGAGGTGATGCGCGGATCATCGGTCAGCTTTGCGGCCAGCGCATCGGCAATGTCGCGCGGTTTCATCGCGGCGGGCTTTGCCAGCACCATCGCGGCATTGGTCGCCATGTCGCCATGCGCAGGATCGCGCGGCGGTTCCGCCGTGATCGGGTCGGTGTTCAGGCCCCCGGGCAGCACGCCCTCGGCGACCAGTTGGCCAAGGCAGTTCAGGATCACATCGCGGATGTCGGCAAATAGGTTCATTGGAAAGTTCCTTCGTCTCAGGCTCGTCTATCATCTTGCCGGGGACAGTCAATCGGGACGGGCCGCGCGGGGCGGATGCCGGGCGATCCTGACCCGGCCATCAAGCCGTTCCCCCGCAAGCCGGACCTTGGACGCGATGCGTATTGAGGACTGGTGAGTGGGCATCGCTGCCCTGTCCAACATCCGAAAACAGGTCACGACGCCTCCGCCAAGGCGATGCCCTGGCTCTGTCGGTGACGCGGGCGGTTCGGGCGCTGCCAAAGCTTTGCTTTGGCAATTGGGCTTCACTTTGAAAACGCAAGTTGGGCTCTTTGCCAACCTTCGCAGCGGCAGCTGCTCAGGAGGTGCCGATCAGCCGCGCATGCTCCTGCAGGGCGAAACGGTCGGTCATGCCGGCAATATAATCCGACACCATGCGCGCCAGCGTGGTCCGGTCCTGCGCCGCCTCCTCGATTTGGCGCGCCCAATGGCGCGGCATCAGGTCGGGCTGTGCCAGAAACAGCGGAAACAGCTCCTCCACCACCTTGGTGACACGGGCCCGCTCTGCCATCACCTGGGGCGCGCGGTACATGCGCGCAAAGAGGAAATCGCGGATCTGGCGCAGATCCCGCCACATCGCGGGTGAAAAACGGATCACCGGGCGGCCCAGATGGCGGATCTCTGCGGGGCTTTGCGCCCCCGACCCTTCCAGCAGCGCCCGTGACGTGTCGATCACATCCGCAACCATCACCCCGAACACCCGCCGCAGCGCCTCGTGCCGCCGCCGGTAGCTGTCAGTCTCGGGATAAAGCCTGTCCACCTGCGCATAGGCCGGCCCGACCAGCGGCAGTTCGGCAATCTCATCCTCGGTGAACAGCCCCGCGCGCAGCCCGTCATGCAGATCGTGGTTGTTATAGGCGATGTCATCGGAAAGCGCCGCCACCTGTGCCTCGGCACTGGCGTGGGTATGAAGCTCAAGGTCATGCTGGGCGTCATATTCCGCCAGCGCATAGGGCAGTTCGCCCACAATCTGGCCATCGCCCCGCAGGGGCGTCACAGGGCCATCGCCCCGCAGGGGCGTCACAGGACCATTATGCTTGGCAATGCCTTCCAGCGTGTCCCAAGTCAGGTTCAGCCCGTCGAATTCGGCATAATGGCGTTCCAGCCGGGTCACGATGCGGATCGCCTGGGCGTTGTGATCAAACCCGCCATAGGGGGCCATCAGCGCATGCAGCGCATCCTCTCCGGTATGGCCAAAGGGCGTGTGGCCCAGATCATGCGCCAGCGCCACCGCCTCGGTCAGCTCGCCATTCAGCCCCAGCGCCCCGGCGATGGTGCGCGCCACCTGCGCCACCTCGATCGAATGGGTCAGCCGGGTGCGATAATAATCACCCTCATGTTCCACAAAAACCTGGGTCTTGTGCTTGAGCCTGCGAAAGGCGCTGGCATGAATGATCCTGTCCCGGTCCCGCTGATAGCAGGAACGAAACGTGCTTTCCTCCTCCGCCACACGCCGTCCCCGGGCGCGCGTCGGATCAGAGGCATAGGGCGCGTGCATCTGGCCGGTCCTTGTAGCCTGTCCTGCGGACTTCTATATTGCAAGCAACCGGGGATGAAAACCGGCCCAGCACTGCAGAACGGAGACGCGCCATGAACCTGCCGCCCAAAGTCACCTCCCGCGCCTTTGAACGCCTGGCCGAGATCGGCGCAGGCGATCAGGGCAAGGCATTGCGCGTCGCGGTCGAAGGTGGCGGCTGCTCCGGCTTTCAATATGACATCGCACTGGATGACCCCAGGGAAGATGACCTGATCCTGGAAGGATCGGGGCAAAAGGTGGTGGTGGACAGCATCTCGCTGCCCTTCCTCGCCAATGCGGTGATTGATTTTTCCGAAGAGCTGATCGGCGCGCGCTTCGTGATCGAGAATCCGAATGCCACCTCCGCCTGCGGCTGCGGCACCTCCTTCTCGATGTAGGATCGGCGGGTCCTGAGCCCCGGATCCGGCCCCGGCCTGCGCGCCCTTGCCAGATCGCCGTCCCTGCCCCTTGCCCCGCTGCCCCAGATCGGCGATAGCTCCCTCAGCCTGCAGGGAGTAAGATGATGAAAATTGCCACCTTCAACATCAATGGCATCAAGGCCCGTGCCGAGGCCCTGCCCGCCTGGCTGGACGAGGCGCAGCCCGATGTGGTGCTTTTGCAAGAGATCAAGTCGGTGGACGAGGCCTTTCCCCGCGAAATCTTCGAGGAGCGCGGCTATAACGTCGAAACCCACGGCCAGAAATCCTTCAACGGCGTGGCGATCCTGTCAAAACACCCGCTGGAGGATGTGACCCGCGGGTTGCCCGGCGATGCGGCAGACGAACAAGCCCGCTATATCGAGGCCACGATTGTCGGCGAAAACGCGGCACTGCGCCTCTGCGGGCTCTACCTGCCCAACGGCAACCCGGTGGAGCTGGACGCAAATGGGGCACCGGTCGCGGGGGGCAAATTCGCCTATAAACTGGGCTGGATGGACCGGCTGCGCGCCCGCGCCGAATGCCTGCTGGCCGAGGAAACGCCCTTTCTGATGGCGGGCGATTACAACATCATCCCCCAGGCCGAGGATGCGGCCAAACCGGAAAGCTGGCGCGACGATGCGCTGTTCCGCCCCGAGTCCCGCGAAAAGTGGCGCAGGCTGCTGAACCTGGGCCTGACCGAGGCCTTCCGCGCCCGCACCCAGGGCCCCGGCCACTACAGTTTCTGGGATTACCAGGCCGGCGCCTGGAACCGCAACAACGGCATCCGGATCGACCATTTCCTGCTGTCCCCCGCCTGCGCCGACCTGCTGCGCGACTGCCAGATCGACCGCGACATCCGCGGCCGCGACAAACCTTCGGACCACGTCCCGGTCTGGGTCGATCTGGATCTTTGAAGGGGTTTGGGGGGAGCGAGATGGCGGAGCGTATCCGCCGTTAGACTGCGGTAACCAAAGCGGTCACCGCAATCCCTCAGCTGGCAAGATCGCCAACACCGGCAATTGTGATGATGTCGTTTTGCTCAACGTAGGTCGGCCAGTCGGCCAGGTCGGTCCAGCCGTGGACGAAGATGAAATCCAGCCCTGCGGCAGAGGCGGCTTCGTGGTCGAGACGGCTGTCACCCAGGAAAAGCGCCGGCCCGGAGATATTGCCGACCGAAAGCTCGCGGTCCAGGATCATGCTCTTGGTGTCCGGGCTTCCGAATATTCCGCCGTCGAACAGATCGGAAATGCCACGCGCCGCGAAAACTTCGCGCAGCTCGTTCTGGTCGCCTCCGGACACGATCAGCCAGTTGGCACCCCGGGTTTTACTCCGCAACTGCTCCAGGCCTGTGGCGATCCCGCAGTTCATCAGCCCGTCTCGAACGGTCTCTGCATAGATCTGGAGCAGTGCCTCGTGATCCGGGCCGTCACACCCCGGGACAGCACCTGCCCCATGTTCCGGCACAATCCGTTCAAGGAAATGCGCGAATTTGACGTATCGTGATATCCCGCCATTCGCCACATGATACGCGACCAGCGCATCAGCCGCCGCCGCGCCATAAGGCATTGCCGCGCTGCGAAAAGCGGCAGTCTTGACCTGGTTGGAATCAAGAACCACGCCGTCGCAATCGAACACCAGCGTACCGTAGTGTGACAGGTTTGTCATACGGACGCGATTCCTTGCAGAACCATGCTTTCAGCAATCTGGAAATCTACCGGCCAGTCGATATCCATACCTTCGATCTTGTCCATGCCGTAGATGAAGGGGTTACGGCCTATCCGGTCATCCTCGTCCCGGTAGATCGAAGCCGGCGCCAGAAATGCCGCGCTGTTGATTTCGTACAAGGTCGGCAAAGTTTGTGTCCGCGGCCATTTCTCAATGTTGCGGTCGTAATTGACCGGACCATCTTCGTTCCAGATGAAACCATGGATCACAGATGTGGTCATCAGTGAATCATGACCCTCGTCGAGAGCCTCCCGATACCGGGCGACAATGGAATCATAAGATGCAGCACTGACAAAGGGTGAGGTCACATGGGTCCACATGATATCGCCATCACCGATCAGTTCCAGCGCATGTGCGACCAGGTCATCGGTGCTGGTCTGGCTTGAAGACAATTCTTCGCAACGTTTGTGAAGAACGATCTTGTCAGAACCGAGGGTCGCGGCGTAGTCGAGAATTTCCTCATCATTGGTGGAAAGATAAATCTTTCCAATCCCCTTGGCTCCGATCAACTGTCGTAGCTTGACCTCGATCAGCCCGTTCGCAAACCCCGCGAAAGGCTTGATGTTTTTGCGCGGAACCCGCTCGCTGCCCTTTCGGCACGGCAAGAAACAATTGACCGGACTTGTTGAGCTCATGGCGGACCTATTCCAAGTAGCCATAAAGGCTGGCGGTAGCGATGGCATGGCGCGTGGGCGTCAATGAAAGCATCACATCTGAGGTATGGCCCTTGTATGCCGACAGGATTTCCGCCGTTTCCTCGTTGCGGCGGTCGCCCGCCGGGTATCCGTCGAACCCTGCCATCAAGATCCTCTTGGCACCGCCGCTGGTTGCGATGGCAAGGGAATAGGCCAGCACGAGCGGTGCGGGCACCTCGCAATGCGTGTCATGGAAATTGAAACGTCCCGGAGAAACCGCAAGCCCGAAATCCAGCACTTCCTTGTCTTGCAGATTTTTCCGCAGATCCTCGGGCAGCATTGAAAAGGGTGTGATCAGCGGTTGCGGCAGGCTTGTATGCAACTCGCAATCGGCCATCAGGCGCACCGGGTGGCAGGCGACACGCAGGTCGATCAGACCGGGATCAATGGCTGACTGAGTATTGAGCGACAAAACCAGCGGCTGCGTGCGTCGGATGTAATCCTCCAGCGCTGCGCGGTGTTCGGCAACGCCCGGCCCCGTGCCAAGAATGAGAACGTCCCGGCCGTCCATGATCTCTTTGGGCGACCAGGAACCCTGAGCCTCGCCCCGGTAAAAGGTGCGCGCACCGTTCAGCCGCTCCGAGCTGAATTTCGAGCCTCCCTCTTGGCGAAGGAAGTCGATCACGGCCAGGATGTCTTCCTCGCTGTAGCGGGCATCACCCATCATTTCCTGAATGTAGGTAGGATGAATCCCGTAATGCCCGGAGAGATAATAGTAGGGATTTGTGCCCCAGCCGTAATGAGTCTTCATAGGCTGGAATGTTTTGCGGATGATATTCATCAGCGGCACGAGATTTGCAGGTCGCCCACGAAGCGCCTCGGCCTCGATCACGAGTTCCTCGGTACGCGCATTGCCCGGTCCGCGGCCCATGCCGGTCACGGTTGCGTCAAGCCATGTCGCACCATCCGCGGCAGCGCGCAATGTGTTTGCCAGCGCACGGCCCATGTTGTCATGCGTATGAACCCCGATGGGGCCGTCCCACTCCTTGCGCATCCATCCGATGATGCGACCGACGTCATCCGGGGACATGCTGCCCATGCTGTCGGCGAAATAGAGCGCCTCGATCGGCCATTCCTTGGAGGTGCGGGCATAGTGTCGCACTTCCTCCTCGGAGCGTTCGGTGATCTGCATCAGGTTGAAACCGACCCTGTATCCGCGCTCTGTCAACCAGCCGACAGCCGGAAGCACCTGTTCGAATTCGCGGAAGTGGCAGGCGAACCGCACCAGGCTGACCGGTGTGGTATCCGCTTTTTCCGGGAACAGACGTTCGAGCGTGGGCACCAGACCAAGATCGGTCAGCAGGTCCCCGCCGTTCAGCATCACGCCGACTTCAAGCCCCTCGGGAATTGTGAGGGAGCGAATGAAATCATCTGTGGCAAAGGCGCAGGGCCCTTTGAATCCGGAGTTCTTGAGAAACCGAAATCCCAGCTCCACGATATCCACCTGAGCGGCTTTCATCGCCTCAAGATAACTGTTGATCAGGGGTGTGGAAAAATCCCAATCGTTGTAATAACCGCCGTCTCGAAATGTGCAGTCTAAAATCTTAATGTCCGACATCTGGACCTCTTTAGTTACTGAAAGTCGCTTATCGTCTATCGCTGTTCGCTGCAACCGACAGCTGTCAGCCGACCGCGCGTTCTGCCGGACGGTCCGCTTCCAGCAGCGTCAGCAGATCGGCAAGAACGATGTCGCCGTATTTGCTGTTCATATGCACGAAATCATCCTCGGGATGCGGCTTGCCTGCCTCCATCTTGACCGAATTGGTGTTGTAATCGAAATCGGTCGTGACGCGGTTGCCAGCAAGGGTCGCGTCGCTTTGTCTGTAGAATGAAATATTGCGTTCGTCACACCACTTCGCGCAATGGGCATACAAAGCGTCCAGAACCCTTCGCAGAAGAACAGAGTCCTTGAATTTGCCGAGATACTCTGGATTCTCCGCCACCAGCGGATCCGGGGTGAAGAAGAACTTCTTCGCAGGCGCGGCATCTGTCACAACCTGCATCAAGGCGCGCCCCAACCGCCGCTCCCACCATTCAGATATCTGTTCCGCCAAAACCGCATCAACGAAGGACTTTGACCGCCCTTCTATCGTTTTCAGGCGGTTCGTGATCTGGGAGGCAAAGTTGGAAAGTGTGACTGACATGCCATAGAAAACCACGACGTCAAAATCGGAAAGAGGGAGGTGGCCGTAGCGACCGGAAGAAATAATCTTGGAACGCTCGGGCGCCGGTGAAACCAACTGACCATCTGAATATTCAATCTTGCCAAAGAGGGTCCCCGCAGCCCCCCAATACACGACATCATAACCGGCTTCGGCAAAGTTCTTCATTCCGGTTTCCGATTGGGCCAGCGCACCCAGGTGGCTGTTACCGATAATACACATCTTGGGCATTCTGTGGAATTCTCCGGGCAAGTCAGTTAGGTGCGAAAGCTGCGAGGATCTCTTCCTCGCACTTGATGTCGTCGACGTCGGCCTCTGCCTCAAGCGCCGTCTCGACAGGTGCTGTCTTTTCGGCAGGCGCAGGCTGCGAAACATCGGCGGATGCGCTGTCTGTCGCGCTGTCCGAGATACCGGCGATGAAATGGCTCATAACGAAATCCACGCCCCTGCCCGAAACGGTGCGCATATTCGGATCGTAGAACATGCCGCGAAAACTCGGTGCCGTAATAATCTCGTAGGAGGGAAAATAATCTACCGAGTCCCAAGTGTCCGACACGGCACCCGCCACCGCACGCAAAACCGATTTGGAGTATGTTGTCGAAACCACCACGTGCTTGCCTGATGCTGTCGCGGTAAGCGGGACTGGTGAAACGGTGAGCAGAATGCGAACATCTGGGTTAACGTCCCGCAGCAATGTCAGGGCCTCTTGCAGATGGCCATGCACATCCGCGTAGCTGTAATTCCGGAAGACATGTGCTTGCGGATCGAAGGTGCCCGCGTTGGTGCCAGGGCAGGTTGCATAGGTATAGCCGTGCTGGGCGTTTTCCCAACTTTCCGTAAGGCCGAGGGTGAAGACGAACAGATCAGATTCTGTCAGAGCGCGACGGAAAGCGCTCAGGGTCTGCGCCCGAGAGGCGTGCATTTCTTCGGGAGATGCGAAACCACCGGGTTCGATCGCAGGACGGAAAGGATCGTAATAGCGGCCGTTCCGCTCCCATACTTCTTCGGGCGCTGTCTCATGGCCCAATGACCATTTAACCCATTGCAACAGTGCTTTGGCCGAATAGATGTTGCCGGTTCGAGCCGAGAACACACCATAGTTGAAGCGGCTATTCAACTTGTCGGAGACGAAACTGGCGCCGGGTTCGCAATCCAGCCAGGAGAAGCCATTGCGTCGCAGGGCGCGGCTGATGTGTTGTGCAAAACACGAGCCAAAGGTCACGACACTGTCTGTGGGCAAAAGCGCATGCTTCGGCGACCACAGATCGGATGTTTCAAGAGGATTGCGCTCGGAAACGGCGCTGCGCCAAAATGCTGGCGCTGGAAGATCGCTATAAGGATGGGACATCTGAAATACCTCGTTTGGTCGATAGGTGTTATCGCTTATCGAATCAAAACGTTCTGGGGAACGCTCTCCCCAACCTTCAAGAACGATTGACCTCCTGTACAGGATAGATCGCAAGAGCCGCATCCGTCAGGCGATCCACCGCCTCACCCAGGACCCTCAAGCTGTTTCGAAAGTAAATCTTGAAATCTGCGTCGGTTTGTTTATCGGGCTTGGTTGCGCAAAGCATAAGATGCACATTTCGATGTGAGATGCGCAGCTCTTGAAACAATGTGAGCTGTTGGGTTGTAGAAGCCACCGCATTCTTGAATATCTGCATCCCCTCATTTGCAACGACAGCAGCTTGTTCGACGTCTCCCTTACGTGCCAACAGCGCGCAGAGCATCAACAGCGTCATCGACAGATTGTAAGCAGGCGTAAAGAAGTTCGTAATACCTGCGGCACGCGATCGACAATGCTCCAGGGTAGCAAAGAACTCATCATGGCGCCGGAGAGCCAGTTCCAGATGCCACTTGGCACAGAGCAAGGAAATTTCGAGATGTTCGCGGTTGGTCCGGGGATGATTTGTGATTTCACATTCATCCACCCGCACAAGTTGCGTCTTGACATGTCTCAGTGCCTCTTCTTGCAGCGCGGGATCATTGATCTCAAGGGCCTTGTAGGTCATCACAACGGCGGCGCCGACCCGGTATGCCCGCTTGCCACTAAAGCTCTGCGAGAGCTGACGCGCCATGAAGTACTGCAACGCCTCGTCACCGAAACGGTGAATCTTTCTCAAGAACATCGCCTCATACGCCTTGTCATCACGCGGAAAGATCTCGGCAAGAAACGTTGCGACGGCGGGGTCCAGTGTCAACCAATCGGGCAAATCGCAAGTAACGGAACACAGCGGTTGATCGGAATGCTCCGGCAGCGGCAAGACGATTTCAAACGAATTTCCGGCATTTTTCTCAGCTGCTGCGTCAAGCCATGAGAAGGTTGCTGCGGCAGGGACTGATCGGTCGTCGTAATTCAAGCTCATTGAGATCGGAGCGGTTGCTGGAATGGCCGAAGGTTGCGCCCCGGCCGTTCCACTGAAGACAAGACCGCGCTGGGGATCATAAGCAATAGCGCCAACAACCATTTGAACCGTGGTCTCGTCATTCGTGTTACTCATCGGTCAATCCAGCTCCTTCTAAAGCCATCAGCGTATATGATTTCACTGCAAGACGGGCAAGGCCAAACGCCCTTTGGGCAATGGCGCCTCAGGTCCGGTCAACCGCAAAGCTGCGTCAGGTGCTAGACGATAACGCGCATTGGACCGATGTGAACTCCATGCTGGGGTACATGTCGGGGCGCATGGCAGAGCACGACGCGCCGCGCGATTCAGGACCCCATGAACGCCGAACCCATCTTGCCGCTGCCCGATGTTGGGAAACACATCTCGTGACTTGGGAAACAAGAACGGACACGAACGCCAGACCGATCATTTAGTCTAATATTTTCAGGTAGTTGATGGTGGGTCGTGAGAGGCTCGAACTCCAGACCCAGAGTGCCGCGCAGCGGCGCGCGTCGGTCGGGCCTGCAAGGGAAAGGCTCCCTATCATCTTGATCAAACGGTGAAGGATGGTGGGTCGTGAGAGGCTCGAACGCCAGACCCAGAGTGCCGCGCAGCGGTGCGCGTTGGTCGGGCTTTCAAGGCAACGTTACAGTTCGTCCAGTTCAAACGGTGAAGGATGGTGGGTCGTGAGAGGCTCGAACTCCAGACCCAGAGTGCCGCGCAGCGGCGCGCGTCGGTCGGGCCTGCAAGGGAAAGCCTCCCTATCATCTTGATCAAACGGTGAAGGATGGTGGGTCGTGAGAGGCTCGAACTCCCGACATCTTCGGTGTAAACGAAGCGCTCTACCAACTGAGCTAACGACCCGGCCCGGCTCTCTTAGCGCAAGGCGGGGGGCGGCTTCAAGCCCCTAAAGTCAGTCGGGTTTGCACCCCGCCGTCAACGTAGAATACAACCCCCTGCCCGCCGTCGATGACGCGCAGATCGCGGGGCGGGCGGCCGGTCAGGATCAGGCGCAGCATGCGCGAGGTGATGCCATGGGTCACCAGCACCGAGGGCTGCGTCAGCCGCGTCAGAAAGGCGCTGCAGCGGTCGTGCAGGGCCGCCAGCCCCTCGCCCCCCGGTGCCAGATCATAAAGCGCGAACCCGTCCTGCGCACCGGTCTGCGCGATCAGATCGGCGCGGGTTTCCCCGGCCCAGCCGCCGAGGCCGATTTCGGCCAGCGCCGCTTCGGTCTGCAGGGGGCCTGGAACGGCTTGCATCACGATGCGGGCGGTCTGCACCGCCCGGCCCTGCGGGCTGCTGAGGAGTTGGAAACCGGTCAGGTCGCGCGCTGCCAGGATCCGGCGCTGGGTCTCGGCCTGGGCCCTGCCCCGGTCGGTCAGATCGGCGTGGAAATGGCCCTGCAAGCGGCCCGAGGCGTTCCAGGTCGTCTCGCCATGGCGCAGGATATAGAGCGGCGGCATCCGGCTCACTCCGGCAGGTCCAGCCGTGTTTCCACCCCGTTTTCAAGCAGGTAGACGCAGCCTTGCAGGTTCGACAGGCGGCCTGCCTCGGCCAGCGGCAGGCCACGGGCCTCGGCCCGCAGCACCTGTCCCAGCAGCCCATGAGCGACAATGACAGTGGGGCCATCGAGGCTGCGCATGAAGTCGCGGATGCGGGCGTGAAACGCCGTCAGCCCCTCGCCGCCCTCGGCCGCCTCGTAGATCTCAAGCGCTGTGGGATCGGTGGCCGCCCAATCGGGATGCCGGGCCATGATCTCGTCGCGCAGCAGCCCCTGCCAGCGGCCCGCGTGGATTTCCATCAGCCGCGGGTCGGTCCGGTACGGCCTTTGCCCCAGTGCGATATCCGCCGTCTGCCGTGCCCGGCCAAGCGGAGAGGCAAAAAGCGCCGGCTCATCTGCAAGGATCGGGGGCATCAGCGCCGCCTGCCGCCGCGCCTCTGCCAGCCCCTGGTCGGTCAGCGGGGAATCGAGCTGGCCCTGCAGCCTCGATACCTTGTTCCATTCCGTTTGGCCGTGGCGCAGGAACCAGATTTTCGGATATGTCGTCACGTGATTGCCGCCTGCGTCGTTCCGTCGGGTGCAGACAGCCATATCCGGGGTGTTGCCGGATGGAAATGCCAAATTCCAACGCAGGTGTTTCGATGCCTAAGGGCGCGCGTCGGTCAGGTTCTCAGCAAGCCACCCGGTCAGAACATACGAAACGCAGGAAATATGGTGGGTGATAAGAGATTTGAACTCCTGACCCAGCTGCCCGCAGGGCGCGCGTCGGTCAGGCTCTCAGCAAGCCATCCGGTCAGAACATACGAAACGCGAGGAAATATGGTGGGTGATAAGAGATTTGAACTCCTGACCCAGAGTGCCCGCAGGGCGCGCGTCGGTCAGGCTCTCAGCAAGCCACCCGGTCAGATCTAACGAAACGCGAGGAAAATGGTGGGTGATAAGAGATTTGAACTCCTGACATCTTCGATGTGAACGAAGCGCTCTACCACTGAGCTAATCACCCTTGCCGCGCGAATTAGACAATCGCGCGGGCCGTTGCAAGAGGAGATGCGAAAAAGCTGTTACTCGGCCGCGTCGGGCAGCTTGTCGGACGGGCCGGGTTGCGGCGGTGCGGACTGGCGCACCTTGACCACCATGACGCGGCCATTCGGCATCTGCTTTTCACGGCGCACCTTGACCTTGCCAAAGGGCGGCAGGACCAGTTCGCGGTTGTCGGCCAGCGCTTCGCCCAGCACGGAAAGCAGGGATTCGACGACGGGCTTGGCGTCTTTCTTCTTGATGCCGGAGCGTTTCACGACCTGGTCGATCAGCTCTTTCTTGCGCATGACGGGGCCCAGGATCACCGATTGCGGTGCCTCCACGACGGTGGGTGTCGCTGCTGCGGCAGCGGCGGGCGCCTTGCCATCAATTGCGGTTACGGGGGCGGGTGTTGAGGATTTTGTTGCCACGGGGGTCTTTCTGGTCCGAGAGGACCGTGTTGATTTGGTTGCCATCATACTGCCTCGTAGGTTCTTGTGTTTTGGTTTTTCTACCATACCCCATGTTGTGAGAATATCAAAATCAGGGTGTTGGCCCCAAAATCCGCGTGACTGTGCCGATTTTGCGTGTTTTTGGTTCAAAACCGGCAAAAAACGCAGTGTTTCAGCTGGTTGCGCCCAGTTTCTGCCGCGCCGGTCACAGTCTTTCCTTGCCACCCGGGGCATCGGCCGGACCCTGCGCCGCCTGCCTGTGCCTGCCTGCGAATCCGCCATCCGGACAAAAACGCCCCGATGTGGATCGGGGCGCCAGATTGCTGACAAACCCGGAAACGGCTGCCGCCGGAGGTAAATCGTTCTTCTGCGTTCTGCGTTACGTTTTCGAACGAAGGGCCGCGCCCGAGCCTGGGAGGGCGCATTGAGACGCGCATTCGGATCGCCTCCCTTACAAATATCAATGTTGTCAGTGTAATACGAGAAGTCACCAAAAGCGCCCTCCCGGGGGGAGGGTCGGGCGCGGCCCGGGCTGACACCCGGGCCAAGGCTTGTGGCTGGCGTCGTGGAAGAACGATTTCGTTGT
>NZ_JAPWGV010000023.1:0-101764 GCF_027213915.1 Sulfitobacter sp. G21635-S1
ATGTCGAGGTCGAAGGTCAGGGTCGAGATGGAGCCGACGCCCTTGGCGGTTTCGATGTCGGCGCTGGTGAATTTGATGCAGTTCGTGGTCATTGCTCTTCTCCTTGTTTGCGTTGCAATGATGGTCACCTTGCAGCTGGCCAAGGCCCGGCCACACCGAAGGCGAAGCGCAGCGGAGAGGGGCAGGCGCCGGTCTTTTTGCCTTGCGAGGAATGACCCGGAGGGTCAGGGGAAAAAGATCGGCGACAACCTTTGTGGACGGGACGACAGCTGCGACCGGCATGTCATGCAACTCAGACAAAAGGAGAAGTGCGGTGGCCGCGAAGGAAGGTAGGGGAACAGCCGATAGCCAGCAACGCCGAAGCGATCCTTGCACAGTCACACCTGATCTCTCGATACACACCAGGACCCTTCGCAACGCAACACCGGCTCGTTTTCAGTTCCTCGGCCGACTCACAGGGACCTCAAGCAGAAAGTGATCTGACAGGCTGAAGAAGATGAAATGCCAGGGCGAGGACATGCGCATCTGTCCCCGACGGCATTAGCCCGGGCCGCGTTGCGAACTTCGAGGATGTCCCGAATGGCATCGCGAAACTGAGCAAACGACGCATGCGACTCGGAAGATCAGGCAAAAGCTCGGGTCCGCTCCAATCCCGATACGCGTCTGCATAAGTGAAAAGGATCAGCTGTTGGACGGCGCAACACCGAACGTGGTCACTGAAGATGGCCTGCGCGATCTGCTCTCAGATGGCTACCTCATCGAAGCGATCTGCAACCAGACTGCCGAGAAGCGCCACAACAGTTGGTATGGCTCCTGGGGCGTGCACGCGGTGACGAAGGATGGCCAGGATGCGAAGATGCTTGTCACGAGCCGTAGCGTCTTCAAGTTGCGCGAGTTCAAGACGATCATCGGATTGGTCAGTTTCCTGGCCGACATGGGGTGCCTTTCGGCAAACATCCCGCTGATCGCGGGACGACGAGAGCGTCACGAGGCTTCAGGAAGGCCCGCGACAGCGACCAGATAGAAATACTCATCCACACACTCAGCAGTCTGTCGAACCAAATCCCGCAGAAATGGCACCCCTGTAAACTCATAGAGCGAACCGCACAGGGCGCTCTGACTGATGTCATGGTAGAACCGGGGCCTAAGCCCCGATCCTCTTGATGCGAATCCCGAGCTTGCGGGCCTTGTCGACGATGTTCTCGGTGATGCCCGAACCGGGCGTGGCGATCAGACCTTGGGGCATGGTATCGAGCATCTTGTCGTTGCGCTTGAAGGGGGCTGCCTTGCCGTGGCTCTTCCAGTCGGGCTTGAAGACCACCTGGGTGACACCACGGGTATCTGCCCAACGGGCCGCGATCATTTCTGCACCTTTGGGCGTACCACCGTGCAGCAGCACCATGTCGGGGTATTTGGCGTGGGTGGCATCGAGAACGGACCAGATCAGATCGTAGGCCTGATAGTCCCCGCCCGAAAACGCGATCCGCGTGCCTTCGGGGCAGTGCACCTCGGTCTCCTTGCGGCGCTTGGCCGAGAGATAGGCCCGGCTGTCCACCACCGCGGAGGTGAGACCGCGATGCGAGACCTTGGATCCGGTGCGGGGCAGCCAGGGCGAGCCGGTGTTGGCCGAGAAGTGGTCCACGGCCAGATCGCGCATCTGCTCGAAAGCGTCGCGATGGTCCCAGAGCTTGAGCCCGATCAACTGGAGGCGCTCGAGCTCAACCGAGGCGACCTCGGAGCCGTCCTGGATCGACAGACTCTCCCGGACCTCGAATTCGTTGTCATCGAGGAGCTTCTGGATATGGGTCAGCCGGCGATGGAAGATCGAGGTGAGGGACCAGAGCATCTCTTCAAGATTGTCTTCCAACTGGCTGCCGATGAGGAGGCCGATGGTGGTGTCGAAAAGCGTCGCCATGGCGAGCTCGACCTCGTCCGGCTGGGGCAGGGGGCGATGATCGGTCTCGCCGGGCCCGGGCGTTGCGCCGTGAAGTGCGAGGTGGTCGAGGATGGCGGAGGTCACGCTGGTTTCCTCTTGGATGTCTGTCTGATGTGGCATTGTCTGGTTCCTCTGTTTGATCTGACCCGATTTGGATGGGGCGATAACAGGACCGGCGGCGACCGGGCCGCATCCGTCAGGATCGGAGCGCAGCGGAGAATGCGCCCCGGGCCGGAAAATTGTCCCCGCGAGGAATGGCCCGAAGGGGCAGGGGAATTTTCTGGGTAGCGGGCGCATTGCTGCCCGGGCGAGGGGCACTCAGCCCCGACCCGCTGGTCCATCGCTCCCCTTATCCAAACGGGATCAGATCGAACCGGCGGAACCTTGGCCCAGTCAGGCATCTTCGAGAAGGTTAGCGGTCACCCGTCCTCGATCTCCAGACCTTGTGCTTTCGCGGCCCCTAACAGGGACCGACGCAGCGCATCTCTGCCGAATGCCCGCAGATCGTCGTTGAAATCGCACATGCTCGGCACGAGTTCACCACAGGTAATTCCACGCGATTCCAGTTGGTTACGCAGTCTCTTTGATGCGTTACGTCCAGCTTCGTCATTGTCCCGCGCGATCCAGATACGCTTGATCCCCGGCGGCGGAATGAAGAGGCCGAGATGGCTGGCGGTGAGACAGGAGGCGAGATCGAACTCCGGGAGAGCGGTGCCAACCGAGAGGGTGTTCTCGAGCCCTTCGCCGACGATGAGATCGCTGCGAGGTGAGCCGGACCAGAAGCGAATGGCATGGCCGTGCAGCTGCCCGAGGATCCGTTTCGGGCTCTCGATCCCGGCCAAACCGCCGGTGGACGAGTCGAGAAAAACTCTTGCGCAGCCGGTGATCTGGCCCCGATTGTCGGTGATCTTGGCGAGCAGGGCAGGGGCCCTTTGCGGCGGATCGGGATCGTCCTCGCCCTGCCGCAGGAAGACCCGCGGGTGATAACGGAGGGCAGGACCCAGCCGTGTAGTCCCGCGCCCTTGCAGATAGGTGGCAGCCAGTGTGCCAAGCACCGGCTTGCCCGCGGCAAAGAGTTTGCGCGCCCGCGCGATGCGCTTGCTCGAGGCGGCATCTGGTTGCTCACCGGTTTGGGTGTCTCGCGGCACGGCAGGGCAGGGGGCCTCGCCGAGGAAGGACCGAGCTTCCCGCAGCGTTTCCTTCAGCGTGACCGACCCAAGCCGTTCATGCAGCAGATCGATCAGATCGCCAAATTCACCCGTCGCATAGTCGGTCCAGGACCCGGCTTTACGCCCACCTTGAGCTTGCAGGCGGATGGCGAGACTCTGGCCCTTGGCCCCCGAGGTATCGCCAACCTGCCAATAATTGCCCTGCATGCGCCCCTCGGGGAAATACTGGCGGCAGAAACTCTCGGCACGATCTGCCAGATCGGCCGAGAGGTCTGCGATGCTGCGCCGCGCGCTCATGCGGCGGCATCCGCGGCGCTGGCGCCAACGGGATGCTCGGCGAGCACACGCGCCAGAACCTCGGTACCGTCCACCGGGATAAACACACGCGTCTTCCACTGGATCACCTCGGTGAAACAGCCCAGGGCCTTCAGACCGGGGAGGGCCGTGCCCGACGCTCCAATCAATTCAAGCCTCGGCTGGCCCATGACCAACGACCGGCGCAGCTGGTAGCCGCCGAGCAGGCTTAGACTTGTCCTGGCCTCCATCACGGTCGTAAAGACCTCCTGCGGCGTCATCTCGATCTGGCAGTCGAGCCCGAGCCGCGCGTAGACATTGAGAAGCTGCTCCTGACTGACAAGACGGCCGATGGCGCGCTCCCCGTCTTCGGTCTGAAGGCGATAGATGCGCATGTTGTCGGCGGGCAGGCGATCCCAGATTGGCAGAAGAAGCCCGCAGATCAGCGTGATCTTCGAGGTGGTGAACTCCGGCACTGCGTCTACCTCGGCCTGCCAGAGCTGTTCGAACATCGCATCATCGATCTCTTCCCAGTGCGATTTCGAGAACTCGGAAAGCACGAGGATCTCGGTCGTCATGGGACGCAGGAGCTTCACCCGAAGGATTGGCGCGCCATCCTCGTCCATGAAAGCCGACGCATTCACCATGAGTGCTGCACGCTTGGAAGTCTTGTTCCAGCACAGCGTCGCGCCCTTTGTGTCGGCGCAGATCTGTTTGACCCGCGGCAAGGTCAGCGGATCGTTTCGATCCGTGCGCTCTACGGTCAGGGCGGTGGCCGTCGCCCCCGTCGCCTCGTGCTCGAAGATGACCTTGCGGTCGACAATCTCGAATTTCTCCGCCTTGAGCGTCTCAAGGCCGACATCGAGCGTGCCCGCCTGCCGAGCGTCCTCGATGATGGCCGAAAGAAACCCGCCGAAGGCCTCAAAAATCGCGTCCTGCATGTCGATCCGGAGCGCGAGGCAGCGGTTCAGGAACTGCTGGATCGGCGGCAGGTTTTCTTTCATGGTGCCATCCGCCTCATCGAGCGTCAGACCGGTCATCTCCTGAAACTTCGCGTAGGAGCAGGCATCGATCTTGCCCGCGCGCAGCTTGTAGAAGAATTGCCGCAGCGCCGCGCGGGCGTAGGGGCTCTCGAGGTTGTCTTCGGCGCGGAACATGTTCTGCCCACCGGTCTCGCGTTGCCCCTTGGTGATGGCCCCAAGCGTGTCGAGACGGCGGGCGATGGTGGAGAGAAACCGTTTCTCGCCCTTCACGTCTGTCGCCACGGGGCGAAAGAGCGGCGGCTGTGCCTGGTTGGTGCGGTTGGTGCGCCCGAGCCCCTGAATTGCATTGTCTGCCTTCCAGCCAGGCTCAAGGAGGTAATGCACCCGAAGGCGTTGGTTCTTTGCCCCGAGATCGGCGTGGTAGCTGCGACCGGTACCGCCGGCATCAGAGAATATCAGGATGCGCTTGGCATCATCCATGAAGGCCTGGGTTTCACCGAGGTTGGACGAGGCGGGACGGTTCTCGACCTTGAGCCGCCCCTCACGCGTCTTCACGATGCGCCGTTTGCGCCCCGTGACCTCGGCCACCGCCTCCCCGCCGAAATGCCAGAGGATCTGGTCGAGCGCGCCTTGCACCGGGGCGAGCGCCCCAAGATGCTCAACAAGATCGTCCCGCCGCCGCTCCGCCTCACGGCAAATGATCGGATTGCCATCGCCATCGAGGGCGGGGCGCGAGCGCAGGTCCCCGTTCTCGTCGGTGTAAGGCTCAAAGAGCTGAGTCGGGAAGGAGTGCATCAGGTAGTCCATGATGTTCTCCCTCGGCGTAAAATCGACCTGCAGGTCGTCCCACTCCGAAGGCGGGATCTCTTCGAGGCGCCGTTCCATCACTGCCTCGCTGGTCGAGACCACCTGGATCACGGCCGAATGCCCCGCCGCCAGGTCCGCCTCGATCGAACGGATCAGGGAGGGGCATTTCATGGCGGTGATGAGATGGTTGAAGAAGCGCTGCTTATTGCTCTCGAAGGCCGAGCGCGCGGCGGATTTCGCCTGGGGGTTCAGCGTACCGGTCTCGGAGGAAATACCCGAGGCCTGAAGGGCCGCCTCCAAGTTGGTGTGGATAATCTGATAGGCTTCGGCATAGCTGTCATAGATCGCGACCTGGGCAGGCGTCAGCTCATGGACCAGCATCTCGTATTCAACCCCGGCATAGGAGAGCGATCGCGCCAGATAGAGACCGAGCGCCTTCAGGTCGCGCGAGATCATCTCCATGGCGGCGATGCCCCCGGCCTCCATCGCGGCAACGAACTCGGCCCGCGTTACGAAGGGGAAATCCCCGGTGCCCCAAAGGCCAAGACGGGACGCATAAGCGAGATTGCCGACGACCGTCGCCCCAGTGGCCGAAACGTAGAGCACGCGGGCATCGGGAACGGCGTTTTGCAGCGCGAGGCCCGCAAGACCCTGTTGGGAGGCCCTTTTGTCGCCGCGGTCGGACTTTTCGCCTGCGGCATTCGCCATGGCGTGGCTTTCGTCGAACGCGATGACCCCGTCGAACCCCTCACCGAGCCAGGCCGTGACCTGGTCGAGGCGGGAGGCCTTGCCCTCGCGTTCGGCCGAGCGTAGCGTGGCGTAAGTGACGAAGAGGATGCCCTCGGGTAGCCTGATGTCGCTTCCCTGGCGGAATTTCGAGAGCGGCACGATATCGCTTTCACGACCCCCGAGCGCCATCCAGTCGCGACGCGCATCTTCGATGAGCTTGTCGCTTTTTGACACCCAGACCGCGCGGCGGCGCCCTTTGAGCCAGTTGTCGAGGATGATGCCCGCGACCTGCCGCCCCTTGCCGCAGCCGGTGCCATCGCCAAGGAACCAGCCCTTGCGAAAACGGAAGGAACCCTCGTCGCTCTCAGTGGCCGCCATCAGCTGGCCTTCGATCTCACTGTGCTTGAACCAGCCTTTGAGATGTGTCTCGTGGGCATTGCCAGCATAGATGACACTTTCCAGCTGCGGCGCGGAGAGAAGGCCGTCAGCGACGAGGGCTTTCGGCAGAAGGGGCTGGTAGGTCGGCACGGGCGGCGGGACCGATGCCATGGCGGCGGATTGGACAAGTGCGGTCGGATGCACCGCCGCGCCGTCTATCCGGATCGCCTGAAGGTCATAGGCCTCGTAGACCGTGTCCTGCAGCGTGCCCTCGGGTTCGCTCCAGGCTTTTGGCAGGTAGTCGAGCGGTGCCGTCTCGATGTCGTCAAACGGATGCCTCGCGCGTTCTTCGGCGAGGGCGCGGGTTTCCTGGCGGGCGGCGTTGCGCAGGGCGTGCAGGTTGGTCCGCGCAGCGGGTTTCGGCACCGCCAAAGCCGCGCTGGTGGGGCAGGGCGGGGGGCTGCAGCGCTCGGGACAATGAGTCAGCACCGCAGTGAGAAGATCACCCGTGGTCGTGCAGAGCAGATGATAGGCCGCCTCGCTCTCGACCGGTGCAGTTACTCCGGCGCCAGCCGGGCGCTTGTCGATCACCGTCAGCCGCGTGTCGATCGTGGTGCCATGCCGCGCGAAGACCTTGCCGTCGATCGCAGCGGAAAACACCACATCGGCGCTCCGACCGATCCGCTGAAACGTCGACTGGAAGGATTTCGTGGAGGGGCGGAAGCTTTCGCCGGTGATGACGACGAGACGCCCACCCGGCGCGAGGCGTGCCAGGGCGGACAGGACATGCTGGCTGGTGGCCTGCCGGAACCGACCCTCGACATGGTTCGCAGCCGAAAACGGCGGATTCATTACGATGACTGAGGGCGCGATCGAGCGGTCGAGGCGGTCGTCGATCGACGCAGCATCGTGATCAGAAAGGACAGCATCCGGAAACATGTGTTCCAGCAGGGCGCGGCGAGTTTCCGCAAGCTCGTTCAGCGCCAGCCGAGCACCTGCAATCCGGGCGAAGATCGCCAGCATGCCGGTTCCGGCCGAGGGCTCGAGCACCAGGTCGGCATCCCGAAACCCCGCCGCCTGCGCAACAATGGCCGCAAGAGGCAGAGGGGTCGAGAATTGTTGCAGACGGACGCTGTCCTCAGAGCGCCGCGTGTGCGACGGCGCCAGAGCGGCGAGACGCTCGATCATGGTGAAGAAGGCCTGCGGCGAGGCCGCCTGGCGCTGCATAAGCGCACCGTAGCGCGAAAGCACCAGGATCTGGGCGATCTCGGCGACCTCGTAGGCGTCTTTCCAGACCCAGGTGCCGCTGGTGTCGCTGGCCCCGAAGGCCTCCTCCATCGCGGCGCGAAGGGCGGCGGCGTCGATGGGGCAGCCCGCCTCGAACTGCGGCACAAGGGTTTTCGCAGCCTGCATCAGGTTTTGGGCGAAGCGCGAGGGTTCCGGCAGGGCAAGGGCCTCGGGCGCAAGCGGGACGGAATGGGGGTGAGCGTTCATCGGCAATCTCCGGGGTTTAGGGTTGGCCCCAAGCCCCGCGCGCACTCTCTCGCCCGGGAGGGGTCACCCCTCCCGCCCTGCCTCTCGCTCTTTCATGGGATTGCTGATCTCCGCTCCGGCAGCGGTAACTTATCCCCAGAATCTGGGGATGGGTCTGTGGGCGCTGTCGCGGAAGTCCTTGTCAACTTAACGTATTACCAGCTCGCCAAAGTTTTGGGCGGTTTGGGGCCTGCGCATCCGAAACGGCTACGTCGTCCACCGAGCGGCTGCTGACAAAACTTGGACAACCTTCAGGAAGATCTTTGAAAAAGAAAAAGGCGGCATCCGGGAGGAGGTGGATGCCGCCGATTATTCCGGATCGGTTCAGGGAGGAGGAGAGAACCGATCACATTCGAAACATAGTGGTCATGCTGCGACCGCACAATAACCGGGCCATGATATTTCTGCATTGCAGCAATGCGAGGCCGATTGGGATTCCCGCAAGAAAGGGAGCGTATGCCATCTGTGCCGGTTCCTAAGCGTGAGCCCGCGCTTGAGCGGCAGCGGACTCGCGTGTTTGACCCGGCGAAGATGTGGGCACCGCCTCCCGCGCTTCGGACAAACAGCCGGTCTCATAGTCACCGACGAACCCCCAACAAGCGTCGACCTCCTCGCCGTCCTGCTCAATTACATATCCATAGACCCGACCGCCAATATAAGCATCGTAGGTGACGATTTCGCCGCGCAGGATGTCTTCAGCCTTTTCACGCAGCGCCTTGGTGACACGTTTCACACCGAACTCTTTCCGGACTGCTTCTCTCGTCGCGTAGACGAAGCCGACCTGGCCGGAGTCCCACGGGCAGTGGAATCCGATGGTGTTCATGGCGAGCCCGGAATGATCATAAAGAAACACGGGCAAAAGGACGGACTTGCGTTCGGCGCGCTCGCGCAGCTGGTCCATTGAAAGGTCGCTCTGATCCGAAACATCGGCAAGATCGCGCAGGAACGCCTCGGGGCTTTCGAACTGATGGCTGTCACCCAGCCGATAGCGCCGATGCCAGCAGATGAGCGTGCCGAGGTTGGACCACTCCCGTGGGCTTTCAGCATCCGGGTCATGGTAGATCTTGATGATGTGGCCTTGGTAGGCCTCCTCATAGACGAGGTCTTGCATATCGATTTCCTTTCTTGAAATGCAATCGACCCGCTTGGCCGGTTAAGGAGCAGGCGGGTCGATTTGGATGTGGTCAGATGGTTGGCGAGTTTGCCGACCGGCGGATCAGGCGGCAGCGCGGTTCTGACGATGCTGGACGTGCTCGACAGAGACCTTCAAAAGCCAGTCTTCGAAACCGAGAATGGTCTGGTGACCCACCACCGCCTCGATCCAGACCGCGCGCGGATCGCGACCGATCTGCGTCGGGTCGTTGTCGATCCGGCCATTGGCCATCCACGGCTCCGGCTGTATGCGTCCGAGCCAGTCCGCCAGCGACGGGATCCGCCCCTGGCAGTCTTCGCGCACATGCTGCTCGCCAATCCAGCGGATCGGGACGACCCGGCCTGCGCTGTTGGTCAGGCTGTGTCCGAAGATCCGTTGGGCATCATAGATTCCGGCCGTATGATGGCGGTATGCTCGGTGGACAAAGAGGGCCAGGTGCTCTTTGGATGAGTCGAACCAGTCATGCACGAACTGATAATCATCTGGAACGCCGCCGAACTTTCGGGCTGAGCTTTCTGCGTGATGGAGGGGATGTGCCATGTCAGAGCCCCTCGTGTTCGGTGGTGTTGGTCTCAATATAGCGGTTCGAGTGGCTGACATCGATCTTGTCTGCCTCGAGCGCCCAGGTCAGTTCGCCATAGCCGCCTTCGTTGTTCTCGAAGCCGGGACTCAGCGCATAGGCGAAGTCCCAGCCGAAGTCTTCGACGCGGCGCCGTAGTTCTTCCGTGAGGATGATCGCGTCAGGCGTCACGACAACGTCCTCGACATTGCCGGAATCGCCGTAGCCTTCGTATTGCACCTCGATGCTGGTCACGCCGAGGGCGCGCAGCTCGGTGAGAAGTGCCGCGCGGGTCTCGACCCGCTGTTCGGCAGCGTGTCTCTGGGATTCGAGCATCTGCGCATAGAAATCAGTCGCTTGTGTCATGTTTTTGGTCCTTTGGAATTGGGGGAGGGGAGGGCGACCGTTACGCGAGGCCGCCCCGGAGGTTTCCCGCGTGAGGGCTTCAGGCCGCAGCGTCGCCGCGTTTCTCGGCCGTCCGGTCAACCAGGTTGAAATAGAGGTTCTCGGTCGCGCGCTTGAACCCCGGCGGTTTGCGCGGCGCGAGGCAACGCACCGAAGCGCTGCAACTCTCACCATGCTCCATTGCGAACTGCGTCACCTTGTCGATCAGGTCATCCATGCCAGCGGCCTGGATGCGCTTTTCGGGGTAGCTCCCCAGCATCTGGAACTCGGTAACAACGAAGGCGCCATCGCGATGCGCGGGGTAGAGGGTGATCTGGTAGTCGAGTGTCTTGGCCATCTCTGGTCTCCTGCGGCGGGCGGGACGCAACCATCGCGCCCCATGGAACCCGCCAGCCCGAAAGGACCGCCCTTTGTGCAAGGGCGGTCCAGGGCCAGGTTTGGGGGAAGAGGGGTCGTCAGTATTCTGACGGCAGAAGCAGGGTCAGAACCCGGCGCGTCTGTCCGGGGTCGGAAGGTTCAGGCGAGCCGTACGTGTAGTCGACATCATAGAGGTCGAGTTTGAACCAGACTGTCGTACCATCGAGGTCGATGACACCCATTTCGTGCCATCCCTGCGGGTCGCTGTCGGCATTGAACCCGTCGAAGGCGGCAACACGACGGGTGAGATCCAGTTGGGCGTCGGGTCCAAGTGCCGCGACGCCGCGTGTCATCACGAACTGGCCCTGCGGGGCATCGGTGACAGGCGTAGTGCCGAGGATGGAACGTCGAAACGCATCGTTCTGCGCGGCAATGCGTTCGGCTTCCTTGACGGGATCGAGGTCGAGGATGGTGGTCATGGGATATCTCCGGGACGGGCCAGCCGATCCGATATCGGCTGTAGGCAACCCGCCAGCCGGAAAGGGCCGCCCTCGATGTGAGGACGGCCCAAAGTTCATGTGGTAATCAGACCGATGTTTGCTTCGTCAGGCTGCATCCTCGCTGAGGAAGGCGGGCAAGGACGGCGGTTCATCACTCTCCGCCTCGGCCACAGCGTCTGCGGCGGGCACGTCGCCTTCCTCCGCCTCGGGCGCATCGCCAATCATTTTGGCGTCGGCCTCAGTCGCTCCGGCAAACACCATCCCCTCGGGCAGCCAGCGCGTCGTTTTTGCAACCGTCGCGGCGTTGAATCCTTCCGTCTCGCCCGATGTTTCCGCGAAAGCCCGTTCCATCGCGGCGGCGATATCGCCCTTGCGCTCGCGATTGTGATCTTCGGCGTAGTCGTCGCCGATCAGCTTGCGCGCCGTGGCAACTGCATGACCCTTGTTGACCCGACCCCAGTAGTTTTGTGCTGTGGGGCGCCAGCAGGCCGCCACATCGACGTCAAGCCGTGCGCCAATCTCCTCGATGATCGGGGAGGGGCGATTGTCGGAGGAGAGCTGCGGCTTAACCGCTAAACCCGTCGCCCAGGCGAAAAGCGCCTGCTTGTCGGCAATGGGCAGCGCCGACATCGCCCGGAAGTCTTCGGGCTTCTCCAGCTTCATCCAATCGGTGGCGAGGTCCTGTTCCAGCGCCTCGAGCATCTTCTGGGCGACGGTGTCCGCATGCAGCACCTCGCGGTTTTGCGCTTGGAAGGGTCGGATCGAGATATCGAGCGCCTCGTTGTTGTAGGACCGCCCCAAAGCCTGCTCGCAGAGCGCGTAGATCATCGCATCAAACGCCACCTCGAAATCCGCCGCCAGATGCGCCCGAAGGATGTGTTGACGCGTGGCCCGCAGATCGTCGGCGAGGCTCGCCGAAATCCCGTCCGCCTTGCGCAAAGTCGCGGCAGGGTCGGAGGTCGGCACCGGTGTCGAGGATGTCGGCGGCGTTACCTGTGGCCGGGCAGGGGAGGGGGCGCCGTCCGCATCTGCGATGACCTCGTCGGGCTCGGGCACCGCTGGAATGTCCTCCGGCCGCACCAGGCCTTTCTCGACGCGCAGCGCCCCGTCATGACCGATGGTCAGAACCACGCCTGAGATGACGCGATCTTCGTCTGCGTAAGGTTGCCGTTCGCGCTGCAGGGCTTCGATCTCGCGCAGGCGCGGCTCGATGGCGTAGTACTCTTCGGTTTCAGCGTCGGTCCAGTCCTCGCCGTCATTCTGCGCCGCCAGTTCTTCCTCGCGCGCAATCAGACGTTCTTCTTCAGCGAGCAGGTCCGAATCGGGGTCGATGTCCTGCGGATAGACCCGCCCGAAACTGCGAAACGCGCCGTAATCCACCGAGAGATGCACTTCGACCCATTTCCAAGCCGCCTCGAAAGGTTTGGCCGCGGCTTGCAGCTTCTCAATGGCAAGTCGCTCCAGGAGCTCGGGGTTTTCCATATGGGCGCTGGCACGATCATCGAAGAGATCGCGCAGCAGAACGCCGCCCGCCGTCTCATAGGCCTCGATGCCGACAAACCGACCAAGCGCCGAGTTCGCCGAATGTGCTGTCTCGGTCAGCTGGCGTTTGATGCTTTGCGGATGGATGTGATAGCTGCCTTTCACTGCGTTCCAGACCGCCAATTGGCGATCATGGTCGTCGGTCAGCGTGAAGGCCATCACGCATTCGAGGGTCAGGTCGCCCGCGCGGAACTGCTCGATGATCTCCGGCGCGACACGGGCGAGCTTGAGGCGACGGCGCACCAGGTCGACGGAGACGCCAAACTTCAGCGCGATCTCGTCTTCGCTGCGGCCCTCGCCGATCATCGCCTCAAAGGCTTCGAACTGGTCGGCTGGGTGCATCGCCGCGCGCTGGAGGTTTTCGGTGGCGGAGGTGAGGATGGCGTTGCGCTCGTCCTCCACGAGGCAGGGCACCGGGTGATCGGCGGGGATCACACCTTCCTCGACGAGTTGCTTCAGCGCCTTGAGGCGGCGGCCGCCCGCATCGACCGCAAAACGTGTCTCAGACAGCGCATGAACCACCAGGTTCTGTTTGATGCCTGTCTCGCGGATGCTGGCGAGGAGTTCGGCGTCATCGCTGGCGCTTGCTGCAACCTTGCGGACGTTGAGCGGGCTCGGCTCCAACTGGTCGAGCGGGATCATCCGGATGTCGGCGGCGCCGGTCTTCTTTGAGGTGGCGGGTTTCGGTCGGGTCGTGGTCTTGGCCATGGTCTGGGTCCTTGTCACGCCGGACCCGGAAGAGACTCTCTCTATCCTTTCAAGCCCGGCACCCGGGCTTCCCTTTCTCTGGCTTTTCCCGTTTCCATTTCTCGTCCGCGATGATTATTAAACTCTCTAAAAATCAGGGCCATATGTGAATTTTGCAACCGAATTTGAAATCGCAATCCTATCAATTCCAAAATGTCGATGCAAATCGCTGATGGTGCCGGTCTGGCCAAAATGCTCGACTCCGTGCACAATCGTCCGGTGCCCTGCAACCGATCCGAGCCAAGCCAAAGCCGCCGGATGCCCGTCTAGCACAGTGACAATGCGGCAGGTTTCGGGAAGCAGGGCAAGCAAACGCTCGATATGGCTTTGAGCCGTGGCGTTGCCCTGTGCGCGGGCGCGCTGCGCCGCCGTCCAGCCGGCGGCAAGTCGGTCGGCCGAGGTCACGGCCAGAACCCCGATGTCGCGCCGGTGTTCCCCCACCAGACCCGCGGACGCGATGGCCTCTGCGGCGACCGCCCCCTGATAGGCGATGACCACGCTGCAATTCGGACCCGGCTCGCGCAGCCAGTAGGCACCGTCGATCGCGCCCTGGCGGAAGCGGTCGTCGGCCCGCTTGCCGGGCTGTTCCAGCGGTTGCGTGGTCAGCCGCAGATAGACCGAGCCGCCGGTCTCGTCCCGCAGCCAGGTGCGTTCGTCCGGATCGCCCTCGCCGTCGCGCTGCAGGTAGTCGAACGCCCATTCCAGGATCACCGCCAGCTCGTCGGCAAAGGCGGGCTCGAAGGCCGCGAGCCCGTCCTGCGCCATGCCCGTCAGCGGTGTGCCGACCGATTGATGCGCCCCGCCTTCGGGCGCCAGGGTCACACCGGACGGCGTGCCGACGATGATGAAGCGCGCATCCTGGTAGCAGGCATAGTTCAGCGCATCGAGGCCGCGATGCACGAAGGGGTCGTAGACCGTGCCGATCGGGATCAGCCGCCTGCCCCAGAGCGAATGGGCAAGACCCGCGGCGCCCAGCAGCACGAACAGGTTCATCTCGGCGATGCCAAGCTCGATATGCTGGCCTTCCGGGGCGAATTCCCATTTCGCGGTGGACGGGATGCGGTGCTCGATGAATGCATCGGCCTGCGCCTTGCGCGCAAAGAGCTTGCGCCGGTTGACCCAGGGGCCAAGGCTCGTCGTGCCGGTGACATCGGGCGAGGTGGTGACGATCCGCACGGCAAGCGGCCCGGTGTCCCGCGCCAGTTCGCCCAGCATCTTGCCAAAGGCGGTCTGGGTCGAGATCTCGCGATCCGCAGGCGCCGCGATGGCCGGCACGGCAAGCCGGTCTTCGGCGAACCGCCGCGGATAGCGGGTAAAAAACGGCACCCGGGCAAGAAATGCGCGCAGGCCGTCCGGATCGCGGACCGCCGCGAGAGGCTCCCACTCCGCGCCTTCGGGCACGCCCATCCGGACCTGCCATTCCGCCATCTGCGCCTTGGTCATCAGCCCGCCATGGTTGTCCTTGTGCCCGGCGATCGGCGTGCCCCAGCCCTTGATTGTATAGGCGAGGATGCAGGTCGGACGGTCATGGTCGATGGCGGCGAAGGTCTCGGCCATGGTCTGCACGCAATTGCCGCCGAGGTTCTCCATCAGCTCGGCAAGCGCGGCATCGCTCCGCCGCTCGATCAGCGCCGAGACCGGTCCCTGATCGCCCAGATCCTCCATCAGTCGCCGCCGCCAGACCGCGCCGCCCATATAGGTCAGCGCGGAATATTCCGCGTTGGGACAGCGGTCGATCCAGCCGCGCAGGGCATCGCCTCCGGGCTCTTCAAAGGCGGCGCGTTGCAGGCGGCCGTATTTCACCCGCATCACATCCCAGCCGAACGCATCGAAAATCTTCTCGATCCGCTCGAACAATCCCTCGCGCACGATCCCGTCCAGCGACTGGCGGTTGTAGTCGATGATCCACCAGCAATTGCGCAGATTGTTCTTCCACCCCTCCTGAAGCGCCTCGTAGATATTCCCCTCGTCCAGCTCCGCATCGCCCATCAGCGCAACCATCCGGCCCGCGGGTGCCTCGGCGCCCCAGGGCTTGGCGCGGATGTAGTCCTGCACGAGGGAGGCAAAGGAGGTGATCGCCACGCCCAGCCCGACCGACCCGGTCGAGAAATCCACGTCGTCGGTATCCTTGGTGCGGCTCGGATAGCTCTGGACACCGCCGTAGCCGCGGAAATTCTCCATCTTTTCGCGCGAAAGATTGCCCATCAGGTAGTGCATTGCGTGGAAGACGGGCGAGGCGTGCGGCTTGACGGCCACCCGATCCTCGGGGCGCAGCGCCGAAAAGTAGAGCGCCGTCATGATCGACACCATGGAGGCTGAAGACGCCTGATGCCCGCCGACCTTGATCCCGTCCGCCTTGGGCCGGATGTGGTTGGCGTTGTGGATCATCCAATGCGACAGCCACAACAGGCGCTGTTCGACGGTCTTCAGATATGTGGATTCGTCTGTCATCCCGGCCTCCCTGTCCGCTTCTGGATACAGGCTTCGCCAGGATTTTTCTTGCCAATTTTTCTGAAGATTCGGATGATCTGCGCCTATATCAAGCGCATATTCCGCAATGGGCGATGGAATCCGTCACGAATGAACGCAGACCTTGACGAAATCGACTACAAGCTCCTGCGCGAGTTGCAGCGGGATGCGCGCCTGACCCATCAGGAGCTGAGCGACCGGGTGGGTCTTTCGCCCTCGCCCTGCGCCCGCCGCATCCGCAAGCTCGAAGCCGAAGGCTATATCACCGGCTACAATGCCCGGATCGACGACGCGCGGTTGGGCTACGGGTTCAGCGTCTTCATCTCCGTCCGGCTCGACCGGCAGATCGACGACCGGCTGGTCGCCTTCGAGACCGAGATCCGGCGCTGCCCCGAGATCGTCGATTGCTGGCTGATGACCGGGAGCTTCGACTATCTTCTGCGCATTGCGGTCAGCGACATGGCCGAATTCGAACGCTTCCTGACCGGCCGCCTTACCAAGCTGCCGGGGGTTGCATCGCTGGAATCGTCGATTCCGATCCGCCGGGTGAAATACCTTCCGGCCCGCCTGGATTGATGGAAATCTGGTCAGGTCCGCTCGATGCGATACTGACGCATCTTTCGATAAAGCGTGGGCCGCGAGATTCCCAGCACCGCCGCAACACGTGTCAGGTTGCCTTTTTCTGTCAGTAAGGCCCGGCGGATGGCGCTTGCCTCGATGCTTTCCAGGTCTCCAGAATTGCCGCGCAGGATACTTTCGAGCGTGTCCTCTTCGGTCTCGTCGAAATCGTCTCGAAGTTCCGGAGGCAGATCACGGATCGTCACGACGGGACCCGATCCGACAAGGTAAATGCGTTGAATAGTGTTCCGCAGTTCACGCACATTGCCTGGCCATCGGTAATTCAAAAGCAGGTCGAGTGTGGCGGCGCCGAACGTCATCTTCGCACGGCCGATCTTTTCGGCGTAGTGGTTTGAGAAATGTTCGATAAGCGGAAGGATATCACTGCTTCGTTCGCGTAACGGCGGAACCATGATCGTGACCACCCCAATGCGATAGAAGAGATCTCGCCGAAATGCGCCTTTTTCAATCTCGGACCGCAAGTCGCGGTTGGTCATCGCGACAAGCCGCACATCGACCGGACGCCGCTTGCTGTCCCCCATCCGATAGATTGCGCGCTGCTCCAGCGCGCGCAGCAGATAGGGCTGAAGTTCGATTGGCATGTCTCCGATCTCGTCCAGGCACAGAAGACCGCCGTCAGCCAGTTCGAACTTACCGGGCCGACCTCCGCGAACAGCACCGGTAAAAGCTCCGTCGACATAACCGAAAAGCTCGGCTCCGATCAGATCCCCCGAGACCGCGGCACAATTGAGCGGTACATAGGGTGCGTCGGGCAGCCCAAGCCGGCTGTGGATCAGACGCGCAAAAAGCTCCTTTCCGACGCCGGTTTCCCCCTGGATCAGAACCGAAATATTGGCCTTTGCCGCTCGCTCCGCCAGCTCAATCGCTTCGAGCATTTTCGACGAGGTGCCGATGATCTCGATCGTGTCCTCCGGCACATTCCGCCGCGGGCGTATGGTAAGGCTGCTCTTCTTCAGAGGGACCTTTTTCTGCCCTGACCGTAGAAACAACGCTGCACCCTGATAGGCGTTGTCAAGCATTAAGCGTTCTAACCCCTGCGCCTGCACGTCCGGTGGCAACAGCCTCGGCAGGTCCTTATCTGAAAAAGCCTCAAGGTCTGGCAGGAGTTTGTGCCCGACTAGGAGCTTGTCGGAAGCCGGGAACGACGCGTCGTCCACACCCCGCCGGAATAGGATGCGCCCATTGCGGTCCAGAAGTAAGACGGAACTGTCACTGTGATTGTACTTGGATTGGAGAAACGCCTCGAGAAGCTGAGTCCGGTCTTGCCGCTGCTGTTCCGCCAGCGCGATCTCGATTTCGCGCGCGGCAGCAAGAACTAACGCCACGTTGTGACGGCGAAATATGTCCGGTGGGCCGGAAAGGTCCACGACACCGATCACCGAGTTGTCGAACGGATTGTGGATCGGCGCACCGGCGCATGTCCAGGACTGAACGCCCTCGACGAAATGCTCTGTGGCGTGGACGTACATCGGTTTTCCGGTTCTGAGAACCGTGCCAATCCCATTGGTTCCGACGACATTCTCGTCCCACTGACCGCCGACTTCCAGATGGATGCTTTGCCCCTCTTCGAGGACTGAAGCATCTCCGATGGAATCGATGATCACGCCTTGGTCGTCGGCAAGGATCAGGATAGATTTGGCGTCGCTCAGATGAGGTTCGAGCCGCTTGAATGCGGACAAGGCTGCCCGACAAAGATGCGCGTTGCGCGCCCGGCGCAGATGGATTTCGTTTTCGTCTTTGAACTTCCGCGATGAGAGCGTACCGGCATCGACCCCCAGATCCATACTGCGCTGCCAAGAAGCCAAAATGTCGCTTCTCACATGGCGAGAACGGTCCTCGCCGCTCTGGCCTGACGTGACGAATGTTTCCCAGGCCACACGTATATTACGCTCCGTCGCACGGTCAGGAACTGCATGATTCAGAACAGTTTTGTCGTGGCTTGCCTTATAATAGCTCGCTCGTGTCATCTTCGGGTTGACCGTTCCCTGTCTTGGTTCGGGCAACGGAGCTTTCTCCACCCGAATGCTGCGTCTCCACCAGCCCCAAGCAAGTCCCGAACGTCCGGACGATGTCTTTTTCGGTGAAGCCCGGTCCGATCTCGACGCCATCATAAGATGCAAGGGCATCCCGGGTCTCGTCACAGACAGGAGAGATATAGCCATTCTCTTCTGTCGCGAGGACGAAGCGTTTCGATCCTGCTGTACTGCGGATCTGTCCCAGCAGCTGGATCTGGCGGCCGGTGGACCGATCGGAAAGAACAACACGCCCGTTCAGGCTTACTCTGATATAGGGGTCGGGGTCGTCGGCCTTTGTCGAAGCCGACATGGTATAGATGAGAAGGCCTTCGGGTTTCGGCTGCTCGTTGCGACGGGCCCGGTCCTGTCGCATCTTTGTGAAGCCACCATTGCTGATTTGATCCGCAAGTTTGCGAATCGTTCCGGCATTTTCAGCTATCAGCTTCCGAGCCCGCACGTCTTCAGACCGCGGTCCCTCACGCTTTGAAAATATATCCAAGGCGTTCTCCTCCCATTTTGGACTCTAACACTTCGTCCGCTACAACGCTACGTCAAAACGGACGCATCTTTTTATGCTGCTCAGTTTTTGAGCAGCTTTTTTGACCGACTAATGCCGAGGCGCGCCTGTCTTCCGCATGTAGCGCGTTACTTACAGGTTCTTCGACGACACCCGAACGCCATGTGGCGTTCGGGCCGCATTCACTAGAGCAGCGCAGTCAGATCAGGCCAGATCGAACCGATCCGCACTCATCACCTTGCACCATGCGGCGACAAAGTCCTCAACGAACATCCCGGCGTTGGCTCCGCTGGCATAGACTTCAGACAGGGCCCGAAGCTGCGAGTTGGAACCGAAGACCAAATCGACCCGCGTCCCGGTCCACTTAACCTTCCCGGTACTGCGATCTCGCCCTTCAAAACGTGTCTCTGCATCATCCAGGGGCGTCCATTCCGTGTCCATGTCCAGAATGTTGACGAAAAAATCCGCACTCAGCGTGCCGGGACAGCTGGTCAAAATCCCGTCCGTGCCACAAGTCGCCCCAATGGCACGCAAACCGCCGACAAGGACCGTCATCTCGGGTGCGCTAAGCTTCAATAGCTGTGCGCGATCCACCAACAGCGCCTCGGCCGGATAACGGAAGCTCTGGCTCTGGTAATTGCGGAATCCTTCGGAGAGCGGTTCCATCGGCTCGAAAGATTCCGCGTCCGTCTGGGCTGGGGTCGCATCAGTGCGCCCCGGCTCGAAAGGCACGGAGACACTGTACCCACCCGCTGTGGCCGCCACTTCAACAGCCGCGCAGCCACCCAGAACGATCAGGTCCGCAAGAGAAACCTTTTTACCGTTCGACGCACCACCGTTAAAAGCCGACTGAATGCCACTCAGGGTGTCCAGCACGCGGGCGATGCGCGCGGGATCGTTCGCCTCCCAGTCCTTTTGCGGGGCAAGCCGGATACGGGCTCCATTTGCCCCGCCCCGCTTATCCGAACCGCGAAAGGTCGAGGCCGAAGCCCAAGCCGTCCAGACCAGATCGGCCACCGAAAGGCTGGAGCCGAGGATTTCCGACTTCAACGCCTTTATATCCGCGTCGTCGATCAGCGGATGGTCGACCGGCGGCACCGGATCCTGCCAGATCAGATCCTCGGACGGAACTTCCTTGCCGAGATAACAGGGTTTCGGGCCCATATCGCGGTGGGTCAGTTTGAACCACGCTCGGGCGAAAGCGTCTGCGAACTGGTCGGGATTCTCGTGGAAGCGCTTCGAGATGGGGCCATAGATCGGATCCATCCGCATAGCCATGTCGGCGGTGGTCATCATCAGCGGCACGGTCTGACCAGAGCCGTCGACCTGCGGGGCGCGGTCGTCGTCCCTGAGCGCCTTAGCGTGCCAGATCTTCGCGCCGGCTGGGGATTTCGTAAGCTCCCAGTCATAGCCGAAGAGCACGTCGAAATAGCCCATATCCCACTTGGTGGGGTTCGCGGTCCACGGCCCCTCGATACCCGAGGTGGTGGTGTCCACGCCCTTGCCACTGCCGTGCTTATTCAGCCAGCCAAAGCCCATATCCTGAAGCGCGCCCGCCTCGGGCTCGGAGCCGACCAGCGACGGATCGCCCGCACCATGCGCCTTGCCGAAGGTGTGGCCGCCCGCGACCAGCGCCACGGTTTCCTCGTCATTCATCGCCATCCGGCCAAAGGTCTCGCGGATATCGCGGCCGCTGGCGATGGGGTCGGGGTTGCCATCCGGGCCCTCGGGGTTCACGTAAATCAGGCCCATCTGCACCGCAGCCAGCGGGTTAGCGAGGTCACGCTCGCCGGAATAGCGGCTGTTGGGATTGTCCGACGGCGCTAGCCATTCGGTTTCCGAGCCCCAGTAGATGTCTTCCTCGGGCGCCCAGACATCAGCACGACCGCCACCGAAGCCGAAGGTACGGCCGCCCATGCTTTCGATGGCGACATTGCCGGCAAGGATCATCAGGTCGGCCCAGCTCAGCGCGTTGCCGTATTTCTCCTTGATCGGCCAGAGCAGGCGGCGGGCTTTGTCGAGGTTGCCGTTGTCGGGCCAGGAGTTAAGCGGCGCAAAGCGCTGCGTTCCGGTCGAGGCGCCGCCGCGCCCGTCAGCGGTGCGGTAGGTCCCCGCCGAGTGCCATGCCATGCGGATGAAAAACGGGCCGTAATGGCCGTAATCGGCGGGCCACCAGTCCTGGCTGTCGGTCATCAGCGCGGTCAAGTCGGCTTTGACCTCGTCCAGATTCAGCGCCTTGAACGCCTCGGCGTAGTCGAAACCCTCGGGCATCGGATCGTCGCCGCCCTGCGCGAGGATGCGCAGGTTAAGCTGGTTCGGCCACCAGTCCTTGTTGCCGCGTCCCGCGCGGTTCGTCGCATTATGCATGACTGGGCAACCGCCGGTCTTCTTCAAGTCGTTTCCGTCCATTCTTTCTGTCCCTGTCGTTCATTTCTTTGGGGGAGGGGGCCGGCCCGACACCACGTGGGTGCCGGACCGGAACATCGTGCGCTCAGATGTCGCCCCGGTTCATCGCGTCGGTGATGAACTCAGCCTGACGGATCGCCAACGCGACGATGGTCAGAGTCGGGTTCTCGGCGGCGCCGGTGGTGAACTGCGAGCCGTCGGAAACGAACAGGTTTGCGATGTCGTGGGTCTGGCCATGTTTGTTCACCACGCCGTCCCGCGCCTTTTCCGACATCCGGTTGGTGCCGAGGTTGTGGGTTGACGGGTAGGGCGGCGTAGGGAAAACACGGGTTGCCCCGACTGCATCATAGATCGCCGCGCCCCGTTCATAGGCGTAGTTGCGCATGGCGATATCGTTCGGGTGATCGTCGAAATGTACATCTGGCGCAGGCAGGCCGAAATGGTCCTTCACCTCGCCGTTCAGCGTAATACGGTTGGTCTCCTGCGGCATGTCCTCGCCCACGATCCACATACCTGCCATGTTCTCGTAGCCGTCGAGGGCCGAGGCGAACTCGCGTCCCCAGGCACCGGGATCGAGGAAGGCCGCAGCGAAGGGCAGGCCCACAGACACGGTTTCCATTTCGAACCCGCCGACAAAGCCGCGCGACGGATCGTGGCGCGATTCATCCTGGACGATCCCCGCCATGGTCGTGCCGCGCCACATGCGCACCGGCTGGTCGAAGACCGCATAGACCGAACCGGTGGTGTGGCGCATGTAATTGCGCCCAACCTGGCCCGAGCTATTGGCCATCCCGTCGGGGAACATAGACGAAGCGGAGTTGAGCAGCAGGCGCGGGCTTTCGATGGAGTTGCCCGCCACGCAGACCGCGCGCGCCGCCTGCATCTGCAGATCGCCGTTCTCGTCGAAGTATTCGACGCCCGTCACCTTACCGCTTTCGTCGTGAAGGATTCGTGCCGCGTGGCTCTTGATGCGCACTTCGAGGTTTCCCGTTGCTTCGCCCTCTTCGATCTCGGTATAGGCAGAGGACCACTTTGCGCCCCATTTGCAGCCCTGGAAGCAAAAGCCGGTCTGCTGGCACATCAGGCGATCTCCGTCCTCATGGCTCATTATAGCCATGCGGCCAGTGTGGACTTCTTCGTAACCAAGCGCCTTGGCGCCTTTTTCGAGAACCTTAAAGTTGTTGTTGCCGGGCAGGCCCGGCCAGCCATTGGTGCGGGTCACGCCAAGTTTCTTCTCGGCCCGGTCGTAGTAGGGCGCCATCTCGGCGCTGTCGATCGGCCAGTCGAGCAGGTTGGCCCCCGGCACGTGGCCATAAGTCGTCGCGGCCTTCCACTCGTGGTCTTGAAAACGCAGGCTGGCGCCGGCCCAGTGCACGGTCGAGCCGCCGACGGCCTTTACGATCCAGGTGGGCAAGCCGGGGAAGTCCTTGGCAACGCGCCAGTCGCCCGAGGTGGTGCGGGCATCGGTCCAGGCAAGCTGGCCGAAGCTGTCCCATTCATCGTTGATGTAATCCTCTGGCAGATAGCGCCCGCCGGCTTCGAGCGAGACAACGCTCACCCCTTTTTGGGCCAGCTCGTTGGCAAGGACGCCGCCCCCGGCGCCGGTGCCTATGATCACAATGACGCTGTCGTCGGAATGGTCAAACGGTGCAGACATGAGTGCTTCTCCTCCTGTTCAAAGCCAATTGATGTCGTCGAAGCCACGTTCGATGTAGCCGCCGTGGGAAAAGCTCTCGCCCTCGTAGCCGAATAGCGGCCACACCGCTTTCTGGTTGTAGAGGCCGGTCACGAGACCGCCGCGAATGTTCTGGAAGAAGACGCTTTCTTCGATGGCGCGCAGCAGCTCGACGCGGTCGCGCTCCCACGGGACACCGAGATAGCGGGTAAAGCCGCGCCCCTGCGCGGCGGCGTCCAGCGCAGCGATGCCCGCCTCGATATCGGCGGCGGCCTCGGCACTGTCATAGCCCTTGACCGCGATCACATAATATTCGTCGGAGACGCGGTCATGCGGATAGATATCTCGTGCCATCTGCACCAGAGTCGCAAAGGTCTCGGGCTTCAGGTGCTGCGTTTCCGCTGCCCAGGCTGCGTCCGGTGCGGCGATAAAGCCCGCGCCAACGACAAAGCTCGCGCCGAAGGCGCTGGCCTGCGACAGCAGCATGCGTCGGGTCAGGCCCCGGTTGCTTTCAGATGTGGTCATTGTACTCTCTGTCCTCCTTTACAGATGTGGTGTTTCAAGAAAAACGTCCACTTCGCTCAAGCACTTCGATCTGGTAGCCATCAGGATCGGCCACAAAGAAGAAGCGGGCTACACGGGTGCCGGCGGGCGCGAACTCGACCAGCTTGCGGGGGGCCAACCCCTCGACCTCGAAGCGCGCGTGCTCGGCGTCGAGATCCGCGACCGAGACAGCGAAATGACCGTAGCCGTCGCCAAGCTTGTAGGGTTCGGTCCGGCCCTTGTTTATCGTCAGTTCCAGCTCGAATCCGGCTTCAGGGTTACTGAGATAGATCAACGTGAATTCTGGGAAATCGAGTCGGTCGGCGATCTCGAGCCCGAAGGCACGACGGTAAAAATCGACCGAGCGCGACTCGTCGAGCACGCGGATCATGGAATGGATGGCTTTGGCCATGGGAGCCTCTGCGTTGAAGGGAAAGGGTAAGTCCGTGGGCAGCCGGGAAGGATTTGCTGCCCACGGTATCGGGGTGCGCAGGCACGCACGCCCCGGAGGAAACTCAGGGTACGATGACGCCACGACCGGTGAATTTACGTGCCTTAAAGTCCGAGATGGCTTGATTGATGTTGTCGAGCTTGTATTCGGTCTGATGCATCTTCACTTTGCCGTCAGCGTTCATCTCCATCAGCTCAACCAGTTCGACGAAATCACCAACCAGGCTGCCGCCGATCTTGATCTCGTTAGCGACCAGCTCAAGCGTCGGCACCCGAACCTCGCCGCCGTAGCCGACCATGATCAGCTCGCCGCCTTGGCGCAGCATCTGCCAACATAGGTTTTCGGTGCCGTGCTCGCCGACGAAATCGATGGCCACATGTGCGCCCCCACCGGTCAGATCTTTAATTTGCTCGACCAGATTGGCTCCGCCCGCGATCACAATATCAGCACCCAAGTCCTTGGCCAGCGCCTGTGCACCCGGTTCTTGGTCCACCGCGATGACCCGCGCGCCGCATGTATGCTTGAGCACCTGAAGCGCGATATGGCCGAGCCCACCGATGCCCAGCAAAACCACGTAGCCGCCGGGATGCAGCAGTTTGGCGGCCTTCTTGGCAGCTCGGTAGGCCGTGATGCCAGCATCGGCCATGGGAGCGACCGACAGCGGGGTGATACCAGTGTTCAGCTTGATCACCGCGCGCTCGTTGGTCTTGAAATACTCCGCGAAACCGCCGTCGAGACCGAGGCCCGGAAACTTTCCGTGGTCGCAGTACATGTCATGACCGTACCGACAGCTCAAACATATGCCGCAAGCGTTGAACGGGTGGCAGATCACTGCATCGCCAGGCTTCACCGAAGTGACCGAACTGCCGACATCCTCGACCCAACCGGCGTTTTCGTGCCCCATGATATAGGGCAGGAGGTTGCCATCGCCGTCCATGATGTCTTTCCAAACACCTTCGATGATATGGAGGTCGGTGCGGCACAAACCGGCCGCACCGACCTTGACGATCACCTCGTCCGGAGCCGTGATTGTGGGAGGAGCAACGTCTTCAATCTTCAGCTGCACGTTCATCGCGGGATCGTATTCGTAGAGTCTTGCTGCTTTCATGATCTCTTTTCCTTCTGGCTGAGCGGGCCGCCGGTCAGCGGAGGCCCGAAATGTCCTGAGGCCTATTTTCTGCCAAGCAGCTCGGCACCGCCGCCAAGCGCGGGGCCTTCGGTCGGATCAGCCTCGCCCTCTTCCAGGTCTCCAATGAGGGTCTCGGTGGTCAGGATCAGGGTCGCGACAGAGGCAGCGTTGACGAGTGCACTCGCGGGCACCCGGGCGGGGTCAATGATCCCGGCTTCGAACATGTCGCCGAATTCACCGGTGGCAGCATTGTAGCCGTGGTCCTTCGGCGCGCCGACGACCCGATCAGTCACCGCGTCGGATTCGGCCCCGGCGTTGCGGGCGATCCGGCGCACCGGTTGGGTCAGGATCGAACGCACCAGCGCCACGCCGCGGGCCATGTCGCCGGAGACGGTCAGAGCATCGAGACAAGGCGCGATCTGCGCCAGCGCGGTGCCGCCGCCGGCCACCACGCCATCCTCAGCCGCAGCCCGGACCGCACAAAGCGCGTCCTCGATCAGCTGGATGGTGCGCTTCTGCTCGACCGGGGTGAAGCCGCCCGCATAGATGATCGCGCTGCCGCCGGTGAGCTTGGACAGACGCTCGCGCAGCTTGTCCTTCTCGATGTTGGGCGGGGCCACATCATGCTGACGCTGCACCTGGGCCCGGCGGGCCGTGATGGCGTCCGGGTCGCCCTCGCCGCGCAGGATCGAAGTGTGCGAGGCTTGGGTGCGCACGGTCTCGGCGCCGCCGAGCTGGGCACGGGTGACGTTCTCGACCTTCTTGCCGAGATCGCGGGCCAGAACCTCGCCGCCGGTCAGGATGGCCAGGTCGTCCAGCATCGCTTGGCGCCAATGGCCGTACTCCGGCGGATGCACGATCAGGTATTTCCCGGCCCCGCCGTCTTCCAGCAGGGTGATGACCACCTCAGGCGCGATCTCCTCGGCGATGATCAGCAGCGGGCGGTTTTCCTCGTCGGCGATCCTGCGCGCGGTGTCGAGCACCGCAGGCTTCAGGATCTTCTGATCCGTCATCAGGATCAGCGGGTTGCGTAGCACCGCCTCCATGTGCTCGCGATCGGTCACCATATGGTGCGAGATGTAGCCGCGCTCGAAGGACATGCCCTCCACCACCTCCATGGTGGTGTCGATGGTCACGCCGAAATCCGCCGAAATCACGCCGTCGCGCCCGACGCGGGCATAGGCCTCGGCCACCAGTTCGCCGAGCTTGGGATCGGTGGCGGACACGCGGGCAACGGATTCGAGATAGGCCGGGTTGTCGTCGCAATCGCGGGACGAGGCGTCGATGGCCTCGACGATAGTCTGAACTGCAAGGTCGATGCCGCGGCAGAGATCGACCGGACGCACGCCGTTGTCGGTCAGCTCCACACCGTTCTGGATCAGCGCATTCGCCAGTACGATGGCGGTGGTGGTGCCATCGCCCGCCACGTCGTTGGTCTGCATCGAGACTTCGCGGACCACCTGAGCTCCCATGTTCTCGAAGCGGTCACGCAGTTCGATCTCGGAGGCGATGCTGACGCCGTCCCGGGTCACCAGCGGGGTGCCCACCGGGCGGTCCACCATCGCGTTGAGCCCCTTGGGGCCTAAAGTGGGTTCGACCGCCGCCGCTAGCCGCGCGACACCTCGCGCGAGACATTTGCGGGCGATCTTACCGTGTACCATCAATTTGGCCATATTTTCCTCCTTGGACCCAAATCAGTTTTGGGCCTCCTCCCATTCTTTGACTTGTTTCGTTTCTTAGCGAACGTCCCTTGAAGCCTCTCGAGGCGGAACGCGGCCCGCAATGAAATCGACCAGCGTTGGCCCTTCGGGACCGACCTCAACTTCCTTGTAGCGGCTCTCCGCGAGGCCCCGGCACAGGGCGCCGCTGAACTCCATGTTGATGCGGGTGCTCCTCAGACGGCCAAGATGCGCGCGCAGGTCATCCGCCGCGATGCGATCGCCATGCCAGGTTGGAAAGGCCGGGTCCTGATCCGCCGAGGCGAGTCCTTTCATTGTCACAATGTCGAGATATCGCGGCAACTGCCGCAGCTCATCCTCACCTGTAAAGCGAGTCTGTTTGAGGTCACCCAGAGTCATTGAGACAATGTCGTTCGTCGATTTTCCCTGGGCTTCGAGACCCAGCAGCATGACTTCCTGTCGGCGATCAAAGGCCTTGGCGAGAAACTTCTCTGCCACTTCCTCAAGAACGGCACCATCGCAGTTTTCGGAAAATATCTCATGGAAGGGACGACCGCTATTGACGCCCTTGGTGACCTCGTCGCCGAGGCAATGGTCCAAGAGATGCACATCCATCCCGCGGACCCAAGGTAGAGCCATAACTTCATTGCGGATGCCAAAAGCCATAAGGAAAGCGAAGTTCGGTGAACACCAATAGGTCGGCAGCCGGAACTCGACACGGACCGTAAGGTCGTCACTCACACGCACGGATTCGACGAAGTTCATATCAGTAATCGGCTCGTCGAGTTCGGGATCCGAGACTGCCGCAAGGCAATCCCAGACCTCGAGTTCACGTTCGGCCGTCGATTTGGCTACGAACATCCGATCACTCCGCAGCGATCTGCACAGGTGCGCCAGCAAGCTGCTTTTTCTTGGCTTCGACGTCGATGCCGTACAACTTGGCCGCGTTCAGGCCGAGAATCTTTTCCTTCGCTTGATCGGTCAGCTCAACACCCCGCCCAGCTACGACTTCCTCTGGAAGCTTAAGCGCCCAAAGCCGTTCAACGAGCCAGCGCGGGGTCCAGATGCCGTAGTCGGATCCGAACAGGATCTTGTCCTCGCCGATCCAGAACAGCAGCTCGGTCATGATCTCTGCAAAGTGGCGCGGCCGATTGTAGATGAACGAGAGCGCCACCGCGAGCCCGCCGTAGACGTTCGATTCCTGCGTCGCGATCCAGGTGAAATCGTCGAGCCGGGGCAGGCCACAATGCTCGATGATCCAGTTCAGGTTCTGGAAATCGGTTGCCGCGTAGTCCACATCGCTGACGTCGAAAGCATCCTTCGACAGTGGCTTGATGGTCGGACCCTTGTGAACGTGAATGTTCTTGATGCCCAGCTTGTCGCAAAGCTCGAAGCACTTGTAGGCATCGGGATCGTTGAGGCGCCAGCCCTTGGAGTTTCCGTTCCATTCAGCCGTGTACATCTTCACGCCCTGAATATCGAACTCTTCCTTCATGTAGTGGATGTACTCCAGTGCCTTCTCGCCGTCGCGCGGATCGAAGGTGCCGTTCACAATGAAGCGTTCCGGGTGCCGCTGGGTCATCTTCGAGCTGCGTTCGATCGATGAGAAACCGTTTTTGTAGAAATCCGACAGGTAGGTCGACTGGATGATCGCCATGTCGTCCGGCCCTTCGACGAACAGATCGCGATAAAGGTCATCCTCGGAGTACTTCTCGAACTTCTCCTTGGGCCACCATTCTTCCTTGGGGCTGAAGCCGGTGTGATAGGCATAGAAGCAGTCGATAAACTGCTTGCCATGGATGTTCGCCTGGTTTTCCGGGCTGCCGTCCCAGTAGTGGACATGGCCGTCGAGTACGAAGATCTCTTTGCCTTCGGGTGTGATGTACATGGCTTTCCTTCCTTATAATGACTGGACCTTTTCGGGTCAGGTGGTGATTGCGATCTTCAGCACGCCGTCGCGCTGGTTGCCGAAGAGGTCGTAGGCATCTTCGATGTCGTCGAGACTGTAGCGGTGCGTCACGAGCTCCTTCAGATCGACCCGGCCCGAGCGCACGACATCCATCATCCGGCGCATCCGTTCCTTGCCGCCGGGGCAAAGCGCGGTGCGGATGCTCTTTTCGCCGAGCCCCGCGTCGAAGGCATCGAGCGGAATGGTCAGGTCGCTGGAGTAGACCCCGAGGCTGGATAGCGTGCCGCCCGGACGGATAACTCGCAGCGCCGCTTCGAAGGTGGCCTGAAGTCCGAGCGCCTCGATGGCCACATCGACGCCGCGCCCGTTCGTTAGCTCCATGATCGCGCCGACCGGGTCGTTCGAGGCGCCGATGTCGACCACTTCGTCAGCCCCCATCTTCCGCGCCATGGAAAGTCGTTCGGGGATGCGGTCGACGGCGATAATGCGGCTGGCGCCCATTAGCCGCGCGCCCGCCGTGGCGCAAAGGCCAATCGGTCCCTGGGCGAAGATCGCCACCGTGTCTCCGATCTTGATGTCGCCGTTCTCGGCACCGGCAAAGCCCGTCGACATGATGTCCGGGCACATCAGTACCTCTTCGTCGGTCAGACCGTCCGCGATGGGGGCGAGGTTGGCCATGGCGTCGGGCACCAACACGTATTCCGCTTGGCAGCCGTCGATGGTGTTCCCGAATTTCCAGCCACCGATGGGTTTCCAGCCGTGCTTGGTGCCCGCGCCGTCCTGCGAGCAGTAGCCACACAGGCAGGCGTTGCTCCATCCCGAGGGGGTGATGGCGCCCGCGATCACGCGCTGGCCTTCCTGAAAGCCTTTGACCGCAGAGCCGAGCTTTTCGATCACGCCGACTGGCTCGTGGCCGATGGTCAGGCCCTTTTCAACCGGGTATTCTCCCTTGAGAATGTGGATGTCGGTGCCGCAGATCGTCGTGGTCGTGACCCGCATCAGCGCGTCGTTCGGCCCGACATCGGGGATCGGCTTGTCTTCCAGGACGATGCGCCCTTTTTCGACAAAACACGCAGCTTTCATCATACTTGTCATGAGACCCTCTTGACTGTCTTGTGAAAGCCGGGGGCAGGGAGGTGCAGTGCCCCCGGACAAACGCTCAGATGTATTCCATCACTTCGTTCATGTCGCCGAAGAGGATCACCGTGTTGTCGTCGACCCGGACCATGCGGCCGTAGTGAGTCGAGGTGTTCACCTCGAAGATCTCCGCGGTCATCTCGCGCCCGAGATATTCGGTGATCTCGTCCATCTTGAAGATCAGCTTGCCCTCGCCGTCGATGCGGATGGTGGCGGGGTTGTAGGTCACCGTCACGTTGGGGTTGTTCTCTTCCATGAACTCGGCGATGGCGCGGGCCTCGACGCTGTCGTTCATCGTCACACCGCACTGGTGCGAGACCTCGCGAGAGCTGAGGTCGATCTCGTTCATCGACTTGAAGATGTTTTGCTTGGTTGCGTTGCGCGCTGTGCTGGACATCGCAGTCTCCCTGTTTGGATGATTAGTTGAGCCCGAGCTCGGCGAGGATCTGGTTGAGACGCTCGCGCGAGACCTCTTTCACGTCCTGATACGAGACCGGCTTGGAATGCGGCTGCGACCAGATCGGCTGAAGCGCGTCGGCGGCTTTCTCGGCGAGCGCGCCATGCTTGGCGAGCCAGGACTTGAACAGCGCCTTGTTGTGCGCGTCGTGCTGCTCGTCATTGGCCAGCAGGTAGATCAGGTCGACCGTGTTCGCGAGGTTACGCTCGTAATCGGCCTCAGCGGCGGAGATCACCGGCGGGGTGATGAAGTCGTTGTTGGCCGCCGCCGCCTGCATGAAAAAGCCCGAGCGGATCAGCTCGCCGACCAGCGGCTCGAACACGATGTTGATGGCGAAATACTGCTCGAGGTAATCCTCCGAGCCCATGATCGTCTCGACCGCCTCGCGGCAGGGTTGCCAGATCGGATCCTCCAGCCAGGTTTTCTTGCCCAGCTCGTCGTCCCAGCCGTCGATGTCCATGCCGATCTCGGCCAGATACAGCGTTATGTCCTGCGTGAGGCGCATCTTGTAGGACGAGTTGGTCAGCGTGGCGTTATTGATCATCTGCGTGTAGCCGTAGCGCTGCGCCTGCATGAGCGAGGTGCCAAGGCCAAACTCGGCGTGCTTCCATGCGCCCAGGTGCTTTTGCAGGATGGTCTGCCACACCTTGTCGAACACCTTGTGCGCGCCGGCCTTGCGGGCGTTGGTGATGACGTTCTGCACCATGGTCTCGATCTTCGACTGGCGCTGGTAGTGGGTCCGCTCCCATTCCTGGTCAGGTGCTCGGAAAGCGTGCCAGTTCGACGACAGTGCGGCGGTGTTGCCCTTCTGGTAGGCGCCGCCGCCCTTGCCACCCTCGAACTCGATGATCCAGTTCTGGATCAAATAGCGTTCGGGATCGGGCTGGACGTCGCAGGTGACGTCCTCGTAATGCGTCGCCCGCTTGCCGCGCGGGGTGAAGTAGTTGTACTTGCGGCTCTTCGAGCCAACGAACTCTGCTGCACCTGCAGCACCGGATCCCACGGAACTGGATGTTGCTACCATTGTAGCCTCCCTTGGTTGGTTGTAGTCACGTCACTAGCGTTCGGACCGGTATCAGTGGCCCGAAGAACCGGAAGTGGGCGTGAACTTGTCGTAGAAGATGCGGTCGGTATCGAAGTCGTGCATGAAGAGTACCGGAGTCAGCGCGTCGATCATCGGCGGCGGACCGCAGGCATAGACATCTCCTTCGCCGTCGGTCCCCAGCGCCTTCAGCCGCCGGTCGACTGCCTCGTGAACGAAGCCCCGTTCGCCCGTCCATTCGGCATCGTCGTCGGCGTGGCTCAGCACAGGGATGAATTCGATGGCGGGATTGGCCGCGGTCAAGGCGTCGATCTCGTCCAGCAGGATCAGATCGTCGCGCGAGCGGGCACCGTAGAAAAAATAGACCGGGCGAACTTCGCCTGATGCGACGTGATCGTTCAGGATCGACCAGACCGGGGACATGCCCGAACCCGCGCCGACCAAGATCACGGGTCCGTCTCGTCCTTCCCGTCGGAAGCACATTCCGTAGGGTCCTTCGACTTCGACCTCGGCTCCGGCCTTGATGCCGCCCTCGTCGAGTTCGTTGGAGAATCGTCCGTCGGGGTACTTCTTGATGATGAAGCCGAGTTTTTGGGTTTCGCTCGGCGGATTTGCCATGGAGAACGAACGTGTAATCTCCTCCCCCGCTTCTGTCCTGACCGTGATGTCGACATATTGGCCTGCCCAGAATTTGAGTGGTGCATCCAACTCGATCTGAACGCCTCGGATGTCGTGGGTCAGTTTCTGGAAGTCGACGATCTTGCCGGAGAACTGCCGGACCGGAATGGACTTGGAGAGAACCTCCTCGTCATAGTTCAGTAGCTCGATCTCGAGATCGCTGTAGGCCAGCGTCCGGCACATGAGGATGTGGCCACTGTCCTTCTCGCTCTCGTTCAGCGCGAAGGTGGAGTATTTCAGCATCTCGGTCTCGCCATCTAGCTGGACGCATTTGCAAGCCGAGCATTGCCCCTCCTTGCAGCCATGCGGCAGCGCGATCCCCTGGCGGAACGCAGCGTCGAGAACGGTTTCGCCCTCTTCGACCTCGAATTCCACGCCAACAGGCTCTAAGCGGACGGTATAGACTTCCGTCATTCTTTCCTCCCTGGGACACGGCACACGCCTTTCGCGCGGCCGAGGGACCGGGAGCCGTCAACGCGGCTCCCGGTCGTTTCGGTTAGTTGCAAGGGTTGATCGTGAACCCGGCGCGGTATTCGGCGATATGCGCTTCGCGCTCCGCGTCGTTCATTCCACGCAGCATGTTCAGCGGCGAGCGCAGCGTGTGTCCGCGGACATGCTCGAGCTTCCACATATCCTTGTTGTCGAACCGCAGATGCGGCTGCGGCACCAGCGTCTGGCCGTCTTCGCGGACAAAATTCAGATCGACGATTGCGTCGGCCAGATCCCAGCCGTCATAGACCGTTTCCCATTCGCGCTTGCCCGAGAATTTGCCCATCGCAGGCGTCGGGCGGCCCTGATACTCGTCCGAGAAGGCCTCAACGGCGGTCCAGCGGTCAAGCTCGTGGGCGAAGGTGTGCAGCTGCCCGTCGATCTCGTCGACCACCATGTCCTCGCGGATGAGGCATGGCACGAGGCAGGACCAGCAGCGGTGCGGATAGACGTAGCCGGTGTCCTGATTGAAGGTGATGACGGTCTCGCCCGGCTTGGAGAGCTTCGCGTACCACTTCCAGAAGTCGCCGAACTCCGCGTACCAGCCCGGATACTTGTGCTCGAACCACTCGAAGTCCTTGTCGGTCTGCGCCTCGATCCGCCAGAAGTTCACCGGCCAGCCCACGGCAAAGAACTGGGCGACCTTGTGGACGTAGTTTTTCTTGGTGATCCGGTTCCAGGCTTCCTGCACGTCGTCGTGATGGATCTTCACGCCGTATTTTTCGAGCGGCAGCATGTAGGTGCGGTAGTAATCCTCGAAGATCCAGCGGTGCCACATCTCCGCGTAGGATTCCTTCTCCTTGTCGCGGTTGGTGGTGCCGTATTCGATGAAGGTGCCGATGGCGGCGTCGACAATGGCATGATTCTGCCAGAAGGCGTAGCGCAGGTCGCGCTCCAGCAGCAGGTGATTCTCCGGCTCCTTCAGCGCCGCCATCAGGAGTGAGTGGCCATTGCCGATATGGCGGCTCTCGTCCGACTGCACCGAGAGGAACACCGTCGGCAGGGCGTAGTCACCGTTGCGCGCGGCCTCGGAGGGCATGGCGACGAAAAGCGTGTTGGTGAAGGCCGTTTCCGCCACGACGGTGAGGTACATGCAGGCGGCGGTCATGGTGTCGCCGGTGATGAAGCCCTCGCCGAACTGGCGGCCAATGGTGGTGGCGTAACACTTGCCGAAGGCCTCTTCGGTGATGTCGAAGCCCGCCGGGTCGATGTAGTTTTCCATGTACCACTTCTTCAGGTTCATCTGGATCGTGGAGTGGCGGAATTCATCGACCATCTGCATGGTGAAACCGGTGCGAAGATCTTCGCCCGGAGACAGGCGGGCGACCATCGCCATGGAGCGCGCGGCAGAGATTTCCGGGAAGGGGATGATCGCGAGGAAGAGCTTCATCCACTCGATCCAGCGCGGCTCCACATTGCGGAACATGTCGCCCCGGAGCGCCGCGTCGAGCGCGCCATAGACCCGGTTGTCCTTCTCCTCTTCCATCGGGAAGTAGGAGCGCAGGACCTGTTTCATCGGGTCGCGCGGGGCCTTGGTGATCTTGTAATCCGTGGGGAAGGTTGCGGCTTCCTGCACATACGTCGGGTTCCACCCGAGGTCTGCGATCTTCTTAGTGGCCTCCCCAACCGAGATACCACGTTGCGACGTGATCTTGTTAAGCGTCAAAGTCATGCCATGAGCCTCCTTTAAGCTCTGGAACCGGCATCAAACCGGTCACGGAATGGCGGCTTTCGCCGTTGCGTTTGCGTGCGGCGGGCGCCTGCGCCAAACCGCACGGGTTTTCGGCAAAGGTGGGGAAGATCGAGACCGGTCGATTGGCAAAGCCATTGGCGCAAGCCAGAGGCCCAAACGACATATCTCCTCCCTTTCCTTCGTTCTTTGACTGACCTTCCCGGTGGAAGACCGCCTGTTATGCCACTCTTCATGCAAGATCGGTTCCGCTGCGCTGAAATGTGCAGGTGCAGCATTCAATTTCCGTATAATATGTTGATAAACATATTTATTTTTTGGATAATTATTTTGCGTAGACGGATGTGCGGATGCAGCATTTCAAGCGCGCTCCGCAAGTGTCACATTTCTTTACAAAGGCGCGTTACACTCGGCACGGCGGACGTTACATAGGCGTGTAACGCGGCCGCGTGACGACAACGTTTCGCGGAACGCACGGGCGCTCCGGCAGCAGGATCTTCGCGGTATATTGTGATTAAAAATGCGGACAGGGCAGGGGCGTCAAACGCGCAGCCGCCGTTCCGCTGCCCCGGCATAGCCCAGTTCCTGGCGGTATTTCGCGACCACCCGCCGAGAGACCGCAAGCCCCTCGGCGCCAAGCCGTTCGGACAGACGCTGATCAGAGAACGGATGGACGGCACATTCCGACTTCAGAAGGATGCGCAGACGGGCCATCACCTTCGGTTTCGGCGCGCTGCACTCCCCGCTTCGTCTGGAGTTGCGCGGGCAGAGGGCCAGCGCCGAGACAATCCCGTTCGGCCCCTCGATCAGCAACCCGTTGAGAACCCGGCTAACCGTGCTCGGGTGAAACCCGGTCCTGGCCGCGATCGCGGTCTGCGTAAGAACCTTAAGCGCTTCCGGTCCATCACGAAAGAAACCACCCTGCACCTCAACCATGACTTCGATGATCTTCTGGAGCGCGCATTGGCGCAGATCGAGCGCCTGTTTGAGGGCACGCGCGTCGGAATGTGCCTGCCGCCATTCCGACGCAGAGCCTTCTGCCGCTTTCGGCAGCACCGCCACCTCGGCCTCGGTGCCCGACCGGAAGTTTATTTGCCAGCCTGCTCCGTCGGGCACTATAAGCACGTCCGGTTCCCGCGTCAGAGTCAGGTCCGTGGCAAACTGGGTTCCCGGTTTCGGATCAAGACGCCGGAACCGCGACAACAGCCGGGCCACCGCCGCGTCCTCCAGTCCGGTCGCCAGCGCCAGAGCTGCGGGGCCACCGCGCTCAAGCAGGTGCAGATGTGCAAGAACTGCCTCCGCTTCGCCGTCCAAAGCCTCCTGCTCTTCAAGCTGGAGGCGCAGGCATTCGGCAAGATTACGTGCGAACAGGCCAGCGGGAGAGATCCGTTTCTGAACCAGCGTCAGCGCCATGTCCACGAGATCACACCCCAATCCCAGCTTTTCGGCGATTTCGGGCACCGACCGGCCGATCCAGCCGGTCGGTTCGAGTTCTTCGATCAAACCCAGGATGAGCCGTTCCATACGCGCATCGCGCGCCATCAGCCCTGTCAGTTCCCGCATCACGTGGTCGAATAGGCCGGTCGGTTTGTCCGCGACCAAAGTCTCCATAAGATCCGCGACACCGCCGGCCCTCATCGCAGCGCCACGGCGCTTGCGCACCACCAAAAACGGGTTGTCGCGGGCGGTTTGCAACAGATGTTCGTCCAGTTCTTCGCCGGACATTTGTAACACACCGATCACATGTCCCATCCGGAACACCTGAGACTGGTTGATACTTATCCGGGTCGACAGGCTCATTGGCCGGTCCCCGCCAAAACAACTGGCCAGAATTCGAAATCGCGGTGTACCCTTGCTCCGGTTTCCCTAGGACCTTTGACGACATGACCGACCCCATTCCCCCCGGAGCGATCACGCCGCTTCACCACACGCCGCCCGAATTGTCCTATCCGGGCCTGTCGCCGCAATTGCTGGCGCGGACCAAGCAGCTCTGGTCCGCCAGAGGGCTGGACTTTGATCCCGCCTGGCGGGGCGGAATCCGGGCGCTTCCCGGTTTCCGTGCCGTGCCTAGGGTGGAGAACGTGACCGACAGTGCTGCAGTCGATCTGGTTTTCCTCTACGATCATGCCCTGTTGTGGGTCCGCGCCCTGCATGCGGCGACGGCCGCAGCTCACAGTCAGGGGATCGAGGGGATGTCGTTGACCCAATGGCACTGTCTCGCGGGCGTAACGGCGCGGCTGACCGAACAGATGACAGCACTGCGCTTGCTGTCCCTGACCGGACTTCCCATGCCGGCAATGCAGATTGCTCGGTCGCTCTCCGAAGACGTGGACACCGCTCTCGTGCTGCTGATCCGCCCGAAATTGTCCCAGAGATTTGCCGACTGCCGGACCGCCGAGGACGCGAACGAATTCTGGCGCAGGCACATTGCGGGCGGGAGGGCGTTCAAAGCCATTTCGGAAAAACTCTACAGCGTCGGGATCGATCACTCCGCCGACACCGACTATGCGAAATGGCGCAAATCCGTTCTGACTATCCTCAGCACCGCTGTACATAGCAACCTTGTGAACCCGATGACGCGGACGAACGACCGGGACAGCCCCCTGGTGAACGATGACAGCCTCTATTTCGCGACATTCAGGATCCATGAATTTTGTGCCTATGCGCAGCTGGTGACACCTGACCTAGCGGATCTTCTGGACTGCGCCGGGGTGACGGCTCCAGGCACCTTCGCCCCGCTCGCCGCGCCGCTCAGCGCAATTCTTATCAGCCAGATCCCGAGTTTGACCGCACCCTCTCATGACCCGAAGCGAAAAGGGCGCGTCCGCGCAATCTAATGCATGGCATCTTCGCCTTTGCCGATACGACCCTGCGCGATCCATTGCGCGGCAAGGATCAGGGCGCCAGTGGCGAAGTCCTTCCCATGATCGTCGATCATCTCTTCGGCTATCTTCGCCAAAGACTGAAAGTAGCGATCCTTGCTTTGCTCTTCCGTGCTCAGTGCCTCGATCATGGTTTCCTCCCGTTTGAGCTATTTGAACATGACTTTCGGAAAAGTCGCGATCGCGGCCTTTCCGCTTGCGGTGCCGATGGCGAGATGCGCACCGTCCGGCGACCATTCGAGAGCGGTCACTGGATCTCCTTTGCCTTCCAGCAGCATCATTTCCTCCCGTTTGCCGATCTGGCACAGCGTGACCAGACCATTGGCATATCCTGCAGCACACAGATCGCGCGTTGGATGAGCCGCAACGGTTTCGACAATGGTCAGGCCGGGCTTGCCCGTCTCTACGGGTATACCCTCGTGATCGCCGAAAGGCAGATAGGGCAATCGCCAGCCGGTCACCCGAAAGGCGCCCGAAGTTATCATCGTGCCAGCTTTGCGGCTGAAACCAACCGCAGTGACTGGGGCCGGAAAATCGACAATACGATCTGCTAAACCTGCGTCCGTATCGACCAGAAGCACCGCCTTATCGCCACTTCCGCCGATTAGCCAACGCCCGTCTGGGGACCAGTCCAGCACACCCGGCTCACAGTTGGAGTCGATCCGAGCGTCGGCCGACAGATCTTCGGTCCGAAGGATCGTCACGTGCCCTTGACCCCAGCAAGCGATCCGCGAAGCATCGGGTGAGGCCGCAATGGAGCGGATGTCGTGATCCAGCATCGCTGCTCTGAAAGAGAAGCCGTCTTCGGGCGAGAGGATCTCAAGGCCTGACCCTCGTGCGACGAGGATACCCTGCCGGTCCGGCAAGGTCGCCAGCGCTGTTACTGGCTCGCGTCCCGCCTTGGCCACACGCAGGGTTTGGCCGCGCGCGGTGGCTCGCCAGATCTCGGACTGATCGACATGCACAAAGACAAAACCCTGCTGCGCGACACGGCGCAAACCCAAGCCGACAGCTGACTTTGGATGATCGGTTCGAGCCGGCATCGGCAGCGCCTGACTGCGCGGTCGGATAGTCATTCGGCCCGTGTCCGCTTCGATGCGGAGCCGCGTTTCGGGGTCATCGGCATCCTTCATCGGAATGAACGCCAGGGTGCCATCTTCCAGACTGACCGCAACGGACGAACTGATCGCATTGAACCGCACGTCGCAGACGCCGGATCCAAGCTCCCACGAGCGCGCAATCAGGTCAAATAGCGACATAGAGGGTGCGGCATCTTGTATTGTCATTCTGGCATACTTTCCGTGGCTTTCTTGAGTTCCAGGTCCAGCGCAGCAAGCTGCGCTTCGAGCGTTTCGATATGATCGCGGCAACGGTCCAGCGCGGTGTCGTTGGCATCGCGTTCGGTACTGCGCGGATCCTGCTCGGCACCGTCGACCCCGTCCTTTTGGTCGAGGAACATCAGGCCGCTCGCGATCTGGTTGAGGCGGAGGTTTTCGCTGTTGGCTTTCGAAAGCGCCTGTATCAGTGCGATGCGCTCCGCCAGAATTGTCTGGATCTCACGTGGCAGGGCGGTCATGATCTGCACCCGTTACCCGCAAGATCACCGCAAACGGAGTCCCTGCCCCGATGTTCGACCCAGCCGACACCCGCTTCTTTGTTGCCCTGCAACAGGTGTTGGCCGAAATGGATGCCCCCGATGTCGCAGATTGCCGGGCCACCGTAGACAAGGCCATCGCAAACGGTGCGCCGCTGGATCTGCGGGCGGTGCAGCAAAGCGTCGAGGCGCTTTCGGCCGAAACACGCGACAGGATCATGGCGCAGGTCCATGCCCGCATGGCCAAAGACCTGTCTGCAATCTGGGATTTCCTTCCAAACGTACCCGACACGCCAAGATCTCACTGAGACCGGGCCAAGGCCGCTCTGGATGGTCAGTTGCTGCATCGGCCTCCCCTCCCCTGAGCGTCCGATTGATGAAGTGCGCAACAGCCTATCCAGCGGCCCACGCAGTGCAAACCAATCCATGCTTTTCCGGGCGGATTGCCGCCAAAAAAGATGAAACTGTAAAGCATCGTTACGCCCGGTCGGGGGCGAGTGTAACGCTCTGTTCCAAAAGATTCTTTCTGCGCCGCAGAAACCCGGAGAAACTTTCCGGGAAACGAATCACACGGTTGATTCGCGCGTCGATCCGGGAAAGCCTGAACCCGTGATCCGAGCAAGCGGAACTTTGACATGAACGTATTTCCAGAGGTCATTGCCGACGACGACATCCACATGAGACCGATGGTTGCAGGCGACACGCCGACGATCCTGCGGCACCTTGGCGATCTGGATATCGCGCGCTGGATGGCGGCGACGAAACAACCGTTCGGATCGGCGGAGGCGGAAGAAATCCAGGCCATTGGTCAAGACCCGGATCGCAGGTTGAGGGTAATTGAGCTGGGTGGCGTTATGGTCGGTTGCCTCTGCCTAGTCCCGGACCTGTGGTTCTGGATGGATCCCGCTTTTCGGGGCCGTGGCTTCATGTCGCGCTCATTGCGCGCTGCGATCACGGCGCATTTTGCCACTCTGGCCCCGCCGCTTCTGGCCACCTGCCGCGAGGACAATCAGGCGTCACGGGCGGTGCTGTCTTCTTTGGGGTTCTCGCGAAAGCTACAGGGCCGCCGGATGTTTTTTCAATCCGAAGGCCGCGCGCTTGCCTGCCTGGATCACGTCATGACGCCAGAGCAATGGATGGCCCTGAACCCGCCGGTGCAGGTCTGCGGCCCGGCAACTCTGCGTCCGGCCACGCAGAGGGATGCGCCAGGCCTTATGCACCTGCTCCCGTTGCGAGATGAGGACGTGGACTGGCCCACCCCGGAAGCCTTGAGCCGCTTTATCGAAGAGCATCGCTGCCGCTACCCCGGCCGGGGCCTGTTCGTTATTGAAGATGACCATCGCCGTCTCGTGGGCGTGATGCTGCGAAACGGTACCGACGTGGGCGCTGTACGGTTCCTCACGCCGGATGATGCGGTTCGCTACATGCCAGGCCTCGTGGCTGCTATACCTGGGCTCAGCGCCTGACAGGGCAGGAACGAGGTAAGCTCAGAGGGCCGTGCCGCGCGGTTTCACGATATGGGAATAAACGGTATTGCGCGATACGCCGATCTTGCGGGCTGTTAGTGCGACATTCGACCCACATTGCCGGAAAGCACGGTTGATTTCGCGGCATTTAGCCTCACGCACCGCATGGCCCGCACAGCGCTGACAGACTTCCGGTTGCTCCCCACTGGTGCCGAGAAAGCGCTGTACCTGTTCTGCGCGGATCACACCAACTGGACAGCGCACAGCGAGGATTCTCAGCTGGGTTTCCAAATCGACCAGGTTGCGCGGCCTGTCCAATTTTTCCAACTGCGCGAGTGCAGCATGTCCAAGCTGATGGGAAGGCGATATGCCTGCCATCATTGCCTTGGCAATCTGCTGGAAATCGGTTCGTTCGGATAATGCGGGCAGATGGATAGTCATCTGCGTCAGGCGCGACAGGGTCGCCCAAGCCCTATCGCACCAGTCGTTAGGCTGTGCCTCGTCGGTCTCGTCGGTCGCCACGATGCACCAGCGCGTCCCGGCCGCAGGTTGCAACAGTTGCGCAACCAGATGTGCTAGAGATGTTGCGGACGCGGGCGTCATAGCTGCCAGATGTTCGAGAACGAGTGTCCCTCCGACCTCGCCATAGATAGTGTCGACCTGTGCGTCGTATTGGGTGTGGGCCGTCAAGGTACCGTCCTCGTCCACTGTTCCGGCGATCCTGCAATCTACTGCGATCAGGGGGCGATCGGTTCTCACGCTTTCATGAACCGTTCGCAGAAAGGTCGTACGACCGGTTCCGGTTGCACCCACGACACGAAAGGGCAGGCCGATCTTCATGGCGCGTTCGGCGCTCCGAAAACTGCTACGGGCGTGTTCATCTCCAAAAACGGGCGCGCTGCCGGAAGCGGAGACGGAATAAACAGGCTTCGCCGCGAGCGAGATCGCCACCGATCTGGAGGTGCGCATGGGTCGTGTCAATCGGATACGCGCAAAATACGAGGCATTAAGCCAATCGACAAGACGAACCGAGTCCGTCGTAGCGAGCATCCGCCCGAAGCTGCCCTGAAACACTTCTCCGAACGTGCGTGGGGAGGAGAGGTCGATGCCGGAAAGGATGTCGCCAGCGCGGCGGTTGGCACCAGTTATGACCCCGTCGTCGGTACAACTGATCATTCCAACGCTCTGGGTGGCAAGGTATTCTTGGCGCGGATGGAACTGGATAATGTGGTCGCCGCGATGGTCTTCAACAAAAAGGCGGTTTTCAATATTGATCACCGCCAGATCGACCAGCGCCTTGGTATGGAACTGCCGCGCTGCGATTTCTGACGATGCGTCCAGTAGTCCGACTATCTGCCCAGTGCTGTCGAATATTGGGGCCGAAATACACGAGACACCGCACTGGCTCGAAAAGAAGTGCTCGTACCCTGTGACCATGCTGCTTTCTCCGCTGAATAAGGCCAGGCCCAGGGCGTTAGTACCGCGCACATCCTCACGCCAGATGGAGCCGAGCCGAATACTACGGGAACATTCCGAAGCTCTGAATTCATTGTCCACGATCGCGTCCAGCACGACGCCCTCACAATCGGCGAAGGCCGTCATAAAATTGGTCCCGGCGATCTGTTTACTCAGCAGCTCCAGCTCGGGACGGACAACGGCGATTAGGGACTTGTCGCGTTCGCGAGCCAGACGCAACTCGGTGTAGGACAGTACCGCATCTACAGGTTTAGCCGTCGCATCTAGCCCCAAATCTAGGCAGCGATACCAGCTGTCAGCGATTACCTCGGGCACGGCACCATGGGCGAACACTCCGTTGCTCTCCAGTGATCTGCGAGCCTCTATCAATGGCGATTTCACTGGCCCCTCCCGTTCCCTGATATCTCCTCCAACGGAAACGTTAACATCTCTGCCAACGTCCGTAATCCTCCTGTGTGCGCAGAAATTGAACACCTTCGCCTCACGATAAGGTGGAAACTGAACACCCTCACCTTCCCCCGACCCGGACTTCGGTCACTAGAAAGGCTCCGATACCGTGTTTCGAGGGAGGATAACATTATGAAGGCGCAAGTGCTTCATTGCTACGACGACGCCTTGACGGCTCCGTCCTGGCTTCGGTTCGAAGATGTACCCGACCCGGTCCTGACCAGCGCGACCGATGTGATCGTCCGCGTCGGCGGTGCCGGGGTATGCCGCACTGATCTGCATGTGATCGAGGGGGTGTGGCGCCCGCACATGGACCCGACCGGAAACAGGCTTCTGCCGCTCATTCTCGGCCATGAGAACGCTGGCTGGATCGAGGAGATCGGACCCGAAGTCGAGGGGCTGAAAAAGGGCGACCCGGTGATCGTCCATCCAAAAGTGTCGAACGGCACCTGCCTGGCCTGCCGCCGGGGCCAGGATATGCATGGCGAAGGCCGCTTCCCCGGTCTCGACAGCAATGGCGGCTATGCCGAGGCGCTGGTGACTTCGGCGCGCAATACCGTGGCGCTGCCCAAGACGCTGACCCCCAAGGACGTGGCGCCCTATTCCGATGCCGGACTGACCGCCTATCGCGCGGCCAAGAAGGCGACACGGCATCTTCTGCCAGGCGAATATTGCGTGGTGATCGGCGCCGGCGGGCTAGGGCATATCGCCATCCAAGTGCTGCGGGCGATGTGCGCCGCCGAAATCATCGTCGTCGATACCTCCGACGCCTCGCTGCAGCTTGCGCAGGAATGCGGCGCCGACCATCTGGTGAAGGCGGACGGCGGCGAAGTCGAGGCGATCCTGTCCTTGACCCGCGGCCATGGCGCCGAGGCGGTTCTGGATTTCGTCGGCGAGCGCGGCACCACCTCGCGCGGGATCGCCATGACCCGCAACGCGGGCAGCTACTACGTCGTCGGCTACGGCGAGGACGTGGTGGTGCCGAGCGTCGATCTCGTCATCACCGAAAAGAACATCATCGGCAATCTGGTCGGCACTTGGGCGGAACTGACCGAGTTGATGGAGCTGGCCCATCGCGGACTGGTCAATCTCGAAACCCAAGAATTCAGCCTGCGGGACGCCGACCGCGCGCTGCACATGCTGCATGCCGGCAAGATCCGGGGCCGCGCGGTCCTGATACCTTAAACTACCAGTTCGACAACCAGGGAGGAAAAACATGAAGAAGCAACTCGTGGGATCGCTTTCGATCCTAGCCTTTGCCGTCGCCGGATCGCTGAGCCCGGCCATGGCAGAAGATTACACCGACTTCGGCATCGAGCAAGATCTGCCGGGCACCTGCAATTACGCGGCCATCGACGCCAAGGACTATTCCGGTCGCAAGCTGAACATCATCACCCATGCGATCCCAGTGATCGGCGAGCCGACGGCGCTGCATTCCGAGCAGTTCGCCAAGCTGACCGGCGCCGAGGTGAACGTCGTGCATGTCCCGTTCGGTGATCTGTTCCAACGGATCATGATCCCCTTCCAGAGCGGCCAAAACGCCTATGATGTGATGTTCTACGGCTCGCTCTGGATCGGCGATTTCAATCGCTTCCTAGCGCCTGTACCCGAGGCCTATGTCGCCTCGACCGGAATGGAAAACGTCACCGACAGCTTCAAGGGCGTGGCGTCGTGGAACGGCCAGATGATCCAGTACCCGATGGACGGCGATCGGCACTATCTCAAATACCGCACCGATGTCTTTGAAAATGAAGAGCTGCAGGCGCGGTTCTTGGCCGATACCGGCCGCGCGCTGACGGTGCCCGCCACCTGGGAGGAATACAACGAGGTCGCCGCCTATTTCTCGGGCTTTGACTGGGATGGCGACGGTGAGGTCAACTTTGGCTCGGCGGAGGTCGCCAAGCGTGACGATCTGATGTTCTCGGCCTTCATCAGCCGGGCGGCCCCCTATGCCAAACACCCCGACGTGACGGGCGGCTTCTTCTTCGATCTCGAAACGATGGAGCCGTTGATCAACACGCCAGGCTTCGTGCGGGGGCTGGAGTTGTTTGTCGAGGCTCAGGCGGCCTTCCCGCCAGGCGGCAGCAATTTCGGGCTTGGGGACGAGATCTTTTCCTTCGGCGGCGGCCAGACCCTGATGAGCTACTCCTGGGACGACGCCTTCATCCAAGCGCAGCAGGAGGATAGCCGGATCCGCAACATGGTAGCCGCTGCGCCTCTGCCCGGTGCCCACGAGGTCTGGAACCGCGATACCGGTCAGTGGGATAGCTTCGAAGATCCGAACCGCGCGCCTTACATGACCTGGGGCTGGACCTCGGCGGTCTCGGCGCAATCGGAGGAAAAAGAGATGGCCTTCGACTATCTCTGCTTCTTCGCCAACGAAACCAACACGTTCCACGATCTGCAGATCGGCCGTTTCGGGGTCAATCCCTATCGGACCAGCCATTTCGACAGCACCTTCTGGCAGGGGCTGGGCTGGGACGCCGCTGTCGCGGACAGCTATGTCGCCACGCTGGCCGGCATGGAGGAAAGCGCCAACCGGGTCTATGACCTGCGCGTGCCGGGGGTGAGCCAGTTCATGTCCTCGATGGCCAATGGCGTGGCCGAGGCGATGGCCGGGCAGAAGACCCCGCAGGAGGCACTGGACGGTGTGGCCGAGGAATGGCGCGGCATCGTCGACCGGATCGGCGAAGACCGTCTGCGCGAGGCCTATGCCAACCTCGTCCGCCTCGAAGACGGCGACAACTGAGCCCGTCAAACCGCAACGGGGAAGGAGGCATGCTCGCCTTCCCCAATCGGACACGCGTTTTCCTACAATGAAAATCAAGCATTTCTTCTTGCTGCCCGCGTTGCTGACCCTGCTGGCGATCATCGTCTTTCCGCTGGTCTTCACCGTCCGGGTCAGCTTTTCGAGCTGGGATGTCTATCAGGCCGGGCTCGATTACATCGGCGGGCGCAACTATCTGCGCGTCTTTCAGGACAGCCGCTTCTGGCAGAGTCTGCTGCGGCTGTCGGCGCTGAGCGCGCTCACCGTGACGGCGCAATACGTGCTGGGCTTTGCGCTGGCGCTGGCGGTCTGGAAGGAGATGCGCGGCGGGCGGATCTTCCGGGTGCTGTTCCTGGTGCCGATGATGACCACGCCGGTGGTGATGTCGGTGATCTGGCGCACCGTGTTCCACGAAAGCCTGGGCCCCGCGAACGACCTGCTGTCCTATGTCGGCATCGGCCCGGTGCCGTGGCTGTCGAGCGCGGCAGGCGCCTTTGTCAGCGTCGCGCTGGTCGAGATCTGGCAATGGACGCCCTTCATGTTCCTGCTGCTGCTGGCCGGGCTCGTCTCGCTCCCGCGCGAGCCCTTCCTGGCCGCCGCCATCGACGGCGCCGGACCCTGGCGGACGTTCTGGCAGGTGACCTTTCCGCTGATGGCGCCGATTTCCATCGGGGCGCTGGTGATCCGTCTGATCGAGGCCTCGAAGATCATGGACACCGTCTATGTCATGACCTCGGGCGGGCCCGGCACCGCCACGGAGACCGCGTCCTATTACATCTACATCCGGGGTCTGCGCGATTTCCAGGTGGGCTATTCGGCGGCGCTGTCGCTGACCTATCTGGTGCTGATGATCGCCGCCCTGACCATCATCGCCAAGCTGCTCGCGCGGCTTCTGATCGGCAAGGAGGGGTAAGATGTCCCGCTCATATCAACTGCTGAAATACCTCTGCCTGCTGGGCTGGTCGGCGTTTGTCGTCTTTCCCTTTCTCTGGGCGCTCAGCACCTCGTTCAAGGATGCCAATTCGGTGACCGGCGGGGCGCGCTACCTGCCCTGGGTCGAGTTCGAGCCGACCACGCTGGGCTGGCGGTCGCTCTTCGCCTCGGGCAGCCAAGGCATCAACATCGTCACGCCCTTCCTGAACTCGGCCATGGTCACGCTGCTGGCCAGCGTCATCAGCCTGGCGCTGGGAACGCTCGCCGCCTACGGGCTCAGCCGCTACAAGTTCCGCGCCGGCTTTGTGAAAAACTCCGACATCACCTTCTTCTTCATCTCGCAGCGCATCATGCCGCCCATCGTGCTGGCGATTCCGTTTTTCCTGATGCTCAAAGAAATCTCGGCGCTCGACACCGTCTGGGGGCTGGTCATCGTCTATATCGCGCTGCTGCTGCCGATCGCGGTCTGGGTGATGATCGACTTCTTCGACTCGATCCCGCGCGAGCTGGACGAAATGGCGATGATCGACGGCTGCACCCCCATCGGCGCCTTCTTCCGGGTGATCCTGCCCAATTCTCTGGCAGGGCTGGTGGTGGCGGGCATGTTCTGCCTGATCTTCGGATGGAACGACTTTTTCTTCGCCTTCACGCTCACCTTCACCGAAACGCAGCTGTTGCCGGTGGCCATCGTCTCGCTGAACTCCTCGGTCACGCCCTGGTGGTCGCTCTCGGCCTTTGCGCTGATCTCGGTCACGCCGCTGGCGCTGATCGCGGTGGTGGTCGAACGGTTCATGTCGCGCGGCTCGCTTGCGGGAGCATTCAGGTAACCCATGCTGACCCTTGAAAACCTCTCCACCATTCAGGCGAAATCCCCACTACGTGACCTGAACGCGCGCTTTGAAGCCGGCAGAATCTACACAATCCTCGGGCGCACTGGCGCGGGCAAGACCGAGCTTCTGCGCACCTTGATCGGGCTGGATGCAGTGGCAAGCGGCACGATCAAGCTTGACGGCACTGACCTTTCCCACGTCCCCATCAGAAACCGCGAGATGGCGATGGTATACCAACAATTCATCAACTACCCGCATCTCTCCGTGCTAGACAACGTGGCTTTCCCGCTGCGCCGTCAGGGCGTTGGCCGGGCCGAGGCGGCGAGTCGCGCCGAAGAGGCATTGCAGCTGGTCGGGCTGGCCGATTTCGCAGACCGTCGACCTTTGGCCCTGTCCGGCGGGCAGCAGCAGCGGGTCGCACTGGCGCGGGCCATCGTCAAAAAGGCCCGCATCCTGCTGATGGACGAACCGCTGGCCAACCTCGACTACAAGCTGCGCGAACAGCTGCGCGAGGAATTCCCCAAGCTGCTGCACGACTCTGTCGGTGGCGTGATTCTCTACACCACTACCGAGCCAGCCGAGGCGATACAGCTTGGCGACCGGATGATCGTGATGCACGAAGGCCGGATCGTGGCAGAGGGCGATCCGACCGCGCTTTTCGACGCGCCACCTACGGTCGATGTCGCCCGTGTCGTCAGCGACCCACCGATCTCGATCTTCACGGGCACAGCCGGGCCGGGCGAGGTGTACCTTGCGGGTGGTGTCACGGCACCCTTGCCCGGACTGAAAATGCCGCCCGGCAAGTCCCTGCAAGTTGGGATCCGCCCAGATGGGCTAAGGATCGGTGGCGCAATCCCGGCACGGATCAGCCTGTCCGAGTTTTCCGGCTCTGATACCATCGTCCACCTCCATCTGCCATTCGGCGATGCGGTCATGCTGCTGGAAGGCATCCACGAAATGCACTCGGGAACCGAATTGGGCGTTGCCACGGACCCGGCGCGGCTGCTGATCTTCCGCGAAGACGGCACCTATCATTCCGGAGGACCTGCGTGATGGCCGAAATCACCCTCAGCCACCTTGGCCATACCTATCATGCCGCGTCGCGCGACCCGAAGGATTACGCGCTCAAGCCCGTCGATTTGGTCTGGGAGGACGGAAAGACCTATTCTCTCTTGGGCCCCTCAGGTTGCGGCAAGACGACAATGCTGAACATCATCTCGGGGCTTCTGACACCGAGCGAAGGGCGGTTGCTTTTTGACGGGCGCGATGTGACCGGAACCCGCACAGTTGAACGCAACATCGCGCAGGTCTTCCAGTTTCCGGTGATCTACACCACTAAGACGGTGCGCCAGAACCTCGCGTTTCCGCTAGAATGCCGAGGCTGGGATCAGGCAAGTATTTCAGCGCGGATCGCGCATATAGCCGATATTCTCGATCTGACCGAGCGGCTGGACGAACCGGCAAAAAGGCTGAGCGCGGATCTGAAGCAAATCATATCGCTGGGGCGGGGACTGGTGCGCGACGATGTCGCTGCGGTTCTTCTGGACGAACCGCTCACGGTCATCGACCCCCAAATGAAGTTCAACCTGCGCCGCAAGCTGCGAGACATCAACAAGGCAACCGGGATCACGATGATCCTCGTGACCCATGACCAGAGCGAGGCGATGTCCTTTGCCGATGAGGTCGTTGTGATGAAGGACGGCGAAGTGCAGCAGTCGGGACCACCAGAGGATCTCTTTGCCCGCCCCGCCAATGCCTTTGTCGGCTATTTCATCGGATCGCCGCCGCTGAACTTGTTCGCGGTGGAACGTGAGGGCGACCAGCTGGTCGCCCCTTCGATCGGGGTGGGCGTCGCCATGTGCGGCACCCTGTCCGCCGAAAACGCGCAGATCGGCGTGCGGCCTGAACATATCCGCCTCGAACCGGCGCGACCGAACCGTAGCGCCCCGGCCCAGGTGGAAAAGGTCGAAGACCTCGGTCTCGATGCAGTCTATACGCTGCGATCGCACAGGCAGGAGACTTTCAAGGTCAAGACCCGCCACAGACCAAGGTTCCGAGCAGGCGACACAGTCAGCCTGTCTGTCGATCGCTCGGACCTGCTTCTTTTCCGGGACGGACAACTCGTAACAACCGCCGGAACCTGACCCACCCCGGGACGCTCCGCCTAGCCCTCTACCGACACCGTTGCAATTGAGACAAAAGACCGCCCATGACCAATTTCCAGAAGATCCTCATTGCCAACCGGGGGGAGATCGCGATCCGCATCATGCGTGCCGCCAACGAGATGGGCAAAAAGACCGTTGCCGTCTATGCGGAAGAGGACAAGCTAGGCTTGCACCGTTTCAAGGCAGATGAGGCCTATCGGATCGGCGAAGGGCTCGGGCCTGTGGCGACCTATCTGTCCATCCCCGAGATTATCCGTGTCGCCAAGGAATGCGGGGCCGATGCCATCCACCCCGGTTACGGCCTGCTGTCGGAAAACCCCGTCTTTGTGGACGCCTGCGCCGCCAATGGCATCACCTTTATCGGCCCCAAAGCCGAAACCATGCGCGCGCTTGGCGATAAGGCCTCGGCCCGCCGCGTGGCGATCGAGGCGGGCGTGCCGGTCATCCCCGCCACCGAGGTTCTGGGCGATGATTTCGACGCCATCACCAAAGAAGCCGCCGAGATCGGTTATCCCCTGATGCTGAAAGCCAGCTGGGGCGGCGGCGGTCGAGGCATGCGTCCGATCAACCGCCCCGACGAGCTGAAAGAAAAAGTCCTGGAAGGCCGGCGTGAGGCCGAGGCCGCTTTTGGCAACGGCGCGGGCTATCTTGAAAAGATGATCACCCGCGCCCGTCACGTCGAGGTGCAGATTCTTGGCGACCAGCACGGCCAGATCTATCACCTGTTCGAGCGTGACTGCTCGGTCCAGCGCCGCAACCAGAAGGTCGTCGAGCGAGCGCCCGCGCCGTACCTCTCTGAAGAACAGCGGGCTGAGATCTGCGAGCTGGGCAAAAAGATCTGCGAGTACGTGAATTATGAATGCGCCGGTACTGTCGAATTCCTGATGGATATGGAAACCGGGAAGTTCTATTTCATCGAGGTGAACCCCCGCGTTCAGGTGGAACACACCGTGACCGAGGAAGTCACCGGCATCGACATCGTTCAGGCCCAGATCCTGATCGCTGAAGGCAAGACGCTAGCCGAGGCTACCGGTGCCGCCAGCCAGGCCGATATCACGCTGCATGGTCACGCCCTGCAAACCCGCGTGACGACCGAAGATCCGACCAACAACTTCATCCCTGATTATGGCCGCATCACCGCGTATCGCTCGGCCACCGGTATGGGCATCCGTCTCGATGGCGGCACGGCCTATGCGGGCGGCGTTATCACGCGCTATTACGACAGCCTGCTGACCAAAGTCACCGCTTGGGCGCCGACGCCGGAAAAGACGATCCACCGCATGGACCGCGCGCTGCGCGAATTCCGTATTCGCGGCGTCAGCACGAACATCGACTTCGTGATCAACCTGCTCAAACACCCGACCTTCCTGTCGAATGAATATACCACCAAGTTCATCGACACGACGCCGGACCTATTCAACTTCAAGGCCCGCCGCGACCGCGCCACGAAAATCCTGACCTATATCGCGGATATCACCGTGAACGGTCACCCCGAGACCGCTGGCCGCCCGAAACCCTCGGCCGAGGCGCGCCAACCGCGCGTGCCCGCATTACGCACCGATGCGCCACTGCCCGGCACCCGGCAACTGCTGGACGAACAGGGCCCGCAGGCCGTGGCCGATTGGCTGGCGGCGCAAAAGCAGCTGCTCATGACCGATACGACCATGCGCGACGGCCACCAGTCGCTGCTGGCCACGCGGATGCGGTCGATTGACATGGTCAAGGTCGCCCCGACGTATGCAGCCAACCTGCCGCAGCTGTTCAGCGTGGAATGCTGGGGCGGCGCAACGTTCGACGTGGCCTATCGCTTCTTGCAGGAATGTCCGTGGCAGCGCCTGCGCGACATCCGCGAGAAGATGCCGAACCTTATGACGCAGATGCTGCTGCGTGCCAGCAACGGGGTTGGCTATACCAACTATCCCGACAACGTGGTGCAAGCCTTTGTCAAACAGGCTGCCACCAGCGGCGTGGATGTCTTCCGCGTGTTCGACAGCCTGAACTGGGTCGAAAATATGCGCGTCGCAATGGACGCGGTGATTGATGCGAACAAGGTCTGCGAAGGCACGATTTGCTATACCGGCGATCTGTTCGACCCCAAGCGGTCGAAATACGACCTGAAATACTATGTCGCTATGGGCAAAGAACTGCGCGAGGCTGGCGCGCATATCCTTGGCCTGAAAGACATGGCAGGCCTTCTGAAACCCGCGCAGGCGCGCGAGCTGATCAAGGCCCTGAAAGACGAGGTCGGCCTGCCGATCCACTTCCACACCCATGACACCAGCGGCGTGTCGGCGGCCACCGTTCTGGCGGCAGCGGACGCAGGTGTTGACGTGGTGGATGCAGCGATGGACGCCTTCTCGGGCGGCACCTCGCAGCCCTGCCTTGGCTCGATCGTCGAGGCCACCAAACACACCGACCGCGACACCGGCATCGACGTGGGCGCGGTGCGCGAAATCTCGAACTACTGGGAGGCCGTGCGCCACCAGTACACCGCCTTCGAGGCCGGCCTGGAAGCCCCCGCTTCCGAGGTGTACCTGCACGAAATGCCCGGCGGCCAGTTCACCAACCTCAAAGCGCAGGCCCGTTCGATGGGTCTGGAGGAACGCTGGCACGAGGTCGCACAGGCCTATGCCGACGTGAACATGATGTTTGGCGATATCGTCAAAGTGACACCCTCGTCCAAGGTTGTCGGCGACATGGCCCTGATGATGGTCAGCCAGAACCTAACCCGGTTCGAGGTCGAAGATCCCGCCCGCGATGTGTCGTTCCCGGATTCGGTCATCGACATGATGAAGGGCGATCTGGGCCAGCCTCCGGGCGGCTTCCCGGACGGTATCGTCGCCAAGGTTCTGAAAGGTCAGGCCCCTGACACCAGGCGCCCCGGCGCGCATCTTGCGCCGGTCGATCTGGAAGCCACCCGCGCCGAGCTGTCGGAAAAGCTGCTGGGGCTGGACATCGATGACGAGGATCTGAACGGTTACCTGATGTATCCCAAGGTGTTCCTGGATTACATGGGCCGCCACCGCGACTATGGTCCGGTGCGCACCCTGCCCACCCCGGTCTATTTTTATGGCATGGAACCAGGTGCGCAGATCAGCGTGGAAATCGACCCGGGCAAGACGTTGGAAATCCGCCTGCAAGCCGTGGGTGAAACCGATGATGCAGGCGAGGCCAAAGTGTTCTTTGAGCTGAACGGCCAGCCGCGCACCGTGCGCGTGCCGAACCGCATGGTCAAATCCGCCACCGCCGCCCGCCCCAAAGCCGAAACCGGCAATGCGCACCACGTCGGCGCGCCGATGCCGGGCGTTGTCGCCTCGGTCGCGGTGCAGGTCGGCCAGCAGGTGCACAAAGGCGATCTGCTTCTGACCATCGAAGCCATGAAGATGGAAACCGGCCTGTCGGCGGACCGCGACGCAACGGTGAAAGCCGTCCACGTGACGCACGGCGCGCAGATCGACGCCAAGGATCTTTTGATTGAATTGGAGTGATCGCGAGAAGATTTATTTACATAATTTGGCTTATACGATTTTTGGTCAGCCCCAAATTTCCCTTTAGAATTCGTCCTGTTAACCTCCCTGTGGAAGACCGACTGGCGGCACCGGTATCTCCCTCCGGTGCCGCCCTTTTCCAAAAAAAGATTGAACGGCCCATAATGTTTGCGAGACGGACCATCCCGTGACCTGCGTATCGGCAGGAATCCCACTCCGGCGACCTCGCGCCGTTCCAACAATTCTTCTCTGCAGCTCCGAATGTAACATATATCGCGTGGCGATATTTCGCGCATCATGTCCGCCTCAACGGCATGAACTTGCGGGACCGTGTAGCATTGAACATCCAGGACTTGAGACGCGCCCGCGGCCTCAGCCAGGAGGAGCTTGCTCATCGGGCCGACGTGAGCCGCGGCCATATGGGCAAGGTCGAGAACGCCAAGTTCGCGGCCTCGCTCGACCTTCTCGAACGCATCGCCAGGGCGTTGAACGTCGACCCCGAAGAGCTCTTCACAAAACGCTAGCCATATTTGCCAGCCACGGATGCGTCCTCGAATGGAACGTCTCGAAAGGTAGTCAGATGGAGCGTCGTGAGTTCAATGGGTAAAAGAAAGACAGGCTGGCCTTTTCAGGAGGGGTTTCTGAACGATGGTGCGCAGGAGATTCACCTGTTCACCGATTACCGTTGGAATGATGGCTCAGTGAGCCGCCGCTGGCATGTCGATCCGGAACGCTTTGATGCAGACCTTGCCGATCTGCGCCCGGTCTCCCTGAAGGCATCGGGGGCTCCGGATCAGTAAGAAAACCACTCCGAGTGGCCCATGTTGCCCTCGTAGTCGCCGTATTCGACCATGATGCTGCGGGAATAGAAGTGCCATAGGCCCCCGCTGGTCGGATAGGCGATCTCCTGACCGCTTTCGGAGATGAATGTCGCGGGCCACGGCGTGTGGGATCCGTAGACGCGCTGGATGTAGCGGCAGGTCCGGTTCTCGCGATCGCAGGAGCGGATCGACCAATCCCACTGACGCGGCTCGTCGCGCGGCTCGTAGGAGCGCCCGGTGAACCAGATCACATGGGTCCGGTTCAGCCATTCGTATTCCGGCAGGTTGGTGTCGAGCTCGCCCTCTCCGCCGGGCCCGCCTAGCTCAACCGGCACATGGGCAAAGGTGCAGACCCCGAAGGGCGGCCGGCTCGGCCAGGGCGTGATGCGGCGGATCATGGTGCGATAGGCCCGCGCGCAGACAGCGCTCGGCGGGAAACCACCCGCCATACAGAGCATGATGGCGCAGTCGATGTCGTAGGCCTGTGCCTTCTCAGGTGCTCCGAACACCGCCATCACTCCCATCGCCGCTGCCATCGCCTGTCGCTTCATGTCGCTCTCCCGCAAAAGTTGCGCAGACTATCGCGCAATATGTATTTCTCTGCAATATGTCGTATTGACTCCATATGACTTTATGGCCTTAGTGTCGTGAAGTAGAAGGGCTCTCGTGGGGAGAGTCCGAACATGCCGATAGCGCGCAACCAGATCCTGATCACCATCGATGGTGTCAAAGACCTGTCCGAAAAGGGCATCGCGTTCCGCTGCCGGTATGAACTCGTGGGGTTCACGGACGATGGCAAGCCGCGCTACCAGTGCATCTACCTGCGCGAGGGTGAGCCGGAAGCCATTCTGGTCTCGACCCGGATCACCCCGCACGGGCCAGAGCCGCGGTATTTCAACATATGGCCGGGGCTCTTCAAACATCATCTCGAGTTCGGTGACGGGCGCGATCTGCGCTTTGGTCCTGACTACAGCATCACCCTCGAGGAGCGCGGCTGACGTCATCACCTTCGGTCTCGACGGCACGGCCCGGACATCGGCCTGGACGTTTCATGGCGCGCGGCCTGGGTGGGCGGGGCTGAGTGATAGCGCTGAGGCCGGGGTGGTTCTTGCCTCGCTGGATGCCACACCGCCGTCTGGCCACGACGACATCCTCTCCCTGATCCGGACGACTGCCGTCCGGCACCAGGGGAACCGTGCCCTGCGCCAGGTTGGTCTGGGTCCGGACGACTGGCAGGTCCTGTTCCGCGCCTTGGTCGAGGCCGAAAGCAGTTACAATCCGACTGCCGTGAGCCCCAAGGGTGCCTACGGTCTTGGTCAGCTGATGCCCAACACCGCCCGCGCCCTCGGGGTCGATCCGCGCGACCCGTCCCAGAACCTCGACGGCGCGGCGCGCTACCTGCTCGCACAACTCGGAACGTTCAAGGACATCGACTTCGCGCTCGCGGCCTACAACGCAGGGCCGCACCGCGTGGTGGAGTATTCCGGTGTCCCACCCTTCGCCGAGACCCGCGACTACATCGCGCGCATCCATCGGATCCGGACCCGGCTCTCGGGCACGCCCGTTTCCTCGCCAGACATCCGCGTCGCTGCCCGGGTGCCTGCGCGCGCTCCGGTCCTCATCGATCTTCAGTAAAACAAGGGAACTTCGCATGCTTCGACATCGCCTCAGCCGCCTCTTGCCTGCCGCCACAACCCTGGCGGCTTTCGCAACGCCCGCTCTCGCGCAGGACTTGTCACCGATCCAGACCATGCTGGAAACCGTCGAGGCCGCGCTGACCGGTCCCATCGGGATCGCGGTCGCCACGCTCGCCGTCATCGGCACCGGCTTCATGTGCATGATGGGGCGCCTCAACTGGGGCTGGTTCGCCTCGGTCATCATCGGGATCGTGCTGATCTTCTCGGCCGGCACCATCGTCGACGGCTTCTCGTGACATTCCGGCAAAATAGCGTCCTACGAGGGACCCGAACGCGTTGTGCTTCGCAAACGCTGCCTCGGGTCACTCTCCGGACACACAATTTCTTCTGAACCGGAATATCACCCAATGGCAGAACGATCCCCCCTCTTTCTGGGCCTCGCCCGACCGCCCAAGTATCTGGGTCTCCCTGTCGGATACCTCGTGGTGCTGGCGACCGGGGTCGTTCTGCCGTTCATCTGGACGAAGTCCATGGTCTTCTTCCTGATTGGTCTCGTCGCCTATCCGATCCTCTGGTTCGTCGCCGACCGCGAGCCGCATTTCTTCGAGGTCCTGCGCGTCTCCTATGGCTCGGTGCGCCCCACGAGGAACCGGGCCCTGCACGGAGGCGACAGCTTTGGCGCTTGATGCGGGCACTCTTTCCACTCACGGAACCGCTCTGCTTCAGGCCGGCGGCGGGGCGTTCGCGCGGGAGAGCTATCTCGCCGAACACCTGCCGTATTTTGCCCTCGCCGATGACGATGTGATGGTGCTGCGCGAGGGCGACCTCTTGGCCACCCTGCGCCTTGATGGTCTGAACCCGATGACCACTGAAGACGCCCGGCTCGACGCGCTCAAACGCGCGGTCGCGGCCATCGTCGCCCAGACCGGTAACGCCTTCGGCTTCTACATCCACCGCATCTCCGTGCCGCAGGATCTTGGGATGCGCTCCATCGAGGGCGACAGCTTTGCCGCCGCGATTGACGCGCGCTGGCAGGCCCATGTCAAAGACCTCCGCCCCGCCAAGCGCCAGCTCTATCTCAGCGTCATCCGACGCCCCGATATCTCCGCGCGCATACCGCTCCTGCGGACCCTGGCCCGCAAGGCCTGGGTCAAGGACCGCGCGACGCGCCTGCAGGAGCTGAACGAGGTCATGGGGTTCTTCGAAGTGGCGCTTGCCTCGGCCAATCCCGTCAGGCTCACGAAGTCGGGCGGTGAATGGCTGGGCTATCTCAATACGCTGAACGCAGGCAGCTTCTCCCCTATCGCCTTCGGGCAAAGCGCCCTGCCCCTTTCGCATACCCTGAGCAACTGCCGCGCGACCTTCGATGGCGACGTCGTCACCCTGACCGACGCCGTGACCGGCCAGGTCAAATACGGCGCGCTCTTTTCGATGAAGACCTATCCGGCCCTCACGGACGTCACGCTGCTCGACGCGCTCGACCTGCCGCTCGACATTGTGCTGACGAACTCCTTCAGCCCGATCCCGAACAACATCATGGCCGAACGCATCCAGCGGATCATCCGCCAGATGCAGGCTTCCGACGATGCCGCCGTGTCGCTGCGTGAACAGCTGGGACAAGCCGCCGACGACCAGGAGGCAGGACGCATCGCCTTTGGCGACCATCACCTCTCGATTGCGGTCTATGCTCCAGACCGCGACACGCTCGAACGTGCCGCCGCCCAGATCAAGCGCGTCGGACAGGAGATCATGTCGGTGATCGTGCGGGAGAACATGGCGCTGAAAGCCACCTACTTCGCGCAGTCGCCAGGTAATTTCGGGTACCGGGCGCGGAAGACGCCGATCTCCTCGATCAACTTCGCGGATTTCGCGGCCCTGCATGGCAGCGACGAGGGGCGTGGACCTGACCAGTCGCCCTGGGGCCAGACGATCTCGGTCCTGCCCACGGTTGGCACGTCGGGCTTTCGGTTCAATTTCCATGAGGCGAGCAGCCCCGGCAAGGAACCCACGGTCGGCCACACCCTCGTCCTGGGACGCACCGGCACCGGCAAGACGCTCACCACCGCCTTCCTCGCGGCGCAGGCGCAACGGGTCGGCGCGCGGCTCTTCTTCTTCGACAAGGATCGCGGCCTCGAGATGGCCGTGCGTGCCCTTGGTGGCCGCTACAATGAAATCCGCGCCGGTGTTCCCACGGGGCTGATCCCGCTTGCGACCGAGACCGATGAGCGTGGCCGCGCCTGGCTCTCGGACTGGCTTGCGACCCTTCTCACGCGCAATGGCACGCTCTCGGGCGAGCAATCCCGCCATATCCAGAGTGCCGTCGGCCAGAACGCCGATGCGGGAGCAGCCCTGCAGCGCTTCGCCAGTTTCGAAACTCTGTTCCAGTCGCTCGATGATGATGGCGAGTTGCAGTCCCGCGTCGCCGAATGGACGCCGGGCGGGCGCTACGGCTGGGTCTTTGACGAACCCGAACGCGGCAGGGGCCTCAAGCTCACGGGCGACATCGTCGGGTTTGATATGACCGAGATCCTCGACATGACCACTGAGCGGATGGCGGTGCTCTCCTACATCTTCCGCCAGATCGAACGCGTGGTCGAAGATCGCCGTCCCACCATCATCGTGCTCGACGAGGCCTGGAAGCTCCTCGACGATCCCTACTTCGGGACGCGGCTGGAAAACTGGCTGGTGACGCTTCGCAAGATGAACTGCGTCGTGATCATGATGACGCAGTATCCGAGCCAACTGCGCGACAGCCGCGTTGGCAAGACCATCGTCGAGACGGTCCCTACCCAGATCCTCTTCCCGAACGACCGCGCCACGGTCTCGGACTACGACTTCCTGCGCGTGAACGCCAAGGAGGCCGCGCTCCTCGTCCAGCCCACCATCGGCCAGCGCATCGCGCTCGTTCGCTCGGCGGGCGACAGCGTCTTCGTCGATGCCGATCTCTCCGCGCTTGGCGACCTCCTCCCCATCCTTGGCGGCGGTGCCACCGGCGAGGACCGTGTGCCCGCTGATTGGCGCACCAATCCCGATTTCTGGAGACATGTGATATGAGTTCAAAACCCCTCCTCGCGCTCTGCGCCGCCGCGGGCCTTCTGTCGGCATGCGAGAAATACACCGAGAAAACCTCGCCCTGCTTCGGACGCAATGGCGAGCCGCAGGTGACGCGGTCCGCGCTTTCCTTCTCGACCATGGGCGCACCGGCTCAGGAGACGGCCAAACCCGACTGCACCTTCGAGCCCCTGCCCCGTCCGGAATGAGCCGTGTCGCGATCATATCCGCCGGGCTTTGCCTTGGCCTCGGCGCCCTGCCCGCACATGCCCAGGGAGTGCCGACACAGGACAATTCCGCGATCGGTCGCGCCATCGCGCGGGTGACGGCACTGGCCGAGGATCTGGGCGTCCAGCAGGACAAGGATCGGACCGAGTCCACGCTCGCCGATGTCCAGGCCGACCAGCTGCGCGTTCTCGAAGAGATGACGGCAGCGATCACCGGTCCCGGTTTCGATATCCGCGCGCTCGAGGGCAATGCGGATTTCGGAGTGGCGGCGGTCTACCCGAACAATGATCCAAGCCCGATGAACAGCCGCCTTTTCGGAGAGGGCCGCGAGACGGTCGAGATGATGATTGTCGAAGTTGCAGGCGAGTTCGCGAGTGCCCCCGGCGTGGCCCGCGCCGGTCTTTCGGCCACCCAGTGGCGCTGCCTCTTCCAGGCCCTGATCAAGCAAGAAAGCCGCTTCAACGTCGCCGCCGAAAGCCCTGTGGGGGCCTATGGCCTGACCCAGCTCATGCCCGGCACCGCCTCCGATCTTGGAGTCGACCGCTATGATGTGAAGGACAACCTCCGCGGCGGCGCGCGCTACATCACGACCCAGCTCAACCGCTTCGGCAATATCCCCCATGCGCTCGCGGCCTATAACGCGGGCCCCGGCCGGGTGATCGAATACGGGGGCGTGCCGCCCTTCACTGAGACCCAAGGCTACGTGCGCAATATCTCGAAGTTCTACAACGAATACCTCACCGTGGTCGGTGGCGCCGACGCGCTCGGGACGCTCTCCCCCTCGGATTTTGCTCTGGCCGAATATGCCAGCATCTCCGAGGCCGGCGTCTATTACGCGGCTGACAGCTCGGCCACGACCGAGCAAGTCATCAACCGTCTGCGCGCGATCATCCTGCAGATCGATGCGCAGCCCAATGCCAAGGCGGCCTGGGAGCTCAACACCTACGCCAAGGCCGAGATCGGCCGCATTCTCAACCTCCGCGTCCGGCTGATGGCCGCCAACCAGCAGCGCGAGGCGGCCCACGCGCAGCACCTCGTCGCCGACCGGCTGGCCGAGCGCGACTTCATGCAGATGGGAGTTCCCGAATGAGACAGCTTCTCCTGACCGTGGCCGCAGTCACCACACTCGGGCTCGCCTCGCCCGCAAGAGCCCAAGGTGTACCGACCTTTGATGGCTCACAGCTTGGTCAGCTCGTGGCCCAGCTCGAGCACATGGCTGAGGATCTGAACGTCCAGATGCAGCAGCTCGCCACCATGCGGCTGGAACTGGAAACCCAGCTGTCGCAGCTCACCAACCTCGAGGCGCAACTGACCTCGCTCATTGAGGGCAGCGGGCTCGGTGAACTCTTTGCCACAGTCGAAGAGTTCCGCGCCCTTCGCGGCAAGCTGGTGGCCCCCCTCAATACCGCGCAGTCCTTGGCCAGCGGCGATTTCCTGAGCGGGTTCAATCCGGGCGCAGAACTCTCGGCCTCGGTTGAGCGCGTGCTTTCGGGCAGCGGCTTCACCTCGGAACGCCTGAGCACGCTCTCGGGATCGGATCAGCCCGCCGACAACCGCATCGCCGCCTCTGCCGGGGCCAGCGCTATGCTCTCCGTCGCCGCGCAGGAAAGCCACGAGGAGGCGGGTCAAAGCCTCGAACGGCTCGAGACCATGGTCGGGCTGATCGACGATCAGGACGGGCTGAAGGCCGCCGTCGATCTCAACACCCGCGTCACCGCCGAGCTCGGCATCATCTTGACCCAGATCTGGCGGCTGGAAGCGGCCCAGGGCGTCAGTGCAGGCCAGCTGGGCGTTGTCGATGCCGCAACCCTCGCGGATGAGCGCAAATTCCGGTCGATGGCGGTGGATCCATGAGGCAATTCATGACCCGCAGCTTGGCACCAATCCGGTCTCTTTGTCTCGCAGCACTTGTCGTGGCCGCCCTACCAAGTGTTGCGTTGGCCCAAACTCCGACCGCGCAGCCCTCCGGTGACACCCCCTTCAACTCGATGGCCATCGCGCGGGAAAAGGCCGACGCATGCCGTGTCCCGAAACCGCCCATCGATCTGGCCGAGACCGCCTATCTCCGCAACGGCTACCGCGCGATCCTGCGCATCCTGATTGCCGAGGAAGCGCTGGCGTCGGAGAGCTGCACCTGCCTGCTGGGCGACTTCACCTGGGATCAGGCACTCACCGCCCTGCCCCGGTTCCAGACCTCGGACAACCCACGCCTGCCCTTCAAGGTGCTCGATCTCTACGCGCAGGCCGACGCACTCGAGGCTCAAGTTACGGAGGCCTGTGCCGAGTAGATGGGCGTTATTCGCGACATTCTGAGCCAGGTCGACGCGGCGGTGGATACCGTGGCGCAGGACGGCTTTGTCTCTTCGGCAGGTGCTATCGGCGATGTGATCTCCGCCGGGGCCGCGCTCCTTGTCGTGCTCCTCGGGATCAACGCGGTGATGCAACTCCGCCCCCTGCCCTTCGGCACCGGCTTTGCCTTCGGGATGAAGATCGCGCTCGTGGGCATATTCGCGCAGAGCTGGGACAACTTCAGCGTCATCTATGACATCGTCACGCGCGTGCCCGACTCCGTGGGCGCCTCGATCCTCGCCCTTACTGGCTCGGGCGACGAGGCCGGGGTCTATGAGAGCCTCGACAACATGGTCGCTCGCATCACTGCCTATGGCGATACGATCGGCGACCGCGCGGGCTGGGTTTTCGGCGCGGTCCTGGGCGCGATATTCTTCGTGCTTTCCGCCGTTTTCGCCGCCGTCACCGCCGGGATCATCGCCTTCGCCCGCATCGTCTTCGCGCTGATGATCGTGATCGCCCCCTTCATGATCGTGACCTCGCTGTTCAAGCCGACCCAATCCCTTTTCGAGGCCTGGACCCGCGCCACCATCGGCTATGCGCTCATGCCCGTCGCCGCCGCAGGCGCCGCGGGCATCATCGTCGCCATCGCCGAGGCCATCGGGGACGCCTCCGCCGATCCGGGCGATGTCGAGACCGTCAGCCTCATCCTGCCCTTTCTCGTCATCCTGATCCTCAGCGCCGGGATCATGGCCTCCGTCCCCTACATCGCCTCCAACCTCACCGGTGTCGTGGGCATTGCGTCCAATGCCGTGGGCCTGACCGGCCTTGCGCGCCAAGGCTTCGTGAATACGCGCCAATATGGCACCGGCACCACCTCGCGCCTCGTCACCGGCAAGTCGCCCCACGAGCTGAACCAGATGGCCAATACGGGCGTGGTGAAGACCGGCGAGTTGATCCGGCAAAGCCCCGCCGCGCTGCTCTCCGCCGCCAAGGCCTTCCGAAAACCCTGATTTGAAAGACGACCGACTTGAAGAAACTTGTGACCAGTTCCGCAGCAAGTGACCGCGACGCTTTCGAGGCGGATTTCATCTATGGGCCTCGGCGGCGCGAGCGCTTTGCGTGGTTCGTCGCGGCGGCGGGCGTGCTGGTGGGCGTCGCCGGCATGGTCGCGGGCGCGAGCCTCTTTCCGCTCAAGTCGACCGAGACCTTCGTGGTCGTGGTCGACAAGGAAACCGGCGAGATGGACCGGGTCGCTGCCGTCCAGGCGCTGACGCTCTCGGAAAGTGACGCCATCATCCAGGCCAATCTGGTCGCTTACGTCGATGACCGAGAGACCTATGACCTGACCGATGGTGAGCAACGCATCAACTCAGTGCTCGACCGCTCGGATGGTGACGCCGCCCGCACGCTGCGTGATCTCTGGTCCTCGACCAACGAAGACTACCCGATCACCGTCTATGGCCGCGACGCCAAGATCGAGGTGGTGATCAAATCCGTGAACCAGATCGAGCGCGGCGTGGCCCAGGTCCGCTTCACCCGAACGCTGCGCCGTCCCCGCGACACGCGCACCGTCACCCGGTCTTACGTGGCCACCGTCGGCTACGACTTCCAACCCGAAACCCGCCAGCGCCTTCAGGACGTCTGGGCCAACCCCTTGGGCTTCGTGGTGACCTCCTACCGCGTCGACGCCGAGACCCTGGAGAACTGATCCCCATGAAACCCCTGCCCGCGCTCCTCACCACGTTTCTCCTAGCGCTTGCCCTTCCTGTTGCCGCGAACGCCGAAGCCACGCCGCAAGGCGGCCCGCTCGACATCCGCATCCGCACCGCCGTCTATAATGAAAACCAGGTTTACCGGATCGAGACCGATCTCAGGCATTCGACCACGATTCATTTCGGGGCGGGCGAGCGCTTCGAGGCGGTGATTGTCGGCGACACCGAGAGCTTCCAGGTCGATCCAATCCCTGAGCTTGGCAATGTGCTGACCATCAAGCCGCATGTGGCGCAGGCCTCGACCAACATGACGGTGATCACCAACCGCCGCACCTATTCTTTCCATCTGCGCGAGGGCTCGATCCCGAACCGCACCGGCATGTTCTTCGAGGTCCGCTTCCGTTACCCCGACGAAGAACGACGCGCGGCGGGTGCGACCCAGCCCAAAGGATTTGAGGCCCCGCGCAATTACAACTACCGCGTCTCCGGCGAGGGCGACTTCCGCCCCAGCCATATCTATGACGACGGGCGCTACACGTATTTCGTCTTCCCGGAAAACGCCCGCCAGCCCGCCCTCTTCAAGGCCGATGACCAGGGCCGCGAGCGCACGGTGAACTGGACCCAACAAGGCAACACCGTCCGCGTGCTCGGGGTGAACACCTACTGGACGCTGCGCATCGGCGACGAGGCGATCTGTGCCTGGCGCGACGAGAGCGCGATCTATGTGAGCAACTGACCATGGCCGATCAAACCCCTCCCGATCTCCAGAACCGTCTCGACCAGTTCAGCCAACGCGGCAAATCCAAACGCCGCGGCAACAACCTCGGGGTCGGCGCACTCGCTGCCGCCCTCGCCCTTGGTAGCGCCGGCGTCGCGTATTTCCTGGCAACCGGTCTGCAGGAGGGCGACAGCGCGCTGGAGACCTCCGACGTCGAGACCTTCCAGGACCGCCGGCCCGGTACTGGCGGACGGTTGGAGTTCCCACCCGACGAGACCGAGCAACGGGTGAATGACGCGCTGATCGCCGTCGAGGAGGCGCTCGACGTACCTGCCGCCCCTGCCCCGGAGGCAAGCGCCGAAGTGCTGGCCGAGATCGCCAAACTACGCGAGGCCCTCGCCGCCAGCCAGGCCGCGCGCAACTCGGAAATCCAGTTTGCTGTCTCAGACCTGCGTGAAGCCTTCGACCAACAGAAGGTCGCGCTTGAGGCCACACTGGCCGAGAAGGAGGCCGAGCTAGCCAACCTGCAGCGCCAGACCGAGACCCGCATCGAAGGGCTGCAGGCCATGCTTGATGCCGAACGCGCGCAGCGCGAGGGGCTCGAAGCAGAGTTGGACCGCGAAGGTCTGATCGCCGATCAGCGCCTTCTCGAAGAACGCCGCCGGCAGGAAGAGGAACAGCGCCAGCGCGAGGCCGAGCGGGTCGCCGATGAGCTTCTGACCGCGCAGATCAAATCCCCCGCCGTGGTTTATGCCGATGGTCCGCGGGGTGGCCAAAGTGGCGCGGCGGTTGCCGATCCTGCTGCCGCTGGCACTGGCGGACCGGTCCTCTCGGGCAATGAGGCCTTCCTGCAGAGTGCGCGACCGCTCGAAGTGCAAGAAGCCGCCCGCCTCACCCATCCCGAGCGCACGCTGACCCAAGGGTCTGTCATCCAGGCCGCGCTCCAAACCGCCATCAACAGCGATCTGCCTGGCTCGGTCGTCGCGGTCGTCTCCGAGCCGGTCCCGGCGTTTTCCGGGGACCGGATCCTGATCCCCCGGGGCTCCCGCCTTTTTGGCCAGTACCGCTCTGGCATCGAGATGCACCAGAAGCGCATCCTGATCCTCTGGACCCGTGTCCTGACCCCGGACGGCACCTCGATGGAAATCGCCGCCGTTGGCGGCGATCAGCTTGGCCGCTCCGGCCTCACCGGTCTTGTCGACACCAAGTTCGCCGAGCGCTTCGGCGGGGCGGCGCTGATCTCCGTGATCGGGGCGGCGCCGGCCGTCGCTGCGGAAAGCGCCAACAACGAAACGACCAGCATCGTTCTGGGCGATGTTGGCAGCGACCTCCAGGACGCGGTCGGTTCGGTCATCGCCGACCAGGTCTCGATCGCGCCGACGATCTATGTCGATCAAGGGGCCTCGGTCACCGTGCTCGTGGACCGGGATGTGGTGATCTACTGATGGATCAGGCGTCGCCAGCCTCATACCTCGAGCGCTATCTCGACCCGTTCCGCGACCTGCTGAGACGCGATGACGTGGTCGAGATCGCGATCAACCCAGACGGCAAGGTCTGGCTGGAGGTCGCGGGCGACGCCACCATGCGCCACGAAGGTCAGACCGTGGATCGGACCACAGCCCTCAACATGGCCCAGACCATCGTCGGCGACGCCAAGGCCCGCGTCTCTGAAAAGAACCCCCTCGTGTCCGGCAAGGTGGAATATGCGGGCCGTCCCCTCCGGGTCCAGGTTGCCGTACCGCCCGCCATCGATCGCGGCGCCTCAATCACCATCCGCCTCTTCGCGTCGGGCAGCGTCCGGGACTACACACCCACCTATCTCTTCGGCAAGGCCGTCTCGCTCGATGCACTCCGCGCCGAGAAGATGAAGAACATTGCCAGTCTCGCCGAGGAGAACCTCGAGGCGGCGCTGCGGACTCTGGTCGAGGCCCGGCTCAATGTCCTGATCAGTGGCGGCACCTCGACCGGCAAGACCACCTTCGCCCGGCACCTTCTGACGCATGTAAACGAACACGAACGGCTGATCACCATCGAAGACGCCTTCGAACTTTTCCCCGGCCAACCAAACACCGTCGCCCTCCTGGGCGACCGCGGTGCCGGGTCGCAACGCAGCGCCAACGCACTCCTGCAGGCCTCCCTTCGCATGCGCCCCGAACGCATCATCGTTGGCGAGCTGCGCGGCGCCGAGGCCCTGACTTATCTCGAGGCCATCAACACCGGCCATGGCGGGTCGGTCTCCACCATCCACGCTGAAACCGCTGCACTTGCCATCGATCGTCTTGCGATCATGGTACTGCAGGCGGGGACCCCGCTGACATTTGCCGAAGTGCGGGAGTACATTCGAAAATCCATAGATGTGATCGTGCAGCTCGGGCGGGCCGAGGGGAAGCGGGGGATTACGGAGTTTTATCTGCCGGGGATGAAGACCGATTCTTGTGATCTATCGAGCAAGGTATAGCAGCCTCGCGCGCTTGAGCAATGCGCGAGGCTAGGGTTTCTATTCTGCCGGATCGGGCCGCAACCCTGCCCGATTGCCGCGCCGCGTGGAAAGGGCAACGGCTATGGTCAAGGCCCACCCGATGGCGAGGGCCACAATCCAGACCGTTGAACCAGATGGCGCAATGACGGCAGCAAGTCCGGCAAGTCCGATCGGCAGGCGGGTCATCGAGCCAAGTGGTCGCCCCGCCCAACCTCCGAAGGCAACAGCCCAGAGTGCTGTCGAAACGATCAGCGACAGTGCGCTGAAGGCGATCTGGGCAAGACTTCCTTGTGCCAAAAGCGCTGTGTCGAAGACGAAGGCGAAAGGCACGAAGAAGGCGACAAGACTTAGGCCAAAGGCCGAAAGGCTGGTGCGCACGGTCGAGGCTTTGCCGACTCCTGCGGCGGCAAATGAGGCCAGTGCGACCGGCGGTGTTACCATCGACAGGACGCAGTAGTAGAAGATGAAGAAATGCGCCGCCAGAGGCTCGACGCCCAGGTCCTGAATCGCCGGGACGAACAGGACCGCGCCGATGATGTAAGCTGCCACTGTGGGCAGGCCCATTCCCATGACGATGCAACCCACCATTGCCAACATAAGGGAGGCGTAGATCGACCCTTCGGATAGGGTCAGCAGCGATCCGGCAAATTTCAGGGCAAGGTTTGATTGCACGGCCACGGCAATGACCAGACCAATTGCGGCGATGGGCACGGCAACCTCTGCGGCCTGTTTCGGCGCGTCGCGCAACGCCTCGGTGATCTCTTTCATTCCGATCCAGGTGTTGCGACGAAGAAACGGAACGACAAGGCAGGCGCCAGCAGCAACCACTGCCGAGTAGGCAGCGGAGAAGCCGCTGACCAACATCGCGATCAGGATAAGCGGGGGGAGGATCAGGTGCAGGCGCGGGCCGATGGCAGGGGTCTGCGAGACCTCTTCGGCAGTCAGGGCGCGCACGCCTTCACGACGGGCAGAGAGGTCTACCACAACCATCAGGGCCAGATAGAACGCGACAGCGGGGATCAGGCCCGCAAGAGCGATGTCGACATAGGGCACGCCCAGAAGTTCGGCCATGATGAACGCGGCTACGCCCATGATCGGGGGCATCAGCTGGCCACCGGTCGAGGCAATCGCCTCGATCCCTGCAGCACGGTGATCCGGAACACCGGTGCGTTTCATGAGAGGAATGGTGAAGACACCGGTTGAGACGACATTGGCGACAGCCGAGCCAGAGATCGACCCCATCAGTGAAGATCCGATGATCGCAGCCTTCGCGGTGCCACCCGTGGCACGTCCGGCGGCGCGGATGGCAAGGTCAATGAACAGCTGTCCACCGCCAACCGCCGCGTAAAACGCTCCAAATAGGATGAAGTAGAAGATAAAGCTAACCGAGGTGGACGTGGTAATCCCGAGCACCCCTGCCGTGGTCATGGTGGTGATTTCAATCGCGGCGTCGGTTTCGAACCCTCGGAATTTCAGCCATCCTGGCAGGACGTCGCCCCAGAAAGCATAAGCGATGAAGACCAGTAGCACCCATACCAGAACCCAACCAACCGCGCGGCGGGCACCTTCAAGCAGGAGAAATACCAGCATCGCCCCAAAAACAATGTCGATTGGGAAGATCGGAGAGACGTTTTCCATCCGGGTTGTCAGCCGCACAAACCCGGTAAGATAGTAGCCAAGAACTGCGACCGAGGCCAGGATCAGGCTGGTGTCAATGGCAGCCCGCAGCCATTTGGGTAGGGCATCGGTCCTCAGCGGACGATAGAGAAACAGCAGCACCAAAGCGGCGGCAAGGTGGATCGGGCGCTCGAACAGGGGTTGCTGCGGTGAGAATAGCAGCCAAATCTGAAAGGCGATCAGCGCAAGACCAGTTGCAAAAGCAAGGGTCAGGGTGGGATTGCGTGGGGGCTCGAGGCGCATTTTCTCCTCCAAAAAGGCGCTGGAAGTTGAAAGGGAGGGCGTACTGCCAGCAATAGGCCGGCAGTACCAGCGGCCTTACATCAGGCCCGCTTCTTTGTAGTAGCGCAATGCGCCGGGGTGCAGCTCGATACCTGTGTTCTCAGGCAACATTGCCTTGGTGGGGTCAAACCGCGACCACGCACCGTGAGACGTTTTCAAGGCGTCGGCATTCTCGATGATCGCCTTGGTGATCTGATAGGCGATCTCATCGTCCAGCGACGCATTCGCAATCAGGACGGTCCCAAGATTAGCGCCGACAGTTTTATCGTCGTGGCCTTCAAACCACCGTGGCCCATAGCTGCCCATCCCAAGTCCGTTCGCCTTCAGAACAGGGACGGCGGCTTCTGGAATGTCCAGGAACACAATGTCACTGGTGAGGGCAACCTCGGTAATGGTCGGGTGTCCCTTGATCATCGTGTCGATATAAATATCGGCATTTCCATTGCGCATCTGGTCGGCAATCTGACCGGTGCCCACCTGAATGATGTCACCGCCATTGGCCTTGATCTCGTCGGCAGAAGTGCCGAGGCCTTCAAAGATCATGTGCGCCACCGGAACAGCTGAAGAGCCGACCGGTTTCATCAGGACGCGCACGGGTTCGTCAGAAGCGAAGATTTCAGCAAGGTCAGATGTGCCCCGCTTGTTCACGAACGCTTCGGTCGCGATGACGCCGACATAGACCGAGTTCAGCCCGCCGACGAGCGCACGGATGTCAGGTGCGGACATGCCTTCATAAACGTCGGCGCCTTCAGCCGCCCAAACCGCTGACGCAACGTTGGACAAGGCAATCTCGGCCTTGCCACCCTGCACGACCATCGGGTTTGCAACACCGCCGCCACGGGCAATGACCTCGACAGAGTTCGCCCCGATGATCGGTTCGATAATTTGCTCGAGAGTCGCTGCAAATACATACCATGCAGAGCCTTCGCGCATAGCGCCGATCCGGATGTCCTGTGCTGCGACCGACGTCGCTGTGATGGCTGCAGTAATCACGGCGGTGGCCGCAATGCGCAATCCTGAGAACTTGAAGTTCATTTTGATTTCCTCCCTTTGATAACTTTGCCCCCGGGGATGTCCCGAGGGCAATATCCTGCTGGCCTTACTCAGCGGCCATCAGGTTCTCGACACGGCCGATACCTGCAGCTTCGAAAGCCGCTTCGATTTCACGCTCTGCGGCTTCACCCAAGTCCTTCAGCGGCTCACGAATGGTGGCGTGATCCAGAAGGCCGCGATGACGCAAGCCGATCTTCAATGCGACCGTGCCCTCCATGTGCGATCCGCGGTGGTAGACGGCACGTGTCACGGGCAGTAGGCGCTCAAAGATTGCGCGCGCGGCGGTGTAGTCCTGTGCTTTACCGGCGTGGATCAGGTCGATCAGCAATTCCGGAGCGATGTTGCCGTAGCCCACCAGCAGACCGTCAACGTCGAACATAGTAGGCAGCAGCCACTCGTCATGGCAGGACAGAACCTGCAGATCGGGTTGTGCCTCTTTCAAGGCAGGGATCTCGACATACCAGCGCTTCATATCGCGCACACCGTTTTTGGTCGCGACGCAACCTTCCTGCGCTGCAATCTCCAACTGAGTATCAAGGTCATAGTTCGCCTTGGTTGCTGCGGGGTATTGGAACAGGATGGTTTGCAGACCGCCTTCCTCATAGATCGCCTTGTATCGATCCTGCGGCGCGCCCTTCTGGAAACCGAAGCGCAGCCAGCCGTGATTTGGATAGACCAGGGCGCCCGTCGCACCTGCGTCGAAGGACCGTTTGGCTTCTTCCGCAGCCACTTTAGTCCCTTCACCTGTGATGCCTGCGATGATGGGCACATCGACCGCATCTTTATAGGCGCGGATCAGCTCCAGACGCTCTTCGGTGGTCAAGAAGGTGCCTTCGCCCGCGTGACCAAGAATGACGAGCGATTTCACGTCGTCGAAGCTGGTCAGCCATTTGGCGATGCGAACATTCGCCTCGATGTCCAGCGAGCCGTCTTTGTTGAATGCGGTGACGGGGGCGGGGTTCAGGCCGCGTAGGTCCATGGGTTGCATTTGGATGTCTCCTCCAAGGGGTTGTGTGTTCGTTTGCCCAGTGCCGCACCCATTTGGGAACGATTGCGGGAACGTTCCCAAAAATGCATTGCCAGAGCGCCCTGTCAAGTGGTAGTTTTAAGAAACGGTGCAAATCACGCCGGAGAGGGACCCATGGCTGACGCTCAAACATCAATGAAAACAAAGGCGCGCGTGACATTGCATGACGTCGCCAGAGAAGCCGGCGTATCCAAGTCGACGGTGTCACGGATGCTGGACGAACGCCTGCCGAACTCCGATTCGCCAAAGGCACGCCGCGTCCGCGAGGTTGCACAAAAGCTTGGATATGTCCGTGACTTGTCGGCGGCCAGCCTGCGGCGTGGGTCTACAGGAACGATTGGAGTGATCGTTCCGCGCCTGACCGACACCGTCATGGCAATGTTTTACGAGGCCGTCAGCGCTGCGGCCGCGCAACAGGGAAGATTTGCGATTGTCGCCACCACCGACGACAACCCCGAGGCCAGCCGCAATGCCGCAGAGGCACTGATCCGTCGCGGCGTTGACGGGTTGATCCTAACGACTGCCCGCGAAGGTGACCATTTCGGAGACGAGCTTCGGGAAAGGGGCGTGCCTTTCGTCTATGCACTGCGCCATAACGGGGCCAGCGCAGCTTCGGTAGGGGATGATCAATTCGGTGGATACCTCGCGACGCGCCACTTGATCGACCTGGGCCACCGCCGCATAGGCATTGTTGCCGGCCCCGACTATGCGACCAGCTCGCGGGGACGGTTGGATGGATATCGTCAGGCTCTTGCAGAAGCAGAAATAGAGATAGAGCCCGAGTTAGTCGTGGCCTCGACATTCAGCATTGAGTCCGGCGAAGAAGCCGCACGCAATTTGATGCAATTGGTCAACCCGCCCACGGCAATTTTTGCAATCAATGACAACACAGCCATCGGCTCCATGTCTGCTATCATACAATCTGGACGCAGCGTGCCGAACGATATTTCTCTGGTCGGCTACAATGACATCCCGATTGTCAGCCGCCTGCCCGTACCATTGACAACTGTTCGCGTGCCATTCGACCGCATTGCCGAACTCGCTTTGCAACAACTATTTGGTGAGAACGAAGGCGGGATACGCAGAGTCACACCAACACTTATACCCAGGAGATCTACGGCTCCGATTGGATAGTGGAGTTGAGACTACAAGCCCATCCAAAGTCCCGCCTGGCCATGGCAAGATTGCGACCCAGGCACTGGGCTTGGCGGGCCATCTTTAGCGTTACGACCGTCACCCACCCAACAACTCCTCAATGAAATCCTCCTGCCGGTCGAGCGTCGCCTCCCATTCCTTCGGCACTGCCGCTTCCCGGTCGAGCGTCCCTGGCTCTGGTTGCCCGCGTCCGGCCTCCATCGCCATCACACTCATCGCGCGCGCTTCGCGGCGCTGCGAGCGGTCCCGCACAGGCGCGCGCTCGGCTGGTTTCGCCTGCTCGTCTGCGCCGGCCTCATCACCAGCATCGCCTCCCCAAGGCCCCACGCCCTGCACGCTCGGCGGATAGGGGAAGGGCTTGCCTTCCTGGCGGGCCAACATGTCCTTGAAGAACGGATCGTCGTAAAACTTGATGCGGCTCGCCTTGATCGGGTGCTGGGGCGAGGCGAGGATGATCACCTCGTCGGGATCCATCAGGCGCGCTTCGGTCTCCGAAAGCAGCGGTCGCTCTTCCAACCGCGCCGAGGTCGACGTCGCGCCCAGGAAGCCCTTATTGCGGCCATACATCCGTGTCACCGCCTCGCGGGTGGTGCTGCCGACGGCCGCCGAGACCTCCTTCACGGTGCGCTGGTCGCGCGGGGTGATGTAGAGCTTGAGCCCTGCGCCGTTCTCGAGGCTTTCGCGGCCTTCGGGGCCATAGATCCGGTCGAGCGAAGCCAGCGACTGCGCGATCATCGCGACGCGACCGCCGTAGCTTGCCAGCGAATGGATCGCGCGCTCGAGATAGGGCATGGCCCCCATCTGCTGGAATTCGTCGATCATCATCATGACGGGCCAGGGCTCGTCGAGGCCCGGTTCGTTGAGCCGGATCGAGGCGATGAGGTCAGCAAACATCAGGCGCAGGAGCGGGGCCAATGTTGCGATGTGATCCTCGGAGACGGCGATATAGAGCGACTGCGGGGTCTTGCGGAAAGTCGAGAAATCAAAGTCACTCGCCTCGGTGGCCGAGCGGACCGCCGGGTTGTCCCATTGCTTGAGACCGGCCGTCATCAGTGCCTGTATGTTCGAGGTCAGCAGCCGCGAAGAAGCCGAGGCCGCGTTGGTCCAAAGCTCGCGCAGGATGTCTTCCTCGGCCTCGTCGGCATAGGTCTTGTACTGCGCGTTCTTGTACTCGCCCCCGGCGACAATCTTGTTCACCTCGCCAAGGTTCGGCGTGCCGCGCTGGATCGCCAGCAGACAGGCCGCGACGAAGATCGACTTGCCTGCCTCGGAGAAAGTGTCGAGCGTCTTGTTGTCCTTGTCGAGGAAGAGGTCGGCCAGGATCGAGACCTCTGTGAAACGCTGCGCGAAGCTCGGGGCCTTGGCGATCCGCGCCAGCGGGTTGTAGCGATGCGTGGCATTGGCCCAATCAAACGGGCTGAAGCGATAGACCTCGTCGCCGTTGAGCGCCCGCAGCCGGGCGGTCTTCTCGAAGTTCTCGCCCTTCACGTCGAGCACCACGACCGAGCCCGCGAAGCTCAGAAGGTTCGGGATCACGAAACCCACACCCTTACCCGCCCGCGTCGGCGCCACCATCATCACATGCGGAATGGTGGTCGAAGAGATGAACTCAGCTTTGGACGTCGGTGCGCCGAGCTTGCCGCAGACAAAGCCCTTGCCGGGGGCCTGCAGCATGTCGTTCTTCTTCAGCTCCGCCTTGGCCTGCCAATGCGCCGAGCCATAGTCGTCCCGTTCCTTCTTCCAGGTCCAGGCCAGCGCGAGAGCGCCAAGGCCGATGGCCCCAAAGCCGACGGCGCCGAAGCCTACCTTGAAAGCTTCGGGGTGCGCCAGCCGAGTGCCGGCGCTCGCCTTCCAGAGCGCCAGCATGTCGAAGCTCTGAAACCCGATTTTCAGGGCAAGGGTCAGGTAGAAAGCGGCGACGATGGTGCCGATGACGGTGCCGCAGATCACACCGAAAAGAAGTGCTGCCCAGAGGGGAAGTGTCTTGGTCATGGTGGTCATCCCCTCAGAATTCCATCTCGTCATCGAGACCGCGGTCCCGACCGAGATCACGTCCCAGCTCCTGGGCCTCCTTCTGCCCGCGCAGTCGTGCAACCTCGGTCGCCTTGTCCTGCTGCAATCCGGCGGCACGGTCGGTGAAGACCTGGTCGCCGGTCTCCTCGAAGGTCATCTCAAGGAACTCCTGCGTGACGGTGATCTGGTCGAGCTTGCTCGGCAGGGCCGCGTCCAGCACCTCGTAGTTGCCGCGACGAAGCTCGGCCAAGCCCTCCTCGCCCAGTTCCTTGAAGAGCTCAGATTGCAGGGTCCGCTCGACGGTCTCCTCCTGTTCCTCGGTGAGCTTGCCGTCCCGCAACATGTCGGCGAGATCCTGCAGGTAGGGATTGGGCGTCCGGTCATCCTCGTCGATGAGGGGCAACGTCGCCTCCTCCTCTTCCGCGAGGGTCCGGCCGATCTCGACGCCCATTTCCTTGGCTCTTTCCATCAACGCGTCCATTACACCGTCGACCTTTTCCAGGGCGGCATCCAGTTGGTCATCATTTGCCGTCTCGACGCTGAGACCGTCCTTGGCCAGCACCGCGTTCATGTCCCGCTCGACCCAGTCCTGCGCCATGCCGTAGTTCCGCGTGCCACCCGCCGCGATCCGGGCCACCAGCTCCTCGCTGTCCATGCCTGCCTCCTCGGCGCGCTCGAGCACGTCGCGCAGCCCCTCATCATTGCCGGACTGCAGCGCGGCGATCAGCACATCGCTGCCCGCCCCCGGCGGATAGGGTTCTTCGAGCTGCTTGCCAAACCGCGCGCGCAGGTCCGGGTCCGGCACCATCTGCGAGAGGTCCGCGATGATCGGCGCGGCCTTGGCCTCGAAGGCGGCGCGCTCGGTCGGGTCCAGTTCCTCGGCCTTGAGCCTCAGCGCCTCGATCGTGCGCTCGGAATAGTCGATCGCGTCACCGACGGTCTTGATGTCCTTCATGTCTATCTCTCCTTCGGTGAAGTTCCACGGCGTGCCCGAGCCAAGCCCGTCCGCCATGCCGCGTACGGCGCGCGACATGTGGCGCTGGTCCATCCGGTCCAGCAGGTCGGCGAGGTTCTTGTAGTCCTTGACGAAGCCCACCACCTGCGCCTGCGCGATGGCGGATTCCTGGGCTGTCATGACGATCTCACGCGGCAGGCGGGCCTCTTCCTTGGCGCGGTAGATTTCCTCGATCCCGGCGGGCTTCTCGAAGATGCCGCGCTCGAGCCGGGTGGTGGCGTCGAGCATGACGCCATAGCCTTCCGCGATCTCGGCCTGCTTCTCGCGCATGAGCTGCGGCGACATCACGCCCTCGGCCCAGCAAGAGAACCAGGTGCCCTTCTCGACTCCGCGGTTGTTCAGGATGATGTGGGCATGCTTGTGCGCCCGGTCGTCATGGACCGCGAGGACATAGTCCCACTGGTCGCCGTATTCGCCACTCTCGAAGAAATGCTCCGTCCAGTCCATGGCGATGTCGCGCACCTGGTCGACCGTCACGTCGGTCGGGAACGAGAGCAGCATGTGCGAGGTGAACCCGAGCTTGGTCGAGCCGCGCCAGGTCCCGGCCCAGTCCTCGATGATGTCCTCTTTCTGATCCTCAGAAAGCACCGCCGCATCGGTCAGCGCATTGGTCATCGTCGAGTAGGTGTAGACCGCCTTGTCGTTGATGTAGGAGATCTGCGCACCGAGCGAGGCACGCGTCTTGCAGCCCCCGGCCCGGATCCGTTTGAACACCGCCGCGCGGCTCTGACCCGACGCCGCCTTCAGCGCGTTGCGTGACGACATCGAGCCGACGCGCGCAAAACTCCGCCCCTGCCGACGCCCCGCCAGCCGCGCGTCGATCCGCGCCGCGGCCTGGCCCCGGATGCGCTCATCCTCCCAGAGCCGCCCCATGACCGAGGTGTAGAGGGCGAGCGGATCAGCCATTCCTGACAAGCCTCAATCCGCTCCCGATCGCGCGCGGGTCATCCTCCAGAACCGCGCTCTCCGCCCCTGCCCTTCTTCCTTTTGCGGCCACTCCTGTTGACGCAGCGCCTGCGCCGCATCCTTCATCCGGCCCATCTCACGGCTCATCGACTGCGCCAGATCGAGCAACTCGATCAGCACCGCCCGGTCCGCCTCCGAGACCTCCAGCCGACCGCGATGGACCGCCTTGGCGAGCACCAATCCGGCGTCGCTCATGTCCTTCGCCTGACGCCATGCGGAGCAGAACTCCGCGACCAGATCACGGGGTACATCGAGGAAACCGCAGCGACCGCGCAGCACCGCATTGAGTGCCTGAGACCGGTTGGCATAACCCCGCGCGCGCCACTCCGCATCGAAGGCGTCCAGCTCGGATTGGCTGGCCCTGAACGCCACTGTCTCGCTCGGATCGCGCACCGTGATCCCCTCGCCCGCCTCCTCTTTCGCGAGCCGGGTCACGTGGCGCGGAGAGATGCCAAACGCCGCCGCCAAGTCCTTCGCTCTTTCGCCCGCCGCAAAGCGCCGCGCTACTTCGATGCGCTCTTCAAGCTTCAGGTTTTTCGCTGGCCTCGGCACGGGTCAGACCCCTCGGACAAAATGTGCAAACATTGGCTATATCCTGCCAACGTCTTCCTTCTCTCCTTCGCTTATACCTCAATACATCACATTGCGCAATATTACGTTTTGCATGATGTGTCTTTTTGATGGCATTTGGACGCCATCAAGACCCCGCGTCGCGGCGCGACATGGAACGGGTCCCGCCCTCATCAATGCAGGACAACCAGGTCGAAAAAGCTTCCGAAACTTGTGTTCAAGACGCACGTGGCGACACGCAAACCGAACGCTCGATCCGGTCACGGATCGGCGCCAGGAACACGAGAATGGCCCGCGCTGGATGGCGCGGGTCGCACCCTCTGCGAGCGTCACGATGCTTCTGAGAGACGGCGTCAGACCCCTGCGGATACGAAGACCCGCAGGGGTGTCTAGGTCAGTGACCCAGTCCCTGATTGCGCAGATCGTCGTAGCGGCTGCGGGCGATCATCGCCTCGATCTCAAGGCTGTCGAGTGTCTCGGGGTGGGCATCTTCATCGAAGGCGGCGAGGTAGGCCTCGAAGGCCATGTCGGCTTGCAGCTCGGCGAGGTCGATGGATTGTTCGAGTGTCATGGTGTGATCCTTTCCGTTGATCGTCGTTGGACGGATCGTGGAAAAGACCGGGGGTATGAGAGCGGGCTACACCCGGCACGGGGCGGAATGAAATGGAGCACGCCGGGGGCAGGTTTGTTGTGAGCGATGCTCCGCAGCGCTCAAGGCGTCAGCCGTCCAGAAACCTGCCCCCGGCGTTGCCGACCGCTCGACCCCGGGCTAGCGATCTCTAAGGCCAACAGGTCGACGGAAAGGCGCGCGGCGGTGACACTAGCATGAGACGTTGCCCCCCGGGCGCAAGACGTTGATCTGCGGTTTACACCCTCTCGGCAAAGGGTGAGTTCGGCGCCCTCGCAGCTTCGCCAACACGACCCAGGCGCGGCTTGCTCGAATGAGAGAAGGGGTGCGCTTGCCTCGCTCAGCAGGCTACCAGTTCTCCCCGCGGACATTCGGTACGGTCTCGGGTTCGCGCGACCCACGCTGTCACTGAACTTGGCGATCCGAGCCGCATCTGCGACCAATCCGGACTGACAAACCGCATCCGCGTCCGAAATATGCGGCATCCTTCGGACACCGAAATTTCGCTGGCCGAGGGCTAGTTCCCCGGAACGAGAAATAGCCAGACCGCCGGAGCGGTCTGGCCCTTGGCTTACGCGGCGTCTTTGGGACCCCAGGGGATGACGGCCTGCAGAGACAGATCGTCCTGGTTCGCGGCCTTGCCGAGGTTGGCGTTGAAGCCGTGGTCGCGGATGGTCAGCGTGTAGTAGTCGGCGCCGGTCTCCTTGTTCTGCTTCTTCCAGATGCCGCCGCACTCGACCAGCTTGCCGCGCGGGGAGCGGCCGAGGACGCGATGCGTGGGGGCCATCGGGTTCGTGCTCGCGACGGGTTCGACCGTAATGTCGAGGTCGAAGGTCAGGGTCGAGATGGAGCCGACGCCCTTGGCGGTTTCGATGTCGGCGCTGGTGAATTTGATGCAGTTCGTGGTCATTGCTCTTCTCCTTGTTTGCGTTGCAATGATGGTCACCTTGCAGCTGGCCAAGGCCTGGCCACACCGAAGGCGAAGCGCAGCGGAGAGGGGCAGGCGCCGGTCTTTTTGATCCGCGCGGAATGACCCGCAGGGGCAGGGGAAAAAGATCGGCGACAACCTTTGTGGACGGGACGACAGCTGCGACCAGCATGTCATGCAGCTCAGACAAAGGGAGAAGTGCGGTGGCCGCGAAGGACGATAGGGGAACTGCAAACAGAGATGCTGCGGGGAGCGGCGTATTCTCTGTCCTCTTGCCCCGATCCGCACCCGGACGGGTCAGAGTTTTGCCTGACCCTGGCTCACGTGCCGCGACGACTGATTTCCGTGGCAAAGCGATGTGTGTTGTCTGGAAGAGCAGCGGGGAGACCGTCGAAACATCGATACCGTGCTCGGCTCACCCGGATTTCGAACGGACCCTCTACGGCAGCCCGATAACCTGCGATTTGCGCATCACGACCATCACCGGCCTGATGCCAGCTGCGGCCAATGCAACCCGGCGGTCGTCGAACACCTTTTGCGACACATGATGGCGGGGCAGTGCAGCATCTCTAGCAAAGCGAGGAACAGCACCGGCCGAGACGCGAGGTACGAGATCACTAATGTCACGCGCCCGCCCCAGTGACCGTAACCGGAATGGCCGAGATGAAGCGGTGCCACGACCATGCGACGGCTGGTCGGGCTGGCTCCGGAGGAGACGGCACGGCCAGCAGCACGTCGCAGGGAGAGGCGGCGGTTCAGCTCGGGGAGGGCGGCTGCGCGCAGCCGACCGAGTAGGGCGCGGTCCTGACCAAAGGGCAGGAGGGGCCAAGATCATCAAATCCGGACGACTGTTGCACACAAATTATCCGGAGCCTCTCCGCACCAAAAGATGGAAAGCTAGGACAACTCTCAACGAGAAAGACGCCGAACATTTCGTTCGCTCCACTGCAATTGGGTTGGGCCGTTATCTGGAGGTTGGCTTTCTAGCTGCTTGCGATAACCTTCAGCCGCATGGCGCGCGTTTCAAGGAGATAAGTCTCCACGCTGGCCAGTAGATGCAGTCCCTCCTCTGTGACAGCCGATCGCGACAGGCCAGGCTGAACGATGCGCACATCGAATTCGTAGCGATAGTCCTGCCAATTCGCTTTCAGCTTTTTGAGGAATGCGGCTGTTCCCCGTTCGAAGCGGGAAGTCTGGCCCTTCTCGAGCCGTATCTTCTCCCGCTTCAACATATGTATGAGCATTCTGTTGGGCCGATCACGCCAGCGTGCGGATTTCTGCGCTTGCCCGCAAACTTCATAGAGATCCTTCACCCGCGCGCCGGGCGTGTCGGAACTGGAGTATTTGCAATGGTGAAGCGTCACCTGGACGAGACCTTCAGTCACTCGAAGGGTGACGACGTCCGCGATCTCTCCAGCCCCATCATCGTCGAAGATGATGTCAAAGGCGTCGCCCTCTGCGAGCAATGTCTCGATTACGCGCCGTTGCACTGAGTCAGTCCGCTTTTCAGGACCCTGCGCCTCGGCACGTATATTGGTCTCCGACCAATCCCAAGCCTCGATCCGATCAGCGGAATACGGTTCCACCACGACGCCTTCAGGCAGAGCATAAAGGTGACTGTAGATCAGCAATGAACCATCCCCAAAGTCGATCTGTGGGGAATCCTCGCCGAAGGATTCCGAGAGCGACTTCGTCTTGCCGCTGACCTTGATGGTTGTTTTCGGCCCAGAGCGCTGCGGATAGCTGGCACCCCCTTCAGCAAAAACGATTTCAAATTCGGCGATGTGGTTATCGCTGCGCACCGTGAAGCGCAATGGACCCGTGCGTTCATGATCCAGCAGCTCGATGTCGCATTCAGCGAAGGCTACGGGTTTGTCGCCGAAACTGATTTCGATCCGGTCCTCGATTTGCGTCAACAGGGATTCCGGCCAGTGGATCGCGACCGGAGGCACCTGCGGGCGTTCGCTGATCTGGCGCGGTCGCATCGCACTCTTGAAGACGCCATCGGTGGTGATCCCTGGATCTTTGACGGCTTTGCCGATATCCGCGCACCAATCGACCCAATCAGTCAGATCGCGAACCCGCGAAATCGACCAGAACTTGCCTTTGGCCGAACAGCCACGAGAGGCGGGAACACCGTCGAGGAAACCGGTTGCGAACACGTTGTTCTTGATGCGCGACTGGGACTTCGCAGTGTCGAGTCCGTCGGCGACATCGACACCCATATACATGGAATAGCGGACACCGCGTCCCTGATGGTGCGTCAGGCCAAGATTGCGCAGGATCAGGCGATTGAACCCATGCAGGCTGCGGAAGACCTCCTCGCCCTCGACCCGGCGCGCTGCCTCACCGCAGACCGCCTTGGCCAATCGGTCATACGGTCCCTTGATCGAGCTGCTGATATATAGGAGCTGACTATCGGGATCCCAATGCATCATGTGCAGGTCCCAGGTGACATTGGTCGCGTGCTGGGCCGTGGTCCAGCCGGCCTGCTCTTCGGAGCGGGTGACGAAGATGGCGACACGCTGGTGTGGGTTGACCTTCATGCCGAGATATACGCCGGGACTATATAAGTCCTCGGCCCGCAAAGGCTCCCAACCGTCGCAGTTGGTGCGATAGACGACGGCGTTCATCTTCGGTTCGAGCGTCTGCAGGGGAATGTCGCTCAAGTCGCCGACAAAGCCCTTGAACATCTCGGCACGGCGGACTTGCCGGTCGATCTTCGCGGTGCTGAGTGCCTCGACCAGCGCATTCCAGTCGGCATCCTCGGCATAGAGCTTGGCCAGCGAACGATCAATGTCGTCAATGCCGGTGTTGGCGATGACCGTGGCGTCGCCGAGGCGTGGATCCTGGCGGGTGAAGCGGCCGACAAACTGGATGGTAACGGCGATGCTCTTGTGCGGGTCGTGCAGGGCGGCGATCTTCAGTTCCGGCAGATCGAAACCTTCGCCGAGCATGTCCACGCAGACAATGATCCGGCTCTCGAAGCGCCGCAGAGCGGCAAGGTTTGCACGGCGTTCACGGATCGACTGCTGGCTATGGACGATGACCGGACGAAGTTCTGGGTACATCTCGCTGTAAAGCTGGTGGAGGGCTCTGGCGCGGTCGATAGTTTGGCAACGCGCCATGGCGAGATGGTTGAGGCCGACGTCCAGATCACCCTGGAGGACTTCGCCGAGCTTTCCCGCGATCGCGAGATCGGCGTCTGCCTGATCGAGCCCGAAGACAGCCTCGAAGCGAATCGGCTTGAAATAGCCTTCGGCCTGCGCCTTCTTGAGCGGATAGGTGTAGATGAACTCGCCGTCGACGCGCCGGCCGTCCTCACGGAATGGTGTGGCGGTGAACTGGACGATCGGGAGCGGTGGCTCACGGTCCGCGAATAGGCCCCGAAAGCGCGCCCATGTCGGGGCGCCGATGTGATGAGCCTCGTCGATAAACAGCGCCGAGGCGCGTGCCGCCATCCGCTCCTGGACCGCCGCTTCGGCGCGACCGGCGATCTGCATCGTTGTGACGATGACATTGGCACTGTCGAAGATCTCATCCACGTCGGCTAGCCTTCTCGGAATGTGCGAAAGGCGCATCACCACTGGAAATGCTGCCTTGTCTTCCAGGCATTGCTGTTGCCTCAGCACGCCGAAGGTCTCGAACTTGCCCGCGATCTGCTCTCGAAGGGCGTCCGTCGGCACTACGACCAATAGCCTCTCGAAGCGCTGGTGGACGTTGAGCGCGAGCATGGTTTCCGTCTTGCCGGTGCCCGTCGGCATGACGATGGTGGCAGGATCGATCGATCGCGTCGCATGGACCAAAGCCGCGTGCAGTGCGCCGATTTGAGGACGTCGCAGACCGGGCTGGGCTGGCCGCTCGTTTTCGGCTGCTCGTCCCTCGCGGAGATGAAAGGCGCCCGACCAAGATGCCGAAACCGCGGCCAGCCGTTCGACCCGCACTTGGCGACTCAACGTGTCGATGCGGATGGGCAACGGGGCCATCCACCGGCCTTCGCCGGCGTCGAGTGCTTCTACGATCTGCGCCGGCTCACTCGCGCCGGGGACCAGAAGAATGAGCTCCGCCTCCAGCGACGCAGCGGTCTTCGCGTTGATGATCTTCAGTGTCTCGCCAGACGGCAGCGTGGTTTCATGACCAGTCACACGGCGGATTGAAAAGGGACGCAGACGGCACCGTACGCGCTGCGGCGGAGCCGCCAATTGGCGTATAGGGCTTCCCAGGGCCTTGCCCTCTATCGCAAGCCGAGCAGGCAGCAGCAGTTCGACTTCGGGATTGAAGAGATCATCTTGGACGGGCTCGGTGCGCTTGCGGGAGGCCATGGTCGCGTCCTCGGCTATGCCGCAATCGTCTGGGGAGAAGGCGGGACGGTGATCACCGTCCCGTTCGTCATCAGAACGATCAGGCCCCGTTCGGCGCCGGTCATATCGAGATAGGCACGCACCTGAGCCCGATAGTGATCAAGCGTCTCCTGGGCGGGATTCACGTCGCTCTTCCAGTCGATCACGACGGCTGGCCGACCTTCCGGATTAACCGTAATCGCGTCCGCGATGCCCGCCGTCGCAACCAGTTCGGCCTCCTCTTGCTGAAAGGCATAGACCGGAAACTCAGCGAGCAATGAGGGACGCAATGCCGCCACCTCCGACAAGGCCAGCGTTCGCGTCACGCAACCGGCCAGTTCCTCAGGCGAAAGCCCGTCCGCCGGATCGGAGGAAGGCTCCTTGCCGAGCGCAGAGATGAGGTCTCCAGCACGCGCGGTGAGCGCCTCGTCGGCCTCGTTGCATTCCCCTGTCAGGACTTCTTCCATGAGCTTGTGAAGGATCAAGCCACGCTCGCGTCCGCCCCGGATGGAGGCGAGCGCGTAGGCGTCCGGCACCTGAGCATCAGCCGAACCGGCCCAGATGTCCGGTTCTTCTTCCTGAAGCACTGAACCTGTTGTCGTCTCGTCGCGGCTCGGCGCAAGCCAGGTCAGGTGCATCTGCCTTTCGACAATCGCACCAGCCTCAGTGGCGAAACTCTCCCGTGTCTGACCGTTTTCTGTATCGCCTGTCGCCGCGATCGTGTCGAGCGGCAGATGCGACACGTCAAGGTGAGGGAGATCTGTCAGGGACAGGTCCACCAGGCCGATCCAGGCTGATTTCGAAGGCGTTACGTCGAGCCGCGGCAAGACCAAGAGTTCCCGGGCGCGGGTTGCTGCGACATACCAGAGCCGGACCCGCTCGCAGTCCAGTTCATCCTTCTCTGCCTGCCGCGCCGCGTCATAGCCGGACGGAGGGACACCCAGAACCGGGCAGTAGAAGGTATCAGTCTGGCGATCGGTCACAGCGCTGTCGGGCGCCATTACCCCTGTCATAGTGTTGATGGGGATGACGACCGGCCATTCAAGACCTTTCGCGGCATGCATCGTGTAGAGGGCGACCGCTTCTTCCTGCGCATCGGGCCGGCCTTCCACCGCGCGGGCCTCATCCGCCCATGCCGCCGTCATTGCCTCGGAAAAGGCCCGCAGACCCCGTACCGCATAGCTGACGGCGAGGCTGAGATAGAGATCGACATTGGCAAGTGCTCGTTCTGCCTGACCGCGATGCCGCTCCAGAAGAACCGGGCGTACCCGAAGGACGTCGACGGCCTGCGAAAGAAGATCGTGTGGTGTCGTGCTGTTGGCGCGTTTCTGGAGCCCTTGCAGCCGCTCGATCACATCGCGCGCCAGCGGATGCACTATTGCCGCGGGGTCGACGCCGAGGTCGAGCCGTGGGATCCGGACGGGTTCCTCTTCCGAACGCGGAAGCGCCCAGACGATGTCCAGGAGCTCCTCTTCGCTGAGCCCGACAAGCGGGCCGCGCAGCAATGCGCCGAGCGCCAGCGTATCACGACGATCGGCGAGAACTCGCGTGATCGCGATAAGGTCCTGCACTTCCTGCCGGCGAAACAGACCTTTGCCGGCCTGGGTTGCGACCGGGATGCCCCGGAGCTCTAGGGCTTCTTCATAGCGCCAGAGTTCCGCGCCGGTCGGGGCGAGCAAGGCGATGTCGCCCGGCTGGCAGGGGCGTTGTGCACCGGCTTTGCGATCCTGGACCGGATGGCTGCCGATCAAGCGTGCGCAAAGTTCAGCCACCGCTTCGGCTTCGGCGTCGCGTCGTTGCTCGGCACTGGCCTTGCCGTTCTCGTCAGCGACCGCGATATCGATCGCCGCGACGCAGACGCCGTCTTCCGGATCGTCGTGGAAGGGATCAAGCGCTGTGAAGCCGGGCTGGCCATCAGCCGACAGGACAGTCTCGAACCGTTCGTTGACGAAGGTGAGGATCGAGGCACAGGAACGGAAATTGGTCGAGATCGAGACGAGGCCGTCCGCGTCCTGTGTCGAGAAGGCCGTGCGAGCCTGGACGTAAGCGCCGACATCCGCGCCGCGGAAGCGATAGATTGCCTGCTTGGGGTCGCCAACCAAGAAGAGTGCGCCCGGCCGAATCCGGAAACGCGTCCAGTCCTGCGGATCATCACCGGGATCACCGCATAGACGCCAGAAGATTTCGGCCTGGAGCGGGTCGGTGTCCTGAAACTCGTCGACCAAGACCTTTGAATACCTCTGGCCGAGCGCCTGTCGCACAGTTTCATGGTCGCGCAACAGGTCGCGCGCGGCGTAGATGAGATCGTCAAAATCGAGCTGGGCGCTGGCGCGCTTGTGCTCACGATAGCGCGCAAGGATTGTGCGTGCTTCGTCGATCAATGTCGTGAGGACCTGGCCGGAAACCGCCTGGAGTAGTGCGGCCCATGCGGCACAGCACGCTTCGTACAAACCGCTGGCCGTATCGTTCAGCCTGTCGCCGTCTGCCTTGGACAGCCCTGTCTGCTTTGCCGCTGCCGCCCATTTGCCCTTCTTGCGGTAGGCGTAAAAGCTGCCCGTCCCGGTCGTAAGGTCGGGATGCGGGCGTGCAACCAGCAACCCGACGAGCCCGGCGGGCGTGGAACCATCTGTAACCGATGGAAGGGCAGCCGCCATTTCAGAAAAGCGCAAGGCGACGACCTCCGTTTCCGGCTCATCAACGCCGGCGCCTTGCACAAAGGCCGAAAGTTCGTCGGCCGCCTGCTGGAAGGCTTGCAGGTGACCTGCAAAGGGCATCGCCTGCGGTGCGACCAGTTTCCTCGACCGCCGGAGGGCTTCGGCGATCTTGTGCATCAGAGCAACGGTCTCTCCCGGGCTATGCAGCACCATCTCGGCCAGGACACCGCCCTGATCGCCAGACAATCGCTCGCGCAGCCAGCCGTCGACGATTTCGAGGAAGTTGAGATCGGCCTGGTTGCGGTCGATGACCGCTGCGCCCGGATCGATATCCGCTTCCGCCGGGTATGGCTTGATCAATCGCTGACAGAAGCCGTGGATGGTCGAGCAGGTGATTTCGTCGATCGCCGTGCTGGCCGACATCAGATTCTCGCGCTGTGCCGGAGACAGTCCCTCCGGCAAACCGGCGCGGAGCTCCGGTGCGATATGGCCGGCGGCGAGATCTTCAACAAAATCCCGAACCCGCAGGAGGAGCTCACTGGCCGCCAGTTCGGTAAACGTGACTGCCGCGATGGAACTTGGCGCGACACCCTGCGCCAGCATGACAGCGATCCTGCCGGCCATCACGGCGGTCTTGCCCGATCCCGCGCCGGCCTCAACCAGAATGGATCGGTCATGACGGCTGATCGCGTCATGCCGGGCGCCATCATCATTCAGAACTTTCACGCTGCTCATCATTCCGCCTCCCAGATCGGCGCGACCTCACTGAGCCGCTCGGTCGCGGCAGCTTGTTTGCGTTTGCAGTAGGTGGCGCTTGCGTTTGCCGGCAGGGCAAAGGCGAGATCGTCATAGTCGCTTCCCGTATCAGGCCCGGGCAGTGCAGCCCCGCCGGTCAATGCGTTTCTCGCTGCCCGCAGATATGCCTTGATCTCCGTCAGGACGATGTCCGGCTCGTCGAGCTGGAGATCGAGCGGTTCACGCGGATAGAGTAGCGAGGCTCTGATCGCGATGTGGTCACCCAGGAGCGCCTTGACGGCGAACGCATAAAGGCAGCGCTGAAGCTCGCGGCCGCCGTTTACACGGATGTCGCCTTTCGGCGGCTTGCCAGTCTTGTAGTCGCGCACGAGCGCCCGGCTGCCGTCATCAGCGATGTCGAGCCGGTCGATATAGCCGGCAATGTGAAATCCGGTGTCGGGGATGATCACTGGCACACTGGCGTCCCAGGGCAATGCCGCCTCGGACTTGGGCTCGGACCCGCCGAACGGAACCTCGCCAAAGGATCGGCTGCCCGGCAAATGATCATTGCCATAGGCAAGCGCCTGTCCGGCAAGAGCGCGCGCGTCCCCTAGCGTGCGGCCCCAGACAACAGCGGGCGGAACGGGCCGTTCGCTTTCCCATTCGGCCGACACCGCACCAGCAGCGTCGTCCACCGCAGCCTGAATGGCAGCCGTGTCAGCCGAAGCCAATCCGCCCGCCGCCTCGAGGTTTCGCAGGGCGCGGTCGAGGACGAGATGGATGAGGTCGCCGGTTTGCAGGGCATCGAGCACCAGCGGCTCGGTACTGCCTTGTGGAGATTTCCAACCGAGAGCGTAGCGCCAGAGGAAATTGAGGGGGCTGCGCAGCAGTGTTTTGAGCGAAGTCGCCGACTGGGTCCGCTCAAGGATTGCTAGAATCAAGGGATGATCGGACCTGACCAGGCCATCATGAGCTGTCACATCGGCCATGCGCCAATCGCGCCAGCAGGAACGCGCGCTTAATGCCTGGGGATCGGCGGCGAATTCCCGCGGCCGCGCCATCAACCGGTCGGTTTCACTGAAGGCATGGGTGGGAACAGCGTTGCGCCGCAGATAGGTTTCCTCGCCATAGAAGGCGAGGAGGGGGCTGCGACCCAGCAGCCGGCCGTCGCTGTCGCGTCGGGCGCGAGAGAGGACGACCTCGCTGCCCGTAGTGGCGAGGATCGTATCAAAGTCACGGCGATCTGCGAAATTTACGGGAAGCGGGTCGAGCTCGCCCATCGGAATGATGTGATCCGGGATCAGCCGATCTTCGGCGATACCGCGCGGCCAGCGGGAGGAATTGAGACCGATCAGCCGAGCGAAGCGACGCGGCGACGCAGCGAGGGCGCTGGCCGGCATCCAGGCCACGGAGACGGAAGCCTCGAGCCCGTCATCCTGTTTCAGTGATTCCAGTGTGCTGTCGATCGCGCCGGCGGGCCCTGCCAGAAGGGCTTTGCGCCAGATGGACAATGCCCGGCCCTTGAGGAAGGCTTCGCCGATCTCCCGTGCCGCATCCGGTCCCATTGCCAGCAGATCGACCGCAGCTCGCAGCACCGGGGCGTGATCGATGCCGTCGGGCCAGTCGTCCGGCGCGAGGCGCGCCAGAAGTTGGTTCCAGGCGGACGGCGTTGACAAGGGAGCATCGCTTGGAAGGACACGCATCCAGCCAAGGGGAAGGGCCGCCAGAGGTGCAGAATCCCGGCACAGGGCGGCGAGACGGCGCAAGCGCGACTGCGAGAGCCCGCGCACGACGATGTCGGCGAGTGCCGCTGCCGCTTGTCCGTCACGTGTGGTGACGGCCGGGACGCCATGGACGAAATGCAAATCGATATTGGCATCGGCGCGCAGCGCGAGAAAGTGATCGTCGTAGTCGGCCGGCGACGCGGTGGCGATGGCAATGTCAGCTGGGGATACGCCCGACGCGAGCAGCGCCCGGACCCAACGCAGCGTCTCTACTGCCTCATGGTAAGCGGTCGCAGCACTGACGGATCGAATGGCCGGCGCCTCAGCATCGCCACGAGCGACGGAGACGCCGCATTCCTTGAGCCAGGCCGGGACAGGGCGAGGACCTGACGTCCATTGCATCGGGATGTGTTCGGCGAGCGCCTTCAAAAGAGGCCGCCAGCAGGGAGACAGTTCGGTCAGCCCGACGATTTCCATCGAGCCGAATATGGCGGGCGCATGGGTGATCCGGCTGATGGCTGCGGCGACAATATCGATCGGACGCATCATGCCGCCCGGCAGTTCGGTGAAAACAGCGGCCTCCAGGCGAGCGATGGCTTCAAGCCTTGGATGATCATCTGACCGGGTGGTGAGATTGATACCGGCTCGCCACGCCTTGTGCAGTGTGTCGGCGGTCGCGCCGATCATGCCCGGCAGCATCTTAATATCTTCCAGTTCGCCCATCGGTGTTTCGGGGAGGACCGTCTGGATCGCCGCGCGCAGGCTTTCTTCGTCGATCGGGCGGGCGAAGCCCCCCGCGAGCCGCACCGCGGCTTGTTCGAACGACATGATCTGGAGACCATGTTGACCACCGCGGGCCGCCGCAAGACGGGCTTCCCGCATTGCGTGTCGTCCATAGACAATAAGCGTGGACCGGCACGTCGTGGACATATTCAAGTTCCTTTTTGAAGAATAGCTTTGACCAAATCGGGAAGTGCTTGTGTCGAAAGCTTTGAGGATTCAGCGTCCCGAACCAAAAGTTCGATAGTAAGAAATTGATGGAACTTATCTGATATCAGATTGCCTGCGCCTGCGAACAAATCGACGGGTTCGCCGGATCGAAAATCTTCCAGCGCCGATCGAAGATCGGGCGTTTCGTCCCCGGCCTCTACAATCAGAAACCCGTCATGCTGTTCGACCGAAAACCCCTCGCTTCTCAGTGCGAGCGCGAGGGTTGATGTCTTCACCGTACCGACCCGCGTCGCAATGACTGATGTATGCTCGCCGATGCTGTGCATGTTATTGGCCCTAAACCCCAGCTGTTCATAATGAGCACGCGCTTCCTCGAGCATCATCAAAGAGACTGTGTCCATGTAAGCTGGGCTGGATTCCCCCTCGAGCACGGCGAACATTCGGTCGATCACCTTGTCATGAATGTCCCCCGCATCGCCGCCGAAGACTGGAGGCACACCAGCCTTAGCGGGTTTGACGACGATGACCTTTTCCCGATCATGGATTTCTTGAACTACCCAACGCCGCCCAGAAAAAATCAGCAGCATCCCAGGAGCAAGAACATTGTCGATTGGCAAGGTTCCAAGATCCCGCCCCTCTGCGACCAACCGGAACTCCTCAGGTGTCTGGAACACCGCATAGAAGCTGTAATGCTCAACGAGCTTTTCGCCTGTCGGTCCCAAGAGTAACAGCCCACTTGCGGCCTGTTCGATCAAGCCGGTTTCAGGATGACCGATTGCACGCAATACATCTGCGAAGACTTCGCTTGTGACCTTTCGAAAAGGGCCTTCGCGGCACAGGACGTTGCAAACCGCGCTTGCAGACGCACCGCCGCGCTGCGCTATGACTGACAGTATCTGATGAACGAGCGTCGAGAGATGAAGTGCTTGGGGTTTTGGAGGTTCGCACCAGCCTTCCAGCAGCAGGTCTATCATCGCGATGGACCTGATCAGGCCGAGGCGAAGACGATCCACGAAACTGCTCTCCGGCGTCAACTTGGCTTCGACAGCGTACTGCCTGAGAATGGCCGGCTGTCCTTCACGGCGGCCTGATCGGCCAAGCCGTTGTCGCAACGCCGCGACGCTGAATGGCGCACCGATTTGAGCCACGCAGGTCACGTCACCGATGTCGATTCCCAGCTCGAGCGTCGATGTGCAAACGGCTGTCGTCGGTTTCGCAGGGTCCTTCAAGCGCCGCTCAACGAAGTCACGGTGTTCTCGGGAGAGGCTCGCGTGGTGGGGATAGAATTCCTGTGGCAGGTGCTCCCGTTCGCAAAGCTCCCGCAACCGATCTGCGTAAATCTCGACCCGTTGGCGCGCTCCGGCGAAGACCAGGTTATCGCTGCCACGAAGGTGTTTGAACAGATGGGCTGATATCGCGTCCGTTGCGGATGGGCTGTTTTCATCCTCATCGCCTGAGAGGTAGCCGCGAAGCTGAAGCTTCAATTCTGCCTCGCCGCCATCTGCTTCGATCAGCTGGACAGAGCTTGCTGCGTCAGGGCGAAGATAGGCCTTGGCGAGGTCCATGTCGCCTAGCGTAGCTGACAGACCTATCCGACGGATTGGGCGCTTTATCGCGAGCTCGAGCCTTGTGAGCAGTGAACGAAGCTGGACACCGCGTTCGCTATCCAGAACCGTATGCAGTTCGTCGATCACGACCGCCCGCGTGGCCCCAAATAGGCGGGCAATTTCCAAACCGCGACGAATGAAAAGCGCTTCAAGGGACTCTGGGGTTATCAGCAGGATCCCTTTTGGAGATTTCAACGCGCGCGTCTTGATCGATTGCGAGACATCCCCGTGCCAGGGAACAACCGGAAGCTCTGCTTCCTGGCAGATGCCCTCCAGCCGCATGGCTTGGTCCGTGATCAAGGCTTTCAGCGGACCGATGTAGAGCAGGTCGAAACCGGTGCCGCCCGACGGCTCGTCAAGCACCTGTGAAATCAACGGCAGGAACGCCGCCTCGGTCTTTCCGCCCGCCGTGGAGGCCGCAACGATTAAATCGGCATTGGTTTCGCAGATAGTCCGGATGGATCGCGCTTGGATATCGCGAAGTTCGCGCCAACCTTTCTGGCGTATCCATTTCTGCACAGGCCTCGCCAGTTTGTCGAACGCACTGCTCATCGGCGTCAGAGCTTGAAGCTGATCAAATCATCGTCACCGGGGTCTTGAGCACCAGTCGACTCGTCTACCTCGTTCATGTCTTCGCCGAGGTCTTCGGAGACCTCGATCTTTTCGATCAGATCGCTCCACTCGACACCGGGGTTTTGCTCAAGCACGGAAAGCAGGTTCACGAATGCCGTCACCGTATTGCGCGGGGTGCGGAAGTAAGCTTCACCGATCCGGTCCGAGCAATGCGCCATAAAGGCTTCGAGCGCGTCGTCCGGCAGAGCACCGGCATCGTCCTGCATGATCCGCCGGACATTGGCCAGAAGAACGAAGAGATCTTCAGGGGTCAGGCTGGCCAACCGGACAACGGGTCCTGAAAGGTCGACCAATCCGTCTCGCGCGAAGGTGTTCTCGGCCAAACGCGATTGAAGGGCTTCGTAGCTGTAGAGCCCTCGACGGGTGTTCATCAGAAACTCCGGGGTCCCGCCCATCAGAAATCCGAGGTTCTCGGCACTGCCCTGCAGCACATCATTCAGTATCCGGAGGATCTGTTCGTAGTTTGCATTGCGGGCCTGCGAAGATGTGAGCTTGTAGAGGTTCACCATCTCGTCGAGGCCGACGAGCAGGCCTTTGTAACCGGCTTCACACACGAATGCCGACATCAGCTTCAGATGGTCGTAGACACTGGCATCGTCGATGATCGTTCGCACGCCAAGCGCCTTGCGCGCGTCGGTACGTGTCGCGAATTCACCGCGCAGCCATCTCAGGGCTGCGGATTTCAACTCGTCGTCGCCGGTCTCATGGCCTTCCCAATATCGACGGATGACTTCGGCGAACTCAAACCCTCCGGTAAGTTCTTCAAAGTGGCCAAGGCGTTCACGAATGACGGTCCCCGTGGGCAAATCCCGTTCTTCAGCATCTCGGTGAGCCTGGCTGACAAACCGTTCCACCACGCTGGCCAATGCCCCGCCATCGGGCTTTGTCCGCGTCGAGAGGTTTCGGGCCATCTCTGCATACAGGCCGCGAGCTTGTCCGCCTGTCGCATGAATGCGCCGATCTGGCGCCAGATCCGCGAACATCACGACCAGGCCTTTCTCCAAGGCGACGAGGCGGATCAGGTTCATGAAGAACGTCTTGCCCGATCCGTATTCTCCGATGATGAACCGGATCGCCGATCCGCCATCGGATATCCGGTCCATGTCCTTGACGAGCTCTTCAATCTCCCGGACGCGGCCGACCTGGATATGGCGCAAACCGAGCTTGGGCACGACCCCGGCCCGCAGCGCCTGTACGATTGCATCGCGTTCACGTGGTTTCAACTTAGACATCCCTGCCCTCCGCACTCATCTTTTCTCTTATCGCCTCCGCAATCTCCGGAGACACTTCATATCCATCATACTCGTCGAGAAGCGCGTCATCGTAGGTCTCAAAAGCCCATTCATTCACTGCTTCCAAAGCCCCGGACGCCATTAAGCCATGCGAAGCGCAGATCGTATCGAACTCGGTCTCAGACCAATGCTCCCGAGTAACCAGTTCGAGAACAAGGGCGCCGTGTTTCGGGTCAAGCCCTGCCAGCTGGCTTTGGCTGGCAGGCCCGGAGGCACCACTTTCTTCCTCTTCAACATCGAAAATCTGACCGAGGACGGACGACACGCGCTCGGTGTCCGAACGGATTGCCGCGATCCGCGAAGCGTCGAGTTTCGGTCCGCTGGCTTTTTCAAGCGCGGGTATAGCTTCGCCCGGGCGACCCGGTTGCGAGGCACGAACGGTGTGTGGACCATCCGCAATTTCGCCAGCATGCAGGTCCGAGTAGGCCAGCGCAGGATCAAGGCCCAAGGCCTTGTAGATCTTCTCGATGCTTGCGACTTCGTCGGAGTGAATAATGCCATCGGCATGTGCTGCACCGACCAGCGCTGCCCGCATAGCGGCTTGGCTGTCTTGGCCCACCTCCTTCAATTTGCGCCGCAGAAGTGTCATGTCTGGTGGCACGGCCAGGAACCATTCAAGGTTTGCACGCAGCCTGCGGCGTTCCTGATCGCTGAGGGCCGCGGCAGCAACTTGCTCTTCCAACGCCCTGCGTTCAGGCTCCGCGATGCGACCATCCGCATGAGCAACGAACGACCCCAGTGCCAATTCGATTAAGGCGCTTCGATAGCTGTCGGAAACGTCCTCCAGTCGCTCGATAGGCTCGCCCAGACGAAACAGCACAACAGGCTCTTCCGCCTTGGGCGACCGGAGCGCAAACCGAGGGTCGGGCGCCAGACCGAAACCGAGGCGCGCGAGCGCGTCGGCCGCTCCTGTCATTTGCCGTTTCCCGATCTTCTCGTCCGTTTCTCCCTCCAGACGTCCGATCACCTCTTCTAGCGGCACCAATCCCCCCCGATCGACGATATCGGCAGCCCAAGATTTCAAGCGGTTCATTTCCTCCGATGGGAAGGCATCCCACAGTTCAGAGGGCAATAAGGCATGCGCTTCCACGCTTCCGCGGCCATCAGGGTTTCGGCCCAGGAAGCGACTGAGCTTGTCGAGGTCGTTCATCACCTCGTCAGCCAACTCCTGGGCAATCTCGACCGGTTTGCGCAGACCGGAAATATCCGGGACCGGCTTGCCATCAACGGTTGGGTTGGCAGACCCCTGAAACTCGCTCGAGGCGGCCCTATAAGAAGCCGTGAGTGATTTCCGGGGTTTGGTCACTTTGAGCCCATCAGGGAAACGCCGATCAAACCGCATACGGAAAAGAGCGACGAACTCGTCACGGCATCGCGTCGCGGGAGTTCTCAGATTTGTTTCCGGATGGCAGATGAGCCAACTCAGCAACCAGTCAGCTGTCAGGTTCTCGCCTTTGTCGATCCGAGCTCCGATTGCGTATTTGAGTGAGAACGGAAGTTCCCAGCCCTGCTTCTCAAAAATCGGATCGATCGCGTCGAGGTCGGTTTCGGCAAGCATCGCTATGTCGAGGAACTCACCCAAATAGCGCCTGACGGAGTGGTTGTCAGGGTAAAGTGACTGCAGCCGCCTAACTTCCTGGACGATATCCTTTGCGTCTTCATTGGACTGATCAACGAAGAAGCGACGCTCTAGCCCGTAGAAGTACAGGAACATGTAGCCGGGGTTGTAGGAGGCATCGTTTCGCCCGCTGGCCAACCAGTCGAGGTAGGCCGCCCGGCACTGAGGTGAGATATCCGAGTACCCAGGCCAGTAGGGCATACCTTCTCCAGCTTTGTCGGCTCCAGAGCGCGCGACCGACAGGGACGGATCGATATAGGCTCGGCATTTGTCACGATACCCGTAGGTGTTCAGCAAGGGGGGCGTGCCGACATAGACCATCCCGCCGATGTTGCGGCCGGCCACGCTAGCTGTTTCGCTAGACGGGACCCACCCGCTTTTCGTTGGTCGGGACGATACGCTCGATGCCATTCGCGAGGGCTGATTTCGTTCAGCGGCCGCGGCAAGTGCCGGCGCCGCAGACTTTCCAGCCCGAACGATTTCAGCGTAGTCCTGCTTTGGTGGAGAGTAGGCCTGCACGGCAGCCGGTGCTTGAGACGCATTGGCTTCGCGAGTTCGTTCGCGCTCACGCTCGATACGCTTGTCGTAGGCACTTGGCCGCGGCACCGGCTCAGGTCGGGGGGGGTGGGTTTCGGAACTCCCCTCAGCTTGCGCCTTTGCAGCGACTTTCCGCGATCTCCGTTTTTCTTGCCACCAGACCAGAATGACGGGAACACCAAATGCAAACAGCATCTGGCCACCAACCGGCCAACCCTGAAGCATTATGGTCACCACGACCATGCATAAGAAAAAATACAGGGCGAGAAAGAATGTAATTCGGAAAAACTTGAGTATTGAAGACATTATCGGAACCCTCTCCGAACCACACTATTTTGGATGCCCATCATTGCAACGACTATCGCAATGATTGAATGCGCTTTTGATGCGTAGACGTTCTTCGGTCCGGTTCGATCAACGATCTAGCGCAGGTTCACTCCTTTCAGGTCGTCTGGTTTCAGCCGATAGCGGATTACGTTGCCTTCATGGAGCCCAGCGATCTGCTCACGAACGTAAGCGACAACATCCGCTCGATCAGCGTCGGGCACGCCAGCAGCCAAAGCCATCTCATCAACCGCATCGTTTCGGAACTCCTTGAATTCGAGAACGCAACGCCGGACCGCAGCGCGAACGAATTCCCGATATGCAAGCGCAGCCTTTTCCGGGCTCTCCACCTCAGCGCGAAGAATTCGGTATTTCTCCGCAGACGCCAAGTACGCGTCCATGTAGACCTCACGCAGCAGCGCGACATTGTTCAATTCATAAACCCCGATGAGCCCATCGATATAGTCGCTGTCGTCCATCGTCGTGAACGACATCGGCGCAAGATCCGACTTTAGAAGTGGGATGTTCGAGGCCACGCGCGAAGTTCGCTTGTTAACGTCGGCAAAGGCCTGGAGGTACGGAATGTGCACCAAGAGGAAAAAGGACTGCTCGAACGGATCGGTGATCTGCGCAGCCTTGTGGAGCAGGATGTCGAACTCCTCTGCGATCGTGACCGCATCGTCGAGCGGTCGATAGCTCGAGTGCGAGATCCCGACCTGCATCGCTCGCAATCGGCCCGACATTGCCGGATCCGCCAGGAGTCCGTCTGAGAGCAGCGCATGAATCGCGAACAGATCGGGACGCCGAAGCCCTATCTCATCGAGATTGTCGACGACATACTGGATGGCTTCCTTATGGTTGAGGATCATCAGGGCTTCTTTTCGATCCTTTCCCGCAGCTTCTTCGCCAAACCTGATCAGTCGCTCGGTCTGCAGAATATCGTAGGTGTTGCCCTCCATCCTGGATGATGCCCAGCTAAGATCAACCAGAAGCTGTTCAAGGATCCGGCGCGCGTATGTTCCGGCAGGAATTGCGCCGCCCTGCGGACGGCCGGCCTCCAACAGTCTTTCGCGGTCTGGTGCAGACAGGTACCAGGTCTTTTCTGGGACGTAGGCGTCGAGAAACTCCGGTCGATAGGATACCGGCGCTCGCCGGTTATATGGCGTCGACAAATGCGCCCGGACGACCGCGCCCCCGGCAATTCTGTATCCTGTCGCCCTGCCCTTGCCGGTTACTTCGAGGCGCCCCTCTTCCACCAAGCGCTTCAAGAGACGCCATACGGTGGTTTCGCTCACATCCCTTGCAATGCCCTTCCGGATGGCATCGCGTCCAGCACCCGGGTTCTCACCGACAAAGTCGAGAATGTCTTGATCCGACAGGGCCATGAAACGATATCCTGCAAGCGTGAAACGATTAGGATATTGATACACCTACACTTTTCCCAGGCGCAAGTTTTCGTTGCGCGGATTTTGCAACGATTCAGGCGTCAGGAAGCAAAAGCCAACTTCGTCAAAAACACGAAACGATTATCACCTTGAAATTGTGAATATTTCTGGTGCCCCACATGAATCGTTGCGCTGCAGATGAAACGATAACCAGAACGACCGAGTTTGCGCCAAGCATCGGCAACGGAGATCGGCAAGATTCGAAACCATGGTGAGGTAAAACAGTGCTCTCTCAGATCCTTAGCGCCCAACAAGATCGGCAACTCGCTATCCGAAATCGACTTGTGGTGCTTCGCCCACAACCCCGGCATCCACCAGCTGCTCCCGATCGGGAAGATCGCGGAGGCTCTCCAACCCGAACGCGACAAGGAACTGCTCGGTCGTCACGAATGTATAGGGCGCCCCGCGCCGAGGCGACCTTGGCCCGGTCCCGATCAGGCCACGCGCATGCAGCCGCCCGATCAGCTCGCGGCTGATTTCCTTGCCGAAGATGTCTTTGAGGCCATCGCGGGTGATCGGCTGGTGATAGGCGACGGCCGCCAGGACCGCGATGTCGAATTCGCTCAGGTCCAGCAACTGATCCCCGACATCCGCAGCCGCGCGGATCGCGGGCGCATAGGCGGCTCGCGTCCGAAACATCCAGCCGCCGGCGACTTGGGCGATCTCGAAGGCCCGCCCCTCCAGATCGGCGGCCAGATCCTCGACCAGCAGATCGACCGTGGCCCCCTGCCCCACCACTCGGGCCAGATTCTCGCGCGGGACCGGCGAGGCAGAGGCAAAAAGCACCGCCTCGATCCGCCGCATCCATTCGCGCCAGCGCAGCTCCGGCGGCAGGTCGGCAAGTTCGCGGTCAAGATCGAGGTCGGAACGATCCTTCGCCATCCCTACACCCCGTAGAGCCGGAACGTGTCGCGCCCGGTCAGCTCGCGGACCGCGCCAAGATCGACCAGCCGGTCGCAGAGCCGCCGCGCGGCGCGATCCGGCAAAGTTAAAGTCGACGGTGCGACAGCGTCGCGGGTCAGGAACATCTCGACGGCCTCGCCAGCGCCCTTGGCCCGAAGCTTCGGCGCGACGGCGTTCAGATGCGCCGCCCGACGCGCGAGATCGGCGGCAAGGCGCACGGCCTCGACCGCCGCAAAGATGAGCGCCCGATGACAGGCCAAGCAAAGGTCATCGCCTTGCTTGCGCAGGTCGGCACGCTTCAGGCCCGGGGCCAGCAGCGGCACGAGACGGTCCCAACCAAGCGCCTGCGCGAGGGCCGCATCCGCGAGGATCAGCCCTGCTACGTCTGCGCGCGGCGCCTCGCGCAGCACCGCCTCCAGCACCATTGCGGCACGGGTCACCGGCCCGCCTTTCCCCGCGTCGAGCAAGGTTGCGATCGGGCCCGGCTCGAGGGTCGGCAACGCCCGGCCCAGAGCTTTGATCGACACCGGCCGCTCCGCCGCACGCCGCCAGGCAAGGTAGGTTTCGCCCGCCGGGCCGGGCAGATCGCCGGGCCGCAACAGGTGCACCGCATCGCGCAACTCCCCTGCCCGCTCGGACCGTCCTGAGAACGCGACGCAAGCCTCGGCCGCACGCAGCGCGAGCCGGTCCCGCAACAAGGCTTGGGGCACTTCCTGGCATCCCAACACAAGATGCAGGTGATTGAGCGCCGCGCCCGACAAAAACGCAACATCTTCAAGGGTTTCAGTCCGTGCAGAGGTGACCCAGGCGGGCATCCGGGGTAACGTGTCGAGGTTGCTGATGGGGTCTGGCCGGGCAAAAGTCATACCCAAAGCCTACACAAACGCGGCGCTTTATTCGAGAAAATAGCAATCTAACCGCCCTACCCTGTAGCGTTCCGCTATGTCCAATAAGTTTGCATTATCGGACACAAAAAGTTATGCTGGGAAGCAGTTCAATTTCACCGCCAGATTCATTGGAAAGATGCCCTCAGAGACCGAGAAATCAACGTCAGCGCCCTCTGATGAGCTGAATGATGCTCGCGTCGACGAGAGAGATCAAGAGGAAAGCGATGACATCGCCCTGCCCTCCCATGTCGCCGGTTCCGGCACACTGGATCGCCTGGTCGACACCGCCCGTGACTACGCGCGCGCCGCGGCCTCGGACAATACGTTGAAGGCCTATGCGAAGGATTGGGCGCATTTCGCGCGCTGGTGCCGGATGAAGGGTGCGGACCCGCTGCCACCATCACCGGAAATGATCGGTCTCTACCTCGCGGATCTGGCCTCCGGGTCGGGCTCCTCCCTTTCGCAGGCGGCGTCCCGCCCCCTGTCCGTCTCGACCATCGACCGCCGCCTGTCAGGCCTCGCTTGGAACTACACGCAACGGGGGTTCACTCTCGATCGCAAGAACCGTCACATCGCCACGGTGCTGGCCGGGATCAAGCGTAAGCACGCGCGACCGCAGGTGCAGAAGGAAGCAATCCTGGCGGAAGACATCCTCGCAATGGTCGCCACCCTGCCCTATGATCTGCGCGGGCTGCGAGATCGGGCAATCCTTCTTCTGGGATACGCCGGAGGCTTGCGCCGCTCGGAAATCGTCAGCCTGGACGTGCACAAAGACGATACGCCCGACAGTGGCGGTTGGGTCGAGATTATGGAGAAAGGTGCCCTCCTGACCCTCAATGCCAAAACCGGTTGGCGCGAAGTCGAGATCGGTCGCGGCTCCAAGGAGCAGACCTGCCCCGTGCACGCGCTCCAGCAATGGCTGCACTTTGCCAAGATCGATTTCGGTCCGGTCTTCGTTGGCACCTCACGCGATGGCAAGCGCGCCCTCGATGCCCGGCTCAACGACAAGCATGTCGCCCGCCTGATCAAGCGCACGGTTCTGGACGCCGGCATCCGGTCCGAGCTGCCCGAGAAAGAACGACTGGCGCTGTTCTCAGGTCACTCGCTGCGTGCCGGGCTCGCGAGTTCAGCAGAAGTCGACGAACGCTATGTCCAGAAGCAGCTCGGTCATGCCTCGGCCGAGATGACTCGCCGCTACCAGCGCCGACGCGACCGGTTCCGAGTGAATCTGACCAAGGCCGCCGGTCTCTGACCCCCTGCCCCATCACGCAGCCTGACCGCTGAGCCTGCCATAGAAGCTGCGCTCGAGATGCAACTCCCCTGCCCCGGCCTTTTCGACCATGCCGCGCAGATAGCCGCCCGGCGAGGAAACCTCGCCCGCGCAATGCTTCTCGAAGACAAGCGCCAGAGCCGCTGTCGCCACCTGCTTGCCCAGCCGGTCCTGCGCCACGTTCCAGGCATGCTGGGAGACCCCGATCATCGGCCTGAGTTGCCCCGCAACCCGGTGCAGATCGCCCCAATCCTTGAGGAACCCACCCATATTGCGGGCCCAGGACGCAAATTCCGGACACGCCTGCATAACAGTAGGCAGATCCAGCGCCGCGCGCTTCTTGCGTACCTCTGCAACCCACTCTTCCAGCTCCCTATCAATCTGATCTTCGGGATGAGCATTGGGCACCACGGCCGCGCCTTCCTCATTTTCTGAGGAATTACGGGTTACAGGATTAAGTTGATTTGTAATTAGTATATGAGGGTCGGAAATGACCTCCCTGGGGTTCATTTCTTGAGTCTTCTCAGGAACTTGTTCCTTTGTTTCAGGCATGTTTTCCACAGGCAGCACGACCTCGGTTGCCTTGAGATAGGCCGCTTCGACGCGCTCCTGGAGCTCCTTGAACCAGCCCAGCAGGCGCACAAGCTGCTCTGAGGCTTCGTGGCGGCGCGGAAGCCGATCCAGAAGCTCCTCGAAAAGGCCTGTGAATTGCGTCCAGGGGCCGCGCAGCGCGCTGCTCACGGCCGCCTCAATCCGAGCGCGGATCATACGTCGTGCAACTGTGATCTGGCGCTTCAGGCGCTGACAGAGCTCGCGCTCGGCCTGCAAATCGGCATGAAGCTCCTCGAACTCCTCGACACGCGCCGACAGCGGCGACAGATCGAAGCCATAGGCCTCGACGATGCGCCCCTCGGCGTCCCTGCGGCCCCACCGCTTGCCGTTCGGGCTGTCCTGGAAGGAAATCACGCCGATCTCGGCCAGACGCCGTGCATGGCGCTTGAGCGCGGAGAGCGAGAACCCGGTCTGCTCCATCAGATAGGCGTTGGACGCCCAGACGATCGGGCGCTGCCCTTCCTCCCAGTCCTGCGCCTGAGTAAAGGCACCGAGCGTGTCGAGGAGCATCATGTCTCCGGCCTTGAGGCCAATGTAGGCCCCCACGCGCTTCACGGCCACGAAGGCCCGCGTTTTGGGTACAGCAACCTGTTCACCGGCTTGGGCAAGCTGCTCTGCAATGCCAAGACCCGGTGTCGGCTTGCGCCAACCTGTATGTTTCATGGATAGTTCTCGCCTCCTCTGCTTAATGGAGGGCAAAAGAATCCCGTTCGCTCAGGAGCGTTGCTGTTGACAGTGATTCGCCGGAGAACTATCTTGATAGCGACCAAACTAATCTTGATAAGCTCTCAGGCCCTCAGCTTGGGGGCTTTTCTTTTGCCGTTATCTCAAAGCATATCCGCTCCTGTTTCTTACCTCGTTTGGATCGAAGACCACCGTCTCCGCGGCTCCTGCCTCTTACTTCGATCCGTGTTTCTCCAAATACTCAGCGATGACATCACTCAAACCTCTGAGAATGTCCTCATCCAATGTTAACCCCGTGGCAGCGACAGAGAGCTTCCCGCCCTGCCCTGTAACACTCAATTTCCGCGAACCGATCTTTCGCTGTACCGTGAGTTTCTTTGGGCTTTGCGATTTCTTTTTTGCAGGCTTGGACTGCTTCTCAGTCAGGTCACCAAGAACCTTTTCGAGGTCACGGTGGCTGAGATCGTAGACATCTTTGCACGCGTGCAAAATCTCAGCTCTAGCGGCATAGACAGCGCGACCACGTGATACCGCGCTGTTATGGACACCCACACGCTTGGCGAACTCGGTTGCAGTTATCTTCTCGTCCGGTTTGGCATCTTGTAGCCGCTCAAACATCTCGCCTATCGAAACCAGGCGCTCAAAAGCGCTGAGGTTTTCACGTTCCTCATTCTCCCGGAAGCGCATGAATAGCATCTCGAACTGCTCTTCACGGGAACCCCGAAGGGATTGTGGAGCCAGAATGGCGCGGACAGGCAATCCCAAAGCTTCAAGGATCGCATGGCGTCGCCGACCCACGATCAACTGGAACGTCACGCCTTCTACATTCTCGGGCTCACGTTCATCCGGTCGCCAATCAGGATCCGCTGGCCGAACATGAATGGGTGTATCTTGACCATTCTTCTCGATACTCTCTTTGAGCTTCTCGAATGCCTCTTGGTCGCGCCAATCTTCACGCCGGTCCGATCCAATCACGTCCACGATCTGAGACGGATCAATCTGCAACTCATGTCGACCCGCGAGAATGCGCTCCACGACCTGTGCGCGCTCAACGTGAAGCATCTGGCTGGCGTCTGAAAGCGCTCCGGCCTTCCAAGCACTGCCAGAGCCGCCCAGTCTTGGCTTAACCCCACCAACCAGTTTCGCTTCGTCTTCGTGAACCTGTTCGCTTGCACCAGATCCAGGAGCCGCAGACACATCCTCATCTGGGCGCATGGGCTTTTTCTTGAGGACCGAGCTGCTCAGTGTTCGCTTCATTCGGCTTCCTCCTCGAAATTGTAGAAGTTCTGCATCCAATCCTCGGCATAGCCACGCTCAAGACCAGGCCAGAGGCGTGAGACGATGGCGTCATTCACTGCGTCAGCATTCTCGATGAACCTGTTGATGCCTTTTCGCTTGCCTGGCGTATCTGGGTCGTACTCGTAGACGGATTGATAAACGTCCGACGCGTTCGAAATAGCATCAGAGCGAAGATAGAATACCGGCAGCACCTCATCTGGGCAGTTTTCGAGCAGGTTGCCGACCTGTGTGAGATCTTGCTCATTTGTTCTCTGCACGATCGTGGGCAACAGCATATGTGCCGCACCGCCCATATCGATCCGATCCGTCGCGAAAATGTGGCGCAGCATGGTGAGGAGACCAGTCACAAAGGTGGACAAGGTCGCAATGTCGAACCCCTTCATCGTCTGCGGGATAATCAACGAAGTAGACGCCATCACATAGTTCAGCTGGAACAGTGTCAGCGCAGGCTGATAGTCGATAATGATGCAGTCTAAGGTCTCGTTGAGGGCACTTTCAAGCTTCGCTTGGTCGACCCTACCGTTGCTCACCAGTTCATTCGGACGGGTGACCGGTGGATGCCCCTCTTTCCAACGATCTATGGAGTCTCTTAGGAACCTGTAGAACCGCTTTTCCGGGGTGCCCGCTCGCAACAACCTCGCGATTTGAATTTCACCTTCTGAGGTTTCGCCATGCGCAGGTACTAGCCGCACGCCCGGCCAGGAGGTTTTCTTGAAAAACCCGTCAAGCGTCTCCGCATCATAGTCAGTGTAGGGGATGGATTCGTCGGTCTGAAACAGCCCCGCGAAGTCAACCATCGTCGGAGTTTCGTCATCTGGCAAAGTTGGCATTTCTTCGCCGCCGACAAAATAGAGCGTGATCGTGCTCTGGGGGTCAGCATCCATGACGCCGACTCGCATGCCGTAGTGCAGACTCAGGTACTGAGCGAAGTGCGCAGCACTAAGCGACTTCGCAGTGCCACCTTTCTGACTTGCAAACGAAATGACGGGCAAAGGATCGTCGGGTTTGCGCCAAGCAAGAAAATGCTCAGGCCGCTTTGCTGAGGCAGCCATCAAAGCCCGGATGTGCATCAGCTCCGTCAGGGTGAAAACACGCTCGCGCCCTACATGCCTGCCGGCAGGAAAATCCTCATTGTCCTTAGCGAACTTCGTCAGATGCTGATGGCTAATGTTCAGGAAGCGAGCACATTGGCGCATCGACCAAGAGCGCTTGATGCGCTCGCGCATCGTCAACTCCTTGTTGACCGAGACCATGGTCCGGCCAAGGCCCCGCTCGAGCTCTTGAAGAAACTGTTCTATACTGCCGCCCATTACACCGCTCTCATTTCGACTCTCTCACGGAATCGCTCCGAGTTGTAAATAGCACGGTTTTTGAGGAAATGTACAGATATTGTACGCCTACAGGATTTCCGGCGCACAATATGGGCTACACCGATTGAAAATAAGGACAGCAACCTGAGCCGCCGAAGTGATTTTGCACGCGTGCAAAAACCTCGGAGCCTGGTGCAGCCAGACCGCCGGAGCGGTCTGGCTGATGGCTTACGCGGCGTCTTTCGGCCCCCAGGGGATCACGGCCTGCAGGGACAGATCGTCCTGGTTCGCGGCCTTGCCGAGGTTCGCGTTGAAGCCGTGGTCGCGGATGGTCAGCGTGTAGTAGTCGGCGCCGGTCTCCTTGTTCTGTTTCTTCCAGATGCCGCCGCACTCGACCAGCTTGCCGCGCGGGGAGCGGCCGAGGACGCGGTGCGTGGGGGCCATCGGGTTCGTGCTTGCGACGGGTTCGACCGTGATGTCGAGGTCGAAGGTCAGGGTCGAGATGGAGCCGACGCCCTTGGCGGTTTCGATGTCGGCGCTGGTGAATTTGATGCAGTTCGTGGTCATTGCTCTTCTCCTTGTTTGCGTTGCAATGATGGTCACCTTGCAGCTGGCCAAGGCC
>NZ_JAPWGV010000024.1:0-99669 GCF_027213915.1 Sulfitobacter sp. G21635-S1
CCTTGCGACCCCTTCCCGGTGCCGTCGGAGCCTGAGCCCGTGCCATCCGAGCCGTAGCCGGTGCCTTTGCCGGTGCCTTTGCCGGTGCCGTCGGAGCCTTTGCCGGTGCCTTTGCCGGTGCCGTCGGAGCCTTTGCCGGTGCCGTCGGAGCCTTTGCCGGTGCCGTCGGAGCCTTTGCCGCTGCCGTCCGACCCCTTGCCTGTGCCTTTGCCGGTGCCGTCGGAGCCTTTGCCGCTGCCGTTGAACCAGTCGAAACCTTTGCCGGAGCCGTCAGAGCCCTTGCCGGTCCCATCGGAGCCTTTTCCGGTTCCGTCGGACCCATGGCCCCAGGTATGGCCAAAGAACTTGTTGGTATGGCTATGCGTGTTCCACGACGCCTTTACCGGCGTTTTCCCCCACGAGCCAAAGCTCGAAAATCTGAATGTCATATCTACTTCCCTCTTAAGAACAACTGGTCAACGCTCAAGGGCGTGCCAGAAGGGTCTGGCGCGCGGATGGAGTCCTGATCGTCAAGCGATGGTCTTGGTTACCTCAGGGCACTTGAATCGAACAAACATTTTGACGAATTTTGCCTTATTTATATGGTTTTGCCGCCTCAATCAGAAACAGTTCAGACGCATCTCCCAACATTGTTTTGCGAACCCGGCCAATGGGATTCATCCTTCCGCGAATCATCTGCATCCCCGGCCCGGGAAAGGCCATATTGTCGCCATGAAGCTGGTCTAACCGCTGTGACAAAGCGCAGATGCACAGGAAGACCCGATGACCGAAGACGCCAAGACCACCACGCGCGAGCATATTGTCAGCACCGCCGAGACCTTCTTTGGCCGCCCGGTCGAGGATGTGACGGCACCGGGCGGTGAAAGCCGGTCCAGCTTCCGTTTGCGGATCGGCGGGCGCAGCGTGATTGCCACATTACGCCCCAACTTCCGCCGCACCCACCTTGAGGCTCATGTCCTGCAGTCGCTGAACGCGCATTGCGACGACCTGCCGGTCTGCCTTGGGGTCGTGGGCGAGGTGATGTTCCAGTCCGACGTGGGCGCGCGCCGGCTGAACACCCTGATCCCGACGCTTGACAGCACCCGCCAGCTCGACCTCGCCGCAGAGGCGGTCGCGGCCCTGTTCCGCATCCACGCCGCGGCCCGCAAGACCGACCTGCACGAGATCATGCCGCATCTGGGCGCGACGGATGCCTGGGTCGAGAACTTCATCGGCGGGATCGACCAGTTGCAAGAGCTGACCGGCGGCATCCCCGACAGCTTTGACCGCAATGCCGCCTGCGCGGCGGTTGCCATCACCGGCCATCAGTTCGTCAAATGGGACTGCCGGTCCGGCAATGCGGCCATGGGCGATGACGACCGCCTGCGCTGGTTCGATTTCGAATATGCCGGGATGCGCCACGGCGCCGAGGATTTCGCCTGGCTGATCGGAGATGAAGCCTGGCCCATCGCGCCGGACCAGATGGTCGATGTGATGATCGACAGCTTCGACGCCTCCTGTGGCATCCCGCTGGAAGACTACATGCATTACCTGGCGATCTACACGACGTTCCATGCCATCCAGCGGCTGAACCTTGTCACGCGCGAGGCCGGCAGGCGCGGCTGGGCCAGCAAGCATCACATCCGCAAATATGACGACGCAGGCCGCAACCCCGCCTTTGCCGTGCATATCGCCGAGGTCGGGGCCTATTTCTCGGACCAGACCACCCTGACCGCGCCGCTGACGCAGAATTTCATCACCGCGCGCGACGGCTTTGCCGAAATCCTGGCCGAGCGGTTGGAAAAGCGCAGCGCCTGACCCCAGAACGTCCGGCGCGCCCGGTCAGAAAAAGACCGGGATCGCCAGGCTCGCCATGACCGACATCAGCAGGTTGAGCGGAACACCGATGCGCAGGAAGTCGGTAAAGCGATAGCCGCCGGGACCATAGACCAGCGTGTTGGTCTGATACCCGATGGGCGTGGCAAAGGCACAGGAAGCCGCGATCATCACCGCGACCACCAATGGGCGCGGGTCCATCCCCAGCGCCGTTGCCAGCGAAATCGCAATCGGTGTCATGATCACCGCCACCGCGTTGTTCGAGACCACCTCGGTCAGGATGGTGGTCAGCAGGAAAACGGCAAAGAGCACGGCGCCGGGCGGCAGGGTTCCCAGCGTCGGCGCTATGGCATCCACCAGCAGGGCGATGGCGCCGGAGTTCTGCAACCCGGCACCCACCGCAAGCATGGCGAAAATCAGCGCCAGCAGCCGCCCGTCGATAAAGGAAAACGCCTCTTCCGCGTCGATGCAGCCGGTGACAAGCACCAGCGCCACGGCGATCACCGCCAGCAACAGGATGGGGGCGACGTTCAGCGCCGCCAGCACCACGATCCCGACCAGCGCGCCGATTGCAATCGGCGCATGGCCGCGCCGGAACGCCCGGGCAGAGGGATGGCTGACGTCGACCATCTCCATGTCGGCGGCCAGACGCTGGATGTCCGCAGGCGCGCCTTCCAGCAGCAGGGTATCGCCCACCTTGACGATCAGATCGTCCAGCTGCCGTCCGATGTTCTGGTTCCGCCGGTGCACGGCCAGCGGATAGACCCCGTAGCGGCGGCGCAGACGCATGGAGCCCAGCGAGCGCCCCACCATCCGGCAGCCCGGCGTGATCAGCACTTCCACCGTGCGGGTCTCCACCGCCGACAGCTGATCGACGCGCTTGAGTTCCTTGTTGTTCTGCAGGCTCAGCAGTTCGGTCATCTCGGTGCGCAGCACCACCCGGTCACCGACCTGCAGTTCAACCCCCCGCAACGCGCGGCGCAGCGACTGGTCGCCCCGGATCACGTCGATCAGGCGCACACCTTCGCGTTTGAACAGGTTCACGTCCAGAACCTCGCGGCCGATCAGGTTGCTTTCGGGCGGGATCACGGCCTCGGTAAAGAACTTCATCCTGGACCGGTCGCTCAGCATGGTGGCCATGCTGTCGCGCTCCGGCAGCAGCCTGCGCCCCAGCAGGCCCATGTAAACCAGCCCGGTGAAACAGACCACCAGCCCGATCGGCAGGATCTCGAAGATGCCGAAGGGTTCAAGCCCCTGCGACCGCGCCACACCATCCACCAGCAGGTTGGTCGATGTCCCGATCAGGGTCAGCGACCCGCCCATGATCGCCGCATAGCTGAGCGGGATCAGCAGCTTTGATGCCTTGGTGCCCAGGGTCTTGCTGAGCTGCACCACAACCGGGATCATCACCACCACCACGGGCGTGTTGTTCATGATCGCCGAGGCCCCCATCACCGACAGGATCACCCCGATCACCGCCGTCTTGGGATGGCTCCGGGCATAGCGTTCGGCGGTCTGCGTCAGCACGTCCAGCGCCCCGGTGCGCACCAGCGCGCCCATCACGATGAACATCCCGGCAATGGTCCAGGGCGCGGCGTTGGACAGCACGGCCTGCGCCTCTTCATAGGGCAGGACGCCGATGGCCAGCAGGGTTGCGGCACCGGCAATGGCCACCACCTCTGTCGGGAAGGATTCGCGCAGGAACAGCACGAACATGATGGCAACGACGACAAGCGTCAGAACCGCGCTTTCGGTCTGGGAAAAACTCAGGAAGTTCAGCAAGGTGTTTCAACTTCTTCTTAGGTCAGCGCACACATTGATCCATCCGGCCGCGCCCTGCAAGCGGCACGGGTGCCGCAGGCCGCCGCCGGGGTGGCAAAAACAGCATGTCGCCTGATGTCAGGGCGTGTTCTCCTGCAACACGCCGCCCGTGCGCACCGGAACGATACGGGTCGCCCGACCGCTGCGGTCGTCGGTCTCCAGATAGACGCCGGAGAGGCTGGCCTCGCCATTCGCCGGAGTGAAACGCTCCTTCGGCATGCCGGTGATGAAACGGCGCAGGGGTTCGGCCTTTTCCATGCCGATCACGGAATGATAATCGCCGCACATGCCCGCATCGGTCAGATACCCCGTGCCCCCCGGCAGGATCATCGCATCCGAGGTCGGCACATGGGTATGGGTGCCCACCACCAGCGATGCCCGCCCGTCGCACCAATGGCCCATCGCCATCTTCTCGCTGGTCGCCTCGCAATGCATGTCCACGATGATCGCCTGTGCCAGCCCGCCCAGCGGATGGGTCTTCAGCACTGGCTCCAGCGCCGAGAACGGATCGTCATAGGGACGTTTCATAAAGACCTGGCCCAGCGCCTGCGTCACCAGAACCTTCTTGCCGTTCTGCGCCGTGAACAGCCGCGCGCCCCTGCCCGGCGCGGATTTGGAAAAGTTCAGTGGCCGGATGATGCGCGGCTCCTGCTCGATAAAGCTGAGCATGTCCTTCTGGTCAAAAGCATGATCGCCCAGCGTCAGGCAATCCGCCCCCGCCTCCAGCAGGGTTTTGGCATGCGGGGCGGACAGCCCCATGCCGGAGGTGGCGTTTTCGCCATTCACCACGATGAAATCGAGCTTCCATTCGCGCCGCAGACGGGCAAGGTTTTCAGTGATGGCACGGCGCCCCGCGCGGCCCATCACATCGCCGAGAAAGAGTATTTTCATATGCTCAGCGATAGGCCCCCGCGCGGATGAGGGCAAGAGGGGCCTTGCCGCGCGGTGCCTAAACCTCGACCGCCTGCCCGAAGACGGCAACAGCAAATGCCAGCAGCGCCAGGGCGGCAAACCAGATCGCCCTGCCCCGCGCGCCCTGCCGCTGCGCTGCCATCGCCGCAATGGCCGCCTGAAGCGCGTAATAGACGGCAAAGGCGCGCGAGGCATAGCTGATGATCTGGAACACATCCGTTACCCATGTCAGCCCCAGCCCCACCACGGTCAGGATCACATATCCCATGCGCGGCCGGATGCGCTGGCCCGACAGTTCCGCCATCAGCCCCCCTGACCCGCTGGTATCGGCCACCGCTGCGCTGAACTGCGCGGCCAGTGCCGCGGCAACCAGCAACAATGGCAAAACCGGTGTGATGACCCCCATCATCTCCACAATCGCGGTCTCGCTGAACTGCAGGTCATCGCGTGCGAAAGTGTAGGTGATCAGGACAATATAGGTCATGTAGATCGCCGCCGAGAGCCATTGCGCCCATTTCATCGACCGCACCCGCGTGTCGGTATCATAGGTCGCCCCCAGATAGCGCGAAGTCTCGAACCCCTGCACAGTCACGATCAGCCCGAAGCCCAGCGTCAGCGCCGCCCAGCCGGAGATCTGCGGATCAAGAAACACCAGCGCGCCCTGCCCGGACTTTTCGGCAAAGAAGAACCCCAGCCCGACCAGCAACCCCGCGATGATGGCCAGTTTGACGCTGACAGAAAGGTATTCCATCACCTCAAGCGATTTGAACCCGCGCGTCCATCCCACCCCGGCAATGACAAGGTAGATGGCGCTGGTCACGATCCGGGCAAAGATCACGTCATCAAAAGGCGTCAGGCTGACCGCGAAGGCCCCGAAAAGGTTGAGGTAATAGGCCACCGACACGATATAGGCAAAGCTGAGCGCCCAGGACGCCAATGTCTCGACCCCCTGGGGCCAGGATACCGCACCGGCCTCGATCGCGTGCATGTTATACCGGATCGCACCGCCCAGAAGGTAACTGCCAAGGCAAAGCGCCAGCATCACCGCAGGGGCAAGGGCTCCGTATTGATTGTCCAGAATCGGGCCCAGGACAAGAAAACCGCTGCCGATGATGGAGGCCAGCGGCGTGGTCATCGCCCGCCAGGTGGCAGAAGCCCGCAGGCCGGGCCACCACAGGACAACCCCGAAGATCGCGACGGCGGCAAGGATGGCAAGGTTCAGGATCATGTCACGGGGCCATTCATCAAGGAAAGCCGCAGCCTTGGCGGGCGAGGCTGCCGGTTTGGCCTAGAGCGATGGCCAGGGTGTTGCAAGCCTGCACGGAACGTCCGTCTAACGCAGAAGGCTGCCGTCACGACGCGGCGCGCCCTGACCCCGAAACGCCCCCGCCCGGCCTGTGCCGCAGGGCACAGCGTCAGCCCGCCTGACGGGCCCGCCATTCCCGCAGGGTCAGATAAATCACCACCACGTCGATCAGCGTGAGCACCGGCAGCACGATGCCGCCCACGTGAACCCATTCGGCGCCCTGATACAGGATGAACCCGACCAGCGTGGCAATCGCCGCCGGATAGGCCCAGATCACCCCGGCCAGAAGCGCCACCACGACGCTCAGGTGCAACGCCCCATGCATCAGGAAATAGATCGCATAAAATGTCATCTCGCCGGGCGGAAAACCATGCGCCAGCGCAATCACATGCCGCGCCAGCCAGTCGTTGGGGTCTGCCGCCAGTTCGGCCCCCACAAGCCATTGCGCAACCTCCGGCAAGTGGCGCGCCAACCCCAGGACAATGGCGATGCCTGCCGCGATCTGGACCGCACCCAGCACGCCCTTGCCCAACAGGGTGATCACAAAAATCACATGTCCGACCCGGTCCGCGCCGGTCCGTTCCACTTCAGTCAGCAACCTCGATCACCCCGGCCTCTGTCACAATCAGGTCCAGCGGCTGGTCCGTCGGCTCCAGCGGCAGGTCATCCACCTCCTGCCCCGCAAAGGCAAAGCCGATGGCCAGCGTCGGACGCTTGCCGCGCAGCATTTCAAGCGTGCGGTCATAGAAACCACCGCCATAGCCCAGACGCCCGCCCCTGCGGTTGAAGGCCAGAAGCGGCACGATCAGCAGCTCCGGTTCGAAAAACTCAGGCTCTGCCGGGATCAGCGCACCAAAGACCCCCGGCACCATCTCCGCCCCCGGCTGCCAGCGCGCGAATTGCAACGGTGTTCCCGCCGCCCTGATCACCGGCACGCCGACCGGCCCATGGGCGGCCGCTTCCGCCATCGCCGGTGTCGGGTCGATCTCGGTGCGGATCGGCATGAACCCCGACACCGGCACACCGCGATAGCCCGCCAGCACTTCACTGAGGTATCCCGCCTGCGCAGCAGTCGCCGCGTCGAACAGCGGCTTGCGCCGGGCAAAGGCCGCCTTGCGCGCTGCCGTCTTGATTTCAGCCAGATCGCTCACAGCAATACCGCCGCCGCCAGCCCCAGAAAGGCAAAGAAACCCACCACATCCGTCACTGTCGTCACAAAGGCCCCCGATGCCAGCGCCGGGTCCACCCCGACCTTTTCAAGCAGGATCGGGATGCCCGTGCCTGCCAGCCCCGCAATCACCATATTGATCACCATCGCTATGGCAATCACATAGCCCAGCGCGGGCGAGCCGAACCAGACAATGCCCACCACGCCCATGACAGCGGCAAAGATCACGCCGTTGACCAGCCCCACCAGACACTCGCGCCGGATCACCCGCCAGACGTTCGATCCGGTCAAATCCTTGGTCGCGATGGCCCGCACCGCCACCGTCAGGCTTTGGGTGCCCGCATTGCCCCCCATGGAGGCGACAATGGGCATCAGCACCGCCAGCGCCACGATCTGGGCAATCGCCGCCTCGAACTGCGAAATCACCATGGAGGCCGCAATCGCCGTCACCAGGTTGACCGCCAGCCAGGGCAGCCGCTGCTTTGTGGTCTCCACGACCCTGTCGCTCAGCGACCCCTCGCCGACACCGGCAAGGCGCAGGATGTCCTCCTCGTGCTCCTCGTCCAGCACCGCCATCGCATCGTCGATGGTGATCACCCCGATCAGCCGCCCCTCGTCATCCACCACCGGGGCCGAAATCAGGTGATACTGGTTGAAGGCATAGGCCACATCGCCTTCGTCGCGCATCGCCGGGATCACCTGAAAGGTCTCTTCCAGCAGGTCGGTCAGCGGCGTGACCCGCTTCGACCGCATCAGCTTGCCCAGCGTGATATTGCCCACCGGGTGCAGGCGTGGGTCCACCATGATGATGTGATAGAACTGGTCCGGCAGGTCTTCTTCCGGCGTGTTGCGCAAATGGTCGATCGCCTCGCCCACGGTCCAGTGCTCGGGCGCCATCACGACCTCGCGCTGCATCAACCGGCCCGCGGAATATTCCGGATAGCTCAGCGATTGCTGGACCGCCGCACGCTCCGTATCCTCCAGCGCGCCCAGGATCGCCTCCTGCTGCGCATCCTCCAGGTCTTCGATCAGGTCGACCACATCGTCGCTGTCCAGATCACGCACCGCCTGGGTCAGGACCTGCGGCGTCAGCACCGCAATCACATCCTCGCGGATGCTCTCGTCCAGCTCCGACAGGATGTCCCCGTCGAATTCCATCCCGTAAAGCCGGATCAGCCGGCTCCGGTCAAAGGCGTTGATCTGCTCCAGAAGGTCGGCAATATCCGCCGCGTGCAGCGGCTCCATCAGCTCGATCAGCTTCTCGCGGTCGTCGATGTCCACCGCATAGAGAACCGCGGCAACCGTCTTGGGCTCCAGCGCGTAATCCGAGCGCTCCGCCTCCTCTTCGGGGGCGTCTTCTTCCAATTCGACCTGATCAGACATCGCTGTGACTCCCCTTGTCTCGGGCGACCATATGCAAGCCGCACATGGGACACAATGCTTGGCCGTCGTGCCGCGCGCACCACGCGCCTGGCGTTTCGGGATATCGTTGAATCACCTGTTCGTGGCCGCTCCCTTCGGTCGAGGCGAAAAGTGATACGGGATGTTTCAAACCTGTCCCGAAACGCTGTAATGTGCCGACATGACAAGCAAAACGCTCCTGACCGGTCCCCTGCTGCGCTATGCCGGCGACCCCTTTCGCGCGCCCTGGCAAGAGGTGATCGGGATCGACACCGATGGCGCTGTCCTGCTGCAGGACGGCCATATCGCATCGCTCGGCACCCGTGCTGCGCTGATCGCCGCCCACCCGCAGGCAAAACACGTCCGCTACAGCGACAGCCACCTGATCTGCCCCGGCTTTGTCGATGCCCATGTCCATTACCCGCAGACCGCGATCATCGCATCCTGGGGCAAACGGCTGATCGACTGGCTGAACGATTACACCTTCCCCGAGGAAATGCGCCTTTCCGATCCCGCCTATGCCGCCCGGATCGCGGCCCGTTACCTCGATCTGACCCTGGCCCATGGCACCACCACCCTGGCCAGCTATTGCACCATCCACCCCCACAGCGTCGACGCCCTGTTCGACGCCGCCGCCACGCGGGGGCAGCGCATTGTTGCGGGCAAGACCTGCATGGACCGCAATGCCCCCGAAGGGCTGCGCGACACCGCGCAATCGGCCTATGACGACAGCAAGGCCCTGATCGACCGCTGGCACGGCCGGGGCCGCGCGACCTATGCCATCACGCCCCGGTTTTCCCCGACCTCCACGCCGGAACAGCTCGCCGCCCTGGGCGCGCTCTGGCGCGCCTACCCCGATTGCCTGATGCAGACCCACCTCAGCGAACAGACCGACGAAATCGCCTGGGTCGAAGACCTGCACCCCCAGGCCCGCGACTACCTGGATACCTATGAAACCCAGGGGCTGATCGGCGAACGCGCGGTCTTTGGCCATGCCATCCACCTCAAACCGCGCGAAATCGACCGGATCGCGGAATCCGGCGCCGCGCTGGTCCATTGCCCCACGTCGAACACCTTCATCGGATCGGGGCTCTTCGACATGGCAGGGCTCACCCGCCGCACCATCCCGGTGGGCCTGGCCACCGATACCGGCGGCGGCTCTTCCTTTTCGATGCTGCGCACCATGGCGGCCGCCTATGAGATCGGCCAGCTGCGCGGCACGCCGCTGCACGCGGCCCAGCTGATCTGGCTGGCCACCGCCGGCTCCGCCCGCAGCCTGCATCTGCAGGACCGGATCGGCAGCCTCCAGCCCGGAAACGAGGCCGACCTCACCGTGCTCGACCTGGCCTCGACCCCGGCCATCGCCCAGCGCGCGGCCATGGCCGAGGACATCTGGGAAAGCCTCTTCGCCACGATCATGATGGGCGACGACCGCGCCATTGCCGATGTCTGGGTGGGCGGTCAACAATGGCACCAACCCGACTGAGCTTCATTGTTCCCTAGGTCGTGTTGACATTCATTGTCGCCCACCCGCGCGAGACGGATTTTGCCGCTGGCGCCCTGATGTGAGCGCAGCAATGTGATCATTGGAAGCGAACATCCGGGATGGCAGAGGCAAAATCCGCCGCGCCCCGCAGGGGTTTCGCCAAAATTGCCCATTTCTGCGTTAAGAGAGCTTGAAATAGCTGGCTATTCCGCGCTCTCTTGCCTGGAACTGAGCAATTTTGGACTGAAACGGGTGGGCGACAATGAATGTCAACACGACCTAGAGCGCCCCACCTTAGACCTGAGACATGAATACCCTGCCGCGCCTGAGGCGCTCTCGGGACATTCATGTCGCTGGATGCTTCAGGTTAAAGGTCGGACACTTTAAATACACACCAAAGCCCAAAGCCCGCGCGGCAGTTGAAATAGCGGGCTCAGGCCCGCAACAGGCACCCATAATCGCATGCGGCGCAGCCGCGCCGCCGGATCACATCTCCGCCTGCAACCCGCGCGCCAATGCGTTCTGCCGGGCAATCGCTTCCGCCAGGTCAAACCGCACCATCTGCCCGTCCCGCACCACTGGCTGACCCTCCACCAACAGGTCCCGCACGGTTGTCGGCCCCGCCAGCAGCAGCGCCGCCGGGTCCCAGCTGCCCGCCGCCTCGATCCCGCTGACGTCCCAGATCGCCACATCGGCGCGTTTGCCCACCGCCAGCCGCCCGCATTCCGGGCGGCCCAGCACATCGGCCCCGCCTCGCGTCGCAATCTCCAGCGCCTCGCGCGCCGACATGGCATCGGCCCCCGAGACCACCCGTTGCAACAACATGCATTGGCGCGCCTCGGCCACCAGATTGCCCGCATCGTTGCTGGCCGATCCATCCACACCCAGCCCCACGCGCAGACCGCCATCGCGCATCGCGCGCACCGGCGCCACACCCGATCCCAACCGGCAGTTGGAGCAGGGGCAATGGGCCACACCGGTCCCGGTCCCGGCAAAAAGCGCTATCTCCGCCGCGTCGAGCTTCACGCAATGCGCATGCCAGACATCGGGCCCGACCCAGCCCAGATCCTGCGCATATTGTCCCGGACGGCAGCCGAACATCTCCTGCGAATAGGCAATGTCTTCTTCATTTTCCGCCAGATGCGTGTGCAGCATCACCCCCTTGTCGCGCGCCAGAAGTGCGGTCTGCCGCATCAGGTCCCGGCTGACCGAGAAGGGAGAACAGGGGGCAAGCCCCACCCGGCACATCGACGCCTCGGAAGCATCATGGAAGGCATCGACCACCCGGATGCAATCCTCCAGGATCGCCGCCTCCCGCTCGACCAGCATATCCGGCGGCAGGCCGCCCGCAGTTTCGCCAATGCTCATCGACCCCCGGGTCGGCTGAAACCGCAGGCCCACGACGCGCGCGGCTTCAATGGTGTCTTCCAGCCGCCCGCCGTTGGGGTAAAGATAGAGGTGATCGGCGCTCAGCGTGCAACCCGACAGAGCCAGCTCCGCCAGCCCCACCTGCGCCGAAATGAACATGTGATCCGGCGTGAACCGCGCCCAGATCGGGTAGAGTGTCTTCAGCCAGCCGAACAGCAACGCATCCTGCGCCCCCGGCACGGCCCGCGTCAGGCTCTGGAACAGATGGTGATGCGTATTCACCAGCCCCGGGGTTACAACACATCCCGCGGCCTCGATCACCTCGCCTGCGCTCTGCAGATCGCTGCCGATTTCCACAATCGCACCATCCCGCAGGAGCAGGTCGGCCCCCGACAGCTCGCGGCGGCTGTCATCCATCGTCAGAATATGGGCGGCATTGCGGATCAGGATTTCGGGCATGGTCTGTGTTTCTCCACGCCCGTCTCAGAATGCATTCACCTGTCGGTGGAAAACGGGCCCAGAACCGACAGGCTCCCGTTAGCAGGTGCCGGCACGGGCGGTCAAGAATGCCGCTCAATACCCCTGCAGGATCGCCAGCGCCTGGGCATGGATCCGGGCATTCGCCGCCGCAACCGCCCGGCCCCCCTCGTGGACAGGCCCGCCGCGCCAGTCGGTGACGATGCCGCCTGCGGCCTGCACAACGGCAATCGGCGCCTGGATGTCATAGGCGGCAAGCCCCGCCTCGATCACCAGATCGACCTGACCTGCTGCCAGCAAGGCATAGGCATAGCAATCCATCCCGTAGCGGGTCAGCATCGCCCCGGAGGCCACCGCATGAAACCCCGCGCGGTCGGTCTCCTCGCCCACTTCGGGAAAGGTCGTGAAAACGATCGCCTGCGACAGGTCCCGCGCCGCCCGGGTGGCCAGCACTTGCCGCCCCCGCGGCCCCGTCATCGCGGCCCCGTCCGGCGCGCCCTCGAACCGCTCGCCGATATAGGGCTGGTCGATGATGCCATAGAACGGGCCCTGCCCGTCGCTGACCGCAATCAGCACCCCCCATGTCGGGGTGCCGCTGATAAAGCCGCGCGTGCCGTCGATCGGATCCAGCACCCAGGTCAGGCCGGACCGCCCCTGTTGCACCCCGTATTCCTCGCCCAGGATACCGTCATCGGGCCGTTCCCGCGCCAGGATCTCACGCATGGCGCGTTCGGCAGCCTTGTCCGCCACCGTCACCGGGTCATACCCGGCATCAAGCTTGTTTTCCGCAACCAGGGCCATGCCCCGGAAATGGGGCAGGATCACATCACGCGCCGCATCTGCAAGCAGATGCGCAACGCGCCGCACATCGGGATCGAATGAAATCTTCGTTGTCATACCGCGTCAGTGCCAGCTTGTGCCCGCCCGCGCAAGCCTGCGGTCGCGGCAAGGCTGGCCCTTCAGGCGACGTCGCTCAGGACACGGGCAAGATCGAAAAGGCGGCGCCGCTGGTTTGCCGGAATGGCATAGTAGGATCGGATCAGGTCCATCGCCTCCTTGTCGCCCAGCAGATCATATGGAACGTCACCTATCGGAGCGGACCCGGAGGTTTCCGGTTGTTCGAGACCCTCGAAGAAAAAGGCCACCTGAACCTCCAGCGCATCGGCAATTTCCCACAATCGGGATGCGCTGACGCGGTTCGCGCCGGTCTAGTACTTTTGAATTTGCTGAAACTTGATCCCAACCATAGCTGCCAGCTTCTGTTGGGTCATCCCCGTCAGCCAGCGTCGCTGACGAATTCGTTTGCCGACGTGCACGTCTACTCTATGTGCCATGCAGATTAGATCCTAACTTACACACTTAACAACACTGAAATACGCGCTTGCGGCTACGGCGCCGGCCGCGCGTTACCTGGGCGTTCCGACAGCGGTCCACCCCAAGCACTTTACGAAATCTTCTCTTCACAGCAAAGATATTCACCACATTATTGACAGCTTGGCAGCTAACATCATGAATTCAACAAAGAAAAGATAACATAAATGTGGTGTTTCTGACACATTTTCGGTCTTCACAAGGCTTACGCCACGTAAAGCAGGCGGGAAATGCCCCCCCGCCGCCCCGCAGTCAGGCCGCGATTGACCGCTTGTTCTGCCCCTGGCTGAAGGCGCTGCGCAACAGCGCGACCAATGTCTGATGCGACTCGGACCTGTTCTGCTCCGCCCCGTAGAGGTTGATGTGCTGTGTCGGCAGTTTCGGCAGCACCCCGCCATGATCCAACACCTCCAGGTGGGGCGGCTTGGTGCCGTCGATCATGGCATGAATGGCCAGATCGGCACTGACCGCCGCCTCGACCGCGCGATCGCTTTCCGTGTCCACGGCCATCTCCCAGGGAATCTGCGCCGCATCCAGCGCGCTCAGCACACTGGGACGGAAGGTGCAGTACCGGCAGAAGGCCAGCCGCAAGGGCCGTTGCCGCCATGCCGCCCCGCCCGCTGCCCCGATCCACTCCAGGCTCTTGGTCACCAGGGTCTCGCCGCCCCTGTCGATTTCGGTCTCCGTGGTCAGGATCAAATCGCATTCGCCCTTGGCGAACTGGGCCTTGAGCGTTCTGGTGTGGGAGGCTTCAAGCTGCACGCGCACCCTTGGGAAATCGGCGTGAAACTGCTTCAGCACCTGGGGCACCATCGGGTACACGATGTCATGCGGCACACCCAGCGTGATCTCTCCCTCGAAAGCCTGATCCGTCAGCCGTTCGATGACCTCGTCGTTCAGGGCCACCATGCGGCGCGCATAGACCAGCAGCTGCTCACCAGAGGCTGTCAGGGCAATGGTCCGCCCGCTCCGGTCCAGCAGAGACAGGCCCAGCATTTCCTCCAGCCGCTTGAGCTGCATTGAGACGGCCGATTGCGTCAGATGCAGAAAACCCGCCGCGCGGGTCACCCCGCCACTGTCAGCCACCGCCATGAACGACCGCAGGGTCGTGATGTCCAGATTTCTCATATATCACCAATCTTGATGCATTGCCTAACAAACAATCGTTTTCATCATACGTCATGCCACCCTAGATATCAAGCATCCCGATGGAACCCGGAGTTTCATCACAAATTTCGAAGGATAAATGAAATGGCACAGCTTTTCGACAGCGCCTCGGGCCGGGGCCGCGCACTCAAGACCCGGCGGATTTCACTCTGGGCCCGGTTCCAGCACCTCAGGGCCATTGCCCGCAGCAGACAGAGCCTGCGTCAGCTTGACAGCCACCAGCTGCAGGACATCGGCCTCAATGCCACCGAGGCCGAAAGGGAGGCGCGGCGGTTGCCCTGGGACGCGCCGGGCCATTGGATGTCCGGTCGCTAAGGGCCGCCGATCACATGAAAGGACCGCCCCGGCGCACGCTATTACCTCTTGAAAAACAAAGGCGCAGTCCCGATATTCACCGGGATACCGTCCGCATCCCGCGTGGTAAGCAACACTTAGCCAATTGGAGGTCCATTCATGGCCGACGTGAATACAATCCGGACAGCTGCCGGAACCCGCGCCGCCGCAATCGACGAGGGGCTGCGCGCCCACATGAACAAGGTCTACGGTACAATGTCCGTGGGCATGCTGATCACCTTTGCCGCCGCATGGGCGATTTCGGGCCTGGCGGTCACCACCGACCCCTCGGGTGCGGCCGCGCAGATCGGGACGGATAAATACCTGACCGACATCGGCTATGCGCTTTATGCCTCGCCGCTGAAATGGGTTGTGATGTTCGCGCCCCTGGCCTTTGTCTTTGGCTTCAGCGCGATGATCCACAAGATGTCCGCCGCCACGGCGCAGACGGTTTTCTATGCTTTCGCGGCCGTGATGGGCATCTCGATCAGCTCGATCTTCCTGGTCTTCACCGGCTATTCCATCGCGCAGGTGTTCCTGATCACCGCCATCGCCTTTGCCGGGCTGTCGCTCTGGGGCTACACCACCAAGAAGGACATCTCCGGTTGGGGCAGCTTCCTGATCATGGGTGTGATCGGCCTGATCGTGGCCTCCATCGTGAACATCTTCCTCGCCTCCTCGGCGCTGATGTTCGCCATCTCTGCGATCGGCGTCCTGATCTTTGCGGGCCTGACCGCCTATGACACCCAGAAGATCAAGACCGAGTATCTGGCACATGCGCATCACGGTGACACCGAATGGCTGGGCAAGGCCGCCATCATGGGCGCGCTGAGCCTCTACCTCGACTTCATCAACATGTTCATGATGCTGCTGCAATTGTTCGGCAACCGCGAATAAGCCGTGCATCCTTGATGTGACATGGGCCAATCCTGCAAGGGATTGGCCCTTTTTCGTTGGAGCGACCCTTGCTTGAAATCAGACCCAATTGCGAGATGTGCGACCGCGACCTGCCCCCGGATGCGGCAGAGGCGCGGATCTGCAGCTATGAATGCACCTTCTGCGCGGACTGCGTCGAGACCGAGCTGGGCAATGTCTGCCCGAATTGTGCTGGCGGTTTTGTGCCACGCCCGATCCGCCCCCGACAGGCGCGGCGACCGGGTGTGAGCCTGACCCACCAGCCGCCCGGCACGGAGCGGCGCAGCCTGAAGTACGGGCCGGAAGACATCGCCGCCATTGTCGCCGCGACGCGGGGCATTCCGCCCGAAGACAGGTAAGGCGCGCTCAGAAAGGCTCGTAGCCGACGCTGGTAAAGCCTACACTGTCGGAATAGGTGCCGCCAAAGACCGGCGCAGGCGGCGGGCCGCCAAGTTTGCCGGTACAGGCAGAGAGCAGACCCACGAGGGTCAGGGCAGCAATCATCTTGGACATGTCGTGTTCCTTGGCAGCTTGGGACCTGCCGACTATTGCCGCTTGGCCGATCCGGCGCAAGGGCGGCCTGCCCTGCCCCTGTTCCGCGCGTCACCCGCCTCCTGAATCAAATACAGGGCCGCACCGCATCAAGCAGGATCTCCCCCGTCAGCGGCATGTTGTTCTTCCTGTGCCGGTAGGCCAGCCTGCGCGCGCGCCGCCCGGGCGCCATGGGACGGCAGGCGGGAAGATCGCTTTGCTGCCGGATGACCTCCGGCAGGATCGCGGACAGTTCCGCCCTTTCCGCCTCCGACATCGACCGCAGCGCCTGCGGCCCGGCATAAAGGCTCTCGCAGGGGGCCCCGTTGGCCATGAGGATATCATGCCGGTCCAGCAGCACATGATAATAGGTCACAGCGCCCGCCGCCTCGGCCGGGGCGACGCCATTCAGGCCAACCAGCTGCTTGGCCGCAACCAGGACTTCCGGCGCGCCGAACATGCGCGCCGCGATCTTCGAGCGCACAAGGATGCTGTGCTGGGGCGATACCAGCAGGTCCCGCTGCGGGCAGCCGGGCCCCAATGTGCCGGCGGCAATCTGAACGGGCCGGAGCCTGGGACAAGCCCTGAGCAGCTGCGCGGGCAGCCGTCTGGCACCGATCCAGCGGATTTCCTGCACGCCGCAATCCAGCGCGCGAACCCGGTCGCCCACCTGCAACTCCTCCACCGGGATCTGCCGGCCATCCTCGGCCTCGATCAACGTCCCGGCGGTGAAACATACCACCTCGATGTCGTTATCCACGGTGGAAATGACCGCCGCATCATGGCCCGCCACCGATTGTATCACCCCGGTGGTGATCGCCTGGACGTTCATGTCGCCATAGCTGTCGTTCGGGATCGCGAAGTACCGGACATCGCCGCCGTTCGACAGGGTCACGAAAACGAAGCTGAGGTTGCTTTCGCTGCCCGGCCCGAAACTCTCGGATGATCCGTCACCCAGCAGGACCGATCCCGCGCTGTCCGGCTCTTCGATCAGGTCGATGGTGTAGGAGACCCCGCCAATGGTGACCAGATCCCCGACGTCGAACTCCCCATCGTCAAGATCGGTCGATGTCATGTTGTCCACGACACCAAGCAGATTGCCGTTTTCAAGGGAATATGTCGTGCCCGACGCGATGCCGGTCACTTCGAGAAGATCGTGAATTGTCGCCATCTCTGCCCTCCCCCGTCCCGCACCTGACGGGCGGACCATCCCAGATGCGGGCTAACCCGTTGCCCCTATGCTGGCTTGCCTCAGCCATAGGGCGGCAATCTTTCGATGAGATTAACGGGGCCTGTGTCATCCGGAAGGTATCATCCGGCAGGCGTCAGCCGCCGCAATGCGCAGGCTGGCAGCGCCGCCCCGGGGGGAAGGCCGGGCACGGAAAACCGCGCCCTGAAACGCACAAAGCCGCGCGAAACGCGCGGCCTTGCAAAGTCAGTCAGCCCGATCTTACTTGATCTTGCCTTCTTTGTAATCGACGTGCTTGCGCGCAACGGGGTCGTACTTCTTGATGACCATCTTTTCGGTCATGGTACGCGCGTTCTTCTTGGTGACATAGAAGTGGCCTGTGCCCGCGGACGAGTTCAGACGGATCTTGATCGTGGTTGGCTTCGCCATCTTGCTTCTCCTGCTGCCGACCGCACCGGGGGTCTGGCGTGAATTCTGAACCCCGGCTTTTACCCGGATGCGCCTCCGAGTCAACAGCAAAAGACGCAAGAATTTCAATCCGGGGGCCGCGTTTTCAAGCGGCCGGAAAATTGCAATTTTCCGGTCCGGATTTTTCCAAAAATCCGGACAGCAGAGGAAAACGCGCGGAAGGCCTGTAAGCCGGATTTTGTCACGGGGGGCTATCCCCCGTGGATGACCATTCCTCTGACCCTGCGATTGCCCGCAGGGCTACAGCTGCCAACCCGGACCTGCTGGGGCAAAAGCGGCCCCGCCCCGGCCCGAAGGCCGGTGGCGCGCGGTCCCTATTTGGCATTGCTCCCGGTGGGGCTTGCCATGCCGCCCCTGTTGCCAGCGGCGCGGTGGGCCCTTACCCCACCTTTTCACCCTTACCCCGCCGTGGTTTCGGTTTCCCGACCTGTGGCGTGGCGGTATCATTTCTGTGGCGCTTTCCGTCGGGTTGCCCCGCCCGGGTGTTACCCGGCACCGTCTCTTTTTGGAGTCCGGACTTTCCTCCCCGTGGATCCGGCAATCGGATCACGAAGCGGCCATCCAGCCTTCCGCGCGAGCTTTGGCATAGGCGCTGAACGCGGACCGCGTCAATGGGCAGACCGGCGTGCGGAAGCATTTCGGGCATAAAGACGTGCAGCCTGATGGATCAGAGCGGCGGCAGCGCCAGATCGGCAGGGCAAAGCGGCCCGCGCCGCCAGGGTCCGTGGCGCAGGCGGGTTGCAGCCAGAAGGGTCTCAAAGGGCACATCCGCGGTAAAGCCCGCCGCCCGCGCCGCGGATCGGAACCCGGATTCGGTCACGGTTTGTGCCGCAGTCGCCGGTGTGGCCAGCGCCAGCCCCTGCCGTGCCAGCCGCGCCCAGTCGAAATGCGGGCCGGGGTCGGATTTGCGCCCCGGCGCAATGTCGGAATGGCCCAGAACCCCGGCGGCGGGGATGTCCCAGCGGGCCATCAGCCTTTTCAGCAGGGTCTCAAGCGCCCCCATCTGCGGTTCTGAAAACGGATGGCATCCGCGATTGTCCAGCTCGATGCCGATGGAGCGCGAGTTGATGTCGGCCTGACCGGCCCATTCCCCTGCCCCGGCATGCCAGGCGCGCATCTCGTCGGCCACCAGTTGCAGGGTCCGGCCGTGGTTCGAAATCAGGTAATGGGCGGAAACTTCGGCCTGCGGGTCGCAGAGGCGCGTCAATGCCGCCTCGGCGTTTTCCATCGCGGTATAGTGGATCACGATCAGCCGGGGCGTCAGCCCGTTGCGGCGCGGGCCGAAGTTCGGTGAGGACAGGCTGTCCACCCGGCTGCAGCCCTAGCCGGCCTTTGCGGCCCGGCGGAACGGGGTCGGGTCCCAGTCACAGGCAAAGCCGTCGCCATCGGGGTCCATGCCCTTGCGGTCTTTTTCCGGCCCTCCCGCCTCAAGAAAGGCGATCTGCGCCCGGTCGGGATGCGAATACTCGCCACAGGCGCGGGCGTATTTGGCGGCCTTGTTCAGGCCGATGCGGCGATAGACCTGGGTGCCGCGCTCGTGATCCGACTGCAGCGCATAGGCCACGATGTTCGGCCCGGATTCGGCCCGGTCCGGCAGCGCTTCGGGCTGGACGACCTGGTATTGCGCGCGGTTCGCAGCGATGCGCGCGGCGTCGTCACCGATGCTGCGCTGGCCGGAAACCGCGTCGAAATTGTTCTCGTTCGAGATGCCTGCGCTGTTGATGACAGCGGGCGCCGGGTTGGACGGGCTGGCATTCACGGGTTCCACGCCGGAATTGGTCGCGGCATCATTGCCCAGACCGTTGCTGGCACCGGGGCGGGTTGCCGCCAGCACGCGGGAGGTTTCGGCCGCCGTCGCTTCGGCGGAACCTTCGGCAGGGGCGGACAGCGGGGCCTCGGTCACCGAGGCGGGCGCCGGCACGGCGGAGGTGCTTTCGGCGGCAAGTGCCGCGTCGCGGGCCTGCCTCTGGGCGCGGGCACTGTCATCAAAGCCGACACCGCGACCGGAATCAGGGACCGCCGGCTGACATGCAGCCAGCATCACGCCAGCGGCGAGAGTGATAAAAGATCTTGAAATCATGGGTCCTGCTTTGTCTTTCAGACTTGTTGGCAAGGCTTCTACCACCATTTGTCCGGCTTGGCCACAAACCCGGCGCTGCGCTCAAGCGCATAGGCGGAAGACAGCAAATCGGCCTCTTCCCAGGGCCGCCCGATCAGCTGCAGACCCAGCGGCAGACCCTTGCGGTCCTGCCCCGTGGGCACCGCGATCCCCGGCAGACCGGCCAGGTTCACCGTCACCGTGAAGACGTCGTTGAGATACATCGCCACCGGATCCGCATCCGTCATCTCGCCCAGACCGAAGGCGGCGGAAGGCGTCGCAGGTGTCAGGATACTGTCGATGCCATCCGCAAAGACCTGTTCGAAGTCGCGCTTGATCAGGGTGCGCACCTTGCGGGCACGGTTGTAATAGGCGTCGTAGAATCCGGCCGACAGCACATAGGTGCCGATCATCACCCGGCGCTGCACTTCCGACCCGAAGCCTTCGGCGCGGGTCTTTTCATACATCTCGGTGATGCCGTCGCCCTGGTCCAGCCCGGCGCGGTGGCCATAGCGGACACCATCGTAACGCGCGAGGTTGCTGGAGGCTTCGGCAGGTGCAATCACGTAATAGGCAGGCAGCGCATATTTCGTATGCGGCAGCGAGATATCGACGATCTCGGCACCTGCGTCCTTCATCATCGCAATGCCGTCGGACCAGAGGTTTTCGATCTCTTCGGGCATGCCATCCATGCGGTATTCGCGCGGGATGCCGATCTTCTTGCCGCGGATGTCGCCGGTCAGCTCCGCCTCGAAATCGGGCACGGGCAGATCGGCAGAGGTGGAATCCTTGGGATCATGGCCACACATCGCCTCAAGCATGATCGCCGCGTCGCGCACGGATTTTGTCATCGGACCAGCCTGATCGAGGCTGGAGGCAAAGGCCACGATGCCCCAGCGCGAGCAACGCCCGTAGGTCGGCTTGATCCCCACCGTGCCGGTAAAGGCCGCAGGCTGGCGGATCGACCCGCCGGTGTCGGTGCCGGTGGCCGCAAGGCAGAGGTCCGCCGCAATAGCCGCCGCCGACCCGCCGGAGGAGCCGCCCGGCGTCAGCGCCGTATCGTCATTGCCGCGCCGCCAGGGGTTGACCGCATTGCCGTAGACAGAGGTCTCATTGGACGAGCCCATGGCGAATTCATCCATGTTGAGCTTGCCCAGCATGACGGCGCCCGCGTCAAACAGGTTCTGGCTGACCGTGCTTTCGTATTGCGGCAGGAACCCCTGCAGGATGCGCGAGCCCGCTTGGGACGGCACGCCCTTGGTGCAGAACAGATCCTTGATCCCGATGGGCAGGCCACACATGGCGGGGGCATCGCCCGCTTTCAGGCGCGCATCCGCAGCTTCGGCCTGCGCCATGGCAATCTCGGGCGTGTGATGGACAAAGGCATTCAGCGCCCCTGCCCCTTCAATCGCCGTCAGACAGGCCTCTGTCAGGGCCTTCGACGTGGTTTCACCCGCGCGCAGGGCATCGCGTGCCCCGGCCAGTCCCAGTTTGTTCAGATTACTCATATGTCTGTCCTGATCTCAAAAATGGGCTCCAAAATGGGCTCCGCCCGTTCGTGGCTGAAACGCTCCCCCGGAGCGTTTCCCGGACGCCGCTCACTCCACCACCTTCGGCACGGCAAAGAACCCTTCGCGCGCATCGGGCGCGTTTTTCAGCACGTCGTCCTGCAGATCGCCGTCCGTGACCACATCGGCGCGCCGTGTCAGGCGCTGCGGGGTGACCGAGGTCATCGGCTCGACCCCTTCCACATCAACTTCGCTCAATTGTTCGATAAAGCCGAGGATGCCGTTGAAGTCCTGCGCCAGCGCGGGCAGCGCTTCGGGATCGACCTTGATCCGGGCCAGTTTCGCCACGCGTGCGGCGGTGCTCTCGTCAATTGACATGAACGCTCTCCATCTCTTTGCGGCTCATGTACCCTTGCTGCCCTTCCCTCGCAAGGGCGCGGCCCGCCCATCTGCGGCATCGGGTCAAAAATACCTCCCCAAATCCATTTGGCGCGCTAGTCTTGCTGACAAAGCAGACATGAAGACAAAAGGAGAATTGCATGAACATCCTATGGCTGGGCCACGGGTCCTTTCGCATCGAGATCGAAGATCAGGTGATCCTGATCGACCCCTGGCTGACCGGCAATCCCATGATCGAAGAAGCGCAGTATGACGCGGCGCTTGCCGGTGTGACCCAGATCCTGGTCACCCACGGGCATGGCGACCATACCGGCGACCTCGACATGGTGAGCAAGCGGACACAGGCGCCGATGGCCGGGATTTACGAGCTGATGGGCTGGTTCGCGGAAAAAGGCATCGAAAACACCACCGGCTTCGGCAAGGGCGGAACCATCAGCTGCGGCAAGGTTGCCGTCAGCATGGTGCCTGCATCCCATTCTTCCTCGGTCGCGACCGACAGCGGCCCGGTCTACATGGGGTCCGAGACCGGCTTCATCCTCAAGGGCGAAAGCCATGTCATCTATTTCTCGGGCGATACCGGCATCATGGCGGACATGGACTGGATCGGGGATTACTACAAACCCGACATCGGCATCCTGTCGGCGGGGGGCCATTTCACCATGGGCATGGCCGAAACCGCCTATGCCGCCAAACGCTACTTCGATTTCAGGACGGTCATCCCCTGCCACTACCGCACCTTCCCCCTGCTGGAGCAGGATGCAGCGGCGCTGGCCAAAGGCCTGCCCGGTGTCGATGTGATCGAGCCGCAGGTGATGCAGGCGATTACTCTGTAGTCCACTTCAGCGTGGCATCCGGCGCTTCGGCGCCGGTGCCCTGCCCATAGATGACACAGCCCTCGTCCCCCTCAAACACCAATTGGGAATAGCGCCGGTCGGATGCCTCCCGCAGGGCCTCCGTCTGGAAATTCGCGCAGACCTTGAACGCCTGCGGCCCAAGGCGGGTAAAGCGGTAGGGCGCGCCGCTGGCCGGGTCGGTCAGTTCGGGTGCCTGCTCAAAACCCGAGCAATAGCGCGGCGCGTTGCTGCCCTCACTGTCCTCTTCCCGTTCCAGCACACAGCGATGATAATCCCCCAGCGTCCGCAGGTCGGCGGCGCGTTCGTTGTCATAACGCTCCATCCGGGCATAACCCGGACCGCCGGCAACCATGAACCCCGCGATCAGCCCGCCGCCGACAATCGCCAGCAGGACAACAAGCAACAGCCGGTTCACGCCGCATCCCCTTTGCGGATGTCGGCAAGGTAGAACAGAAAGATCAGCCCGGCGATGACAGCGACAACCAGCGCCTTGAGGAAGAACTGCAAGGTGAAATCACCGCTGAGAAAGGCATAGATCACCGCCACGCCATCACCCAGCAGCGCCGCCGCCGACAAGAGCAGCGTCAGATACATCAGCCAGCGCCGGATCGCGGAACGGTAAAGCGCCGGATCATCGGCCAGCTTGCCCCGCTCGCGCAGCGTCAGCCAAAGATAGACCGGTGTTGTCACGATCAGCACCGCCATCGACCAGCGAATGCGGCCGGGCCAGCGGTAGCTGTCGGTATCAAGCCAGAGGTCGATCAGCGCATGGAACAATTGCACAAGATAGACCGCGCCAAAGATCATCACCCCGAAGGTCAGCGCATAGATGAAGAAATCGCGCGCCGAGACCGTCGCCTGCGGGCGCGGCACCGGCGGCGAAAACCGGATCTCGGCCCAGGCATCCAGCGCATCCGCCACTTCCGAAGGGCTCCACCCGCTGTCGGTCAGCGCCTGCGAAATCTCCGCCCGGGTCTTGCCCGATGCCAGCGCATCGCGCACGAAACGCGACAATTGCTTGTTCACGGCCATTCAGTTCCCTTCCCTTTTTTGCGCGAAAAACGCCTTGAGCAATGCTTCGGCGGCAGTGGCATCAATGCCGTCATAGACCTCCGGCACATGATGGCACTGCGCATGGGCAAAGACCCGCGCGCCCTGCGCGACACCGCCCGACTTGGGGTCGGATGCACCATAGTACAACCGCGCAATCCGTGCCGATGCAAGGGCCGCAGCACACATCGCGCAGGGTTCCAGCGTGACATAGAGGTCATGACCCACCAGCCGCTCCGACCCGATCTGCGCACAGGCCGCACGGATCGCCAGAACCTCGGCATGGGCGGTCGGATCATGCAATTCGCGGGTGCGGTTGCCGGCCTGCGCCACGACCTGCCCCGCCCGATCCACGACCACGGCACCCACAGGCACTTCGCCCCGCGCAGCGGCGGCGCGCGCCTCCGTCAATGCCAGATCCATGAAAGAGCGAAACGTCATGACCCACCTTGGCTGCAAAAGCCGCTCTTTCGCAAGCGACGCAAACCCGCTAAGCGGAAGCGATGAACACGTCAACGCCATCCGAACCGCCCAAGGGCGACCGCATCGCCAAGGTGCTTGCCCGCGCAGGCGTCGCCTCGCGCCGTGAAGCCGAACGCATGATCGAGGCCGGCCGGGTCAGCGTGAACGGCGCGCAGATCATGTCCCCCGCCCTGAACGTCACCGCCAGCGACCAGATCACGGTGGATGGCAAGGATGTCTCGGCCCCCGAACCGCCGCGCATGTGGCTCTATCACAAGCCCGTCGGGCTGGTCAGCACCGACCGGGACGAGAAAGACCGCCAGACCATCTATGACGCCCTGCCCGAGGACATGCCGCGGGTGATGTCGGTGGGCCGGCTCGACATCAACTCCGAAGGGCTGCTGCTGTTGACCAATGACGGCGGCATCAAGCGCAAGCTTGAGCTGCCCAGCACCGGCTGGCTGCGCAAGTACCGGGTCCGGGTGAACGGACGCCCGGAAGACAAGACGCTGGAACCGCTGCGCCGCGGGCTGACCATCGACGGCGAACGCTTTCAACCGATGACGGTGACCATTGACCGGCAGCAGGGCGCCAATGCCTGGCTGACCGTAGGCCTGCGCGAAGGCAGGAACCGCGAAATCCGCCGCGCTATGGAGGCGGTGGGCCTGGCCGTGAACCGCCTGATCCGGGTCAGCTATGGCCCGTTTCAGCTGGGCGAGCTGAAAGCCGGAGAGGTCGAGGAGATCCGCCGCAAGATCGTGCGCGATCAACTGGGGCTGGAACTGGTGGATGACAGCGGCACGGCGGCGAAAAAGCCAAGAACCCTGCAGCGCCCGCAGCGGAAGAAACCGAACCGTCCACCGAAGCGCTGACCGGTATTTTTGAAAAGCCTGCCCCCTGCCGCAACCACCCGACCGATTTTTTGAAAAAATCGGACCAGACTTTTTGAAAAGTCTGCCTCCTTCCTGCAACCCGACGGCGAAAATTCCCCGTCACAGGCAATTCACATCCCGCCGCTAAATCCCTAAGACAGCATCGAAACCAGAGCGGGGGACGCCATGACCGATCTTTTGACCATCGAGAACCTGGGCAATCTGCTGGTGCTGTGCTTCCTGCAGGCCGTTCTTGGCTTTGACAACCTTCTCTACATCTCCATCGAAAGCCAGCGCGCGCCCGTCGCCCAGCAGGCGGCCGTCCGCAAATGGGGCATCGTGATCGCCGTGGCCCTGCGCATCGTGCTGCTCTTTGCCATGATACGCCTGATCGACGCCATGGCCGACCCCTTCTTCGTGCTGAACTGGGAGGGTGTGCTGACCGGCGGGGTCAATTTTGCCACGCTGGTCTTTGTCATCGGCGGTGTCTTCATCATCTATACTGCCGTCAAGGAAATCAGCCATATGCTGGCGATCGAACATCTGGGCACGGACCTGGATGCGAAATCCGGCAAATCGGCGGTGCAGGTCGTGATGCTGATCGTCTTCATGAACCTGATTTTCTCTTTTGATTCCGTGCTTTCGGCACTGGCGATCACCGATGTCTTCATCGTTCTGGCCACCGCGATCATCCTGTCCGGCCTGGCCATGCTGCTGCTGGCGGACCGGGTCACCGCCTTTCTGGAAACCAACCGCATGTACGAGGTCCTGGGCCTGTTCATCCTGCTGATCGTGGGCATTGTCCTGCTGGGTGAATCCGGCCAGGCCGCCGCCCATGCCATGCATGACCCCGCCCTCGCCCTGCGCTTCTTCGGATATGAGGTCGTGCCGATGTCGAAAACGACCTTCTATTTCTCGGTCATGGTCCTGGTGGCGGTCGAAGTGATCCAGTCCGGCTATACCCGCAAGCTCAACGCCGAACGCCGCACCGCGGCGCGGCACTAGCAAGGTCAGGGGAAACAGCCTATGTTCGTCGCAGTGAGGTCGGTATGGGCAGATTGTTTCTTTTCGCGCTCGCTGTGGGCGTTATCATTGCCATTGTTGTCATTCTGGCATCAGTCTGGAGCAATACAGTGGATCAGGGCCGCCGCGCCCTCCGGCCTTTCTTTGGCCCGACAGAGGATGGTATGATGGCCCCCAACGGTTTGCAGAAAGTCGCCTATGTCGCGCTGATCGCCCTGCTGCTCGGCACCGCCTCCGGCCTGCTGGGGGGGCTCTGACCATGGCAAAACGCTTTGGCGGCAAATACAGCCCCGACGATGCGCCGGGCAATGCCGCGGCCCCGACACCACGCACAAGGGTCACCGTTGATCCCGTGGGCGGGCGTGCCAACATCCTGTTCGTGCCTCCCGTGGTGTTGCTGGCCACCAGCTTTGGCGGCGGGGCAAGTGGCCTGACCCTGGGCATGATCGGCGCGGGCGTGCTGGCGCTGGGGGCCTGGCTGCTGCGCGAAGGGCTGCGCGCCGAGGCCGCCTTTGCCGAACGCAAGGTCGCGCGCCGTCCGGCCCTGCCGCGCAAGATCTTTGCCGCGGCCGCCGCCGGCCTGGGCACCGCGCTGGCCGTTGCCGCGCACCAGAACGGCCTGTCGGAGATACTGGCGCCCTTGCTCTTTGGCCTCTGCGCCGCCGCGCTGCACCTGGCCGCCTTCGGCATCGACCCGCTGAAATCCAAGGGGATGGAAGGCATCGACACCTTCCAGCAGGACCGCGTGGCCCGGGTGGTGGACGAGGCCGAAAAGACGCTGGCACAGATGACCGACGCCATCGCCCGCGCCGGCGACCGCCGGGCAGAAGCGCAGCTGACCCAGTTTCAGGACGCCGCGCGCACCCTGATCCGCACCGTCGAGGAAGACCCGCGCGACCTGACCGCGGCGCGCAAGTACCTCAGCGTCTATCTGCACGGTGCCCGGGATGCGACCGTGAAATTCGCCGATATCTACGCCCGGACCCGGGACAGCCAGGCACGCGACGACTACCTCGCGCTGCTCACCGACCTGGAACAGAACTTCGCCGCCCGGACCGAGAAATCGCTGCTCGACGACCGCAGCGACCTGACTGTCGAAATTGATGTGCTGCGTGAGCGGCTGTCGCGTGAAGGGGTCCGGCTCAAATGACCTGCGCCCTTCATCCAACCCTTCAAGGAAGCCCTGTATATGTCTGATTCTGTTCGTGAAAAAGCAACTCAATCCCGCAGCATGGTCGAAGAGGTAACCGCCCTCGTCCTGCCCGAACCCGCCGATGCCAACGCGGTAGTCTCGCTGGAAAAGGCAGACAAGCCCCTGGGCGACGAGATCAGATCCCGCATGGCGGAAATCGACATGAGCGACACCCAGTCGATCGTCTCCTTCGGCTCCGCCGCGCAGGCGGAACTGCAAGAGATCAGCCAGGCGATGCTGGCCGATGTGCGCAACAAGGACGTGGGCCCCGCAGGCGACAGCCTGCGCAGCATCGTCAGCACGATCCGGGGCTTTTCGGTCTCTGAACTGGATGTGCGCCGCGACCGCAGCTGGTGGGAAAAACTGCTGGGCCGCGCCGCCCCCTTTGCCAAGTTCACCGCCCAGTTCGAAAAGGTGCAGAGCCAGATCGACCGCATCACCGACAATCTGCTGAGCCATGAGCACACCCTGCTCAAGGACATCAAATCGCTGGACATGCTTTATGAAAAGACGCTCCAGTTCTATGATGAACTGGCGCTTTACATCGCCGCGGGCGAGGCAAAGCTGGCCGAACTCGACAGCACCGTGATCCCGGCCAAGGAAGCGGAGGTGAAAGCCGCCGCCGAGGACGATCAGGTGATGGTCGCCCAGGAGCTGCGCGACATGCGCGCCGCCCGCGACGACCTTGAGCGCCGGGTCCACGACCTGAAACTGACCCGCCAGGTGACCATGCAGTCGCTGCCTTCCATCCGGCTGGTGCAGGAGAACGACAAAAGCCTGGTGACCAAGATCAACTCGACCCTCGTCAACACCGTGCCGCTGTGGGAAACCCAGCTGGCGCAGGCGGTGACCATCCAGCGCTCTGCCGAGGCCGCAGAGGCGGTCCGCGAGGCCAATGACCTGACCAATGAACTGCTGACCTCCAACGCCAGGAACCTGCGCGAATCCAACAAGGTCATCCGCGAGGAAATGGAACGCGGCGTCTTCGACATCGAAGCGGTCAAACAGGCCAACGCCGACCTGATCGGCACCATCGAGGAATCGCTGCAAATCGCCGACGAGGGCAAGGCCAGACGCGCCGCCGCAGAGGTGGAGCTCAAGGAAATGGAAGCCAGGCTGCGCGACACGCTGGCCTCTGCCAAGGCGACCAAGACCGGCCTCGGCGACAGCGCCTCCACCAGCGTGCCGGGATAGAACCACGGTGCGGCGGCGAACCGAAATGCTGAAATGGGGTCTGGCGGGCGTATTGTCCGCCAGCCTGTTGGCTTGCGATGTCGCCGCCCCGGTCGAACCCTCGCTGAAACCACAGTCGCGCCCCGCGCAGGCTGCCGCCGCCGTCCCGCCCCAGGTCGCGCAGCCGACCTCACAGAAAAGTGCGGCGCTGCGCAGCTATCTCAACCAGGTGCAGGTGGCACAGCTCAGCCAGGGGTTGCTGCGCCAGGATGGCGGCGGCCTCGACACGCCCTATACCGCCTCCGTGCTGGCGCGGAACTTTGAACAGATCGCGTTTTTCAACGAATATGACGGCGCCTTTACCGGCCGTGGCGGGGCCAGCCCCCTGCGCCGCTGGGCGGGCCCCGTGCGGATGGAAGTGATCTTTGGCGACAGCGTGCCACCCTCCCAGCGCAAGACCGACACGGAAGATGTCCGCAGCTACGCCCGGCGTCTGGCGCAGGTCACCGGCCATCCGGTCTCCACCGGCGGGCGGCCCAACTTTCTGGTTGTCATCGCGTCGGAAGACGACCGCGCCGCGACCCTGGCCTCGATCTCCAGGCTTTTGCCCGGCATTTCGGCCAACAGCCTGCGCGCCCTGCGCGACATGCGCCGCGACACCTATTGCGCTGTCGCCGCCTATGCCGCAGGCCCCTCGGCCAATACCTATACGGCGGCGGTCGCGGTGATCCGCTCAGAAAACCCCGATCTGCTGCGGCTCAGCTGCATTCACGAGGAACTGGCCCAGGGCATGGGGCTGGCCAACGACAGCCCCGCCGCGCGCCCGTCGATCTTCAACGATGACGATGAATTTGCCCTGCTGACCCGTCATGACGAGTTGCTGCTGAAGATGCTCTACGATCCGCGCCTGCAGATCGGCATGAACGCGGCAGAGGCGCAACCCATCGTGCGCGAAATCGCCGAGGAACTGGCAGGCGGGCCGGTCTAGGGACATTTCTAGGGACATTCCGGCCAGGGACACTGCCCTTCCCTTGATCTGGGCCCGCGCCCAAAACACCCCATCAGTCGCACCAAAGGTGCGCCACAGAAAATCTGGCGCGCCAATGACAGCTAGGCGTGGCTCGCTTTCTGCCGCTTGTAGTATCGCGCCGACTTCGCGCGGCTTCCGCATGCTGCCATGCTGCACCACCGGCGCGCGCGTCCACGTCCGCGATCAATGAACAGCCAGGAACACCGATCACAGTTTCTCATCCGGGGCAGATCATCGCTTCGCAGCAGATCCTCGGTTGCAAGTGCGATCCGTTTCAACGGAAGCGCCATGTCGGTCTCGATGACGGGCGCACTCCAGGCATAGCTCTGGGTCCCCTTTTCGAGCCGCGCATCAAGCAGCGCGTCGCGAAGGACCTGCATCACCTGGCGGCGCTCTGGTTCCGGCCATATCTCCCCCGCCTGTTCCGCCATCAGGCAGGCATGCAGGGCTTCACGAAACGCCACCACCGCTGCCAAGGCCGCACCGGCCCCAGCCGGATCATTCAGACCGAGGTTCCGCAAACCTGCCGCCTCGCCCGGGAAAAGCACTTTCGCAGCAACCGCCCAGTTCAGAAACGCGCCATAATCCGTCAGCCGCTCGACACTGCGTTCCTTGCTTCGGCCAGCCACCGTGTTGACGAAATCAAGAACCGGATGACCTCCGACCAAATCGCCCTTTGTCCACGCGCTCTGATCCCATTCGCTCATTCCTCACCATAAAATATAAACTTGACGGTGTGAATAGCTTTGCTATCTCACCCACAAAGTAAATTAGAAGGTAAGATTGGAGGGCGCGATGGCTGGCTGGCACCTGGATGAACGTTACGAAACCTCGGCCGGTACGGTCGCAGCGGGCCAGGCAGGCGACGGACCGGACCTGGTTCTTGCCCACGGCTGGCCCTGGTCCTCCTTTGCCTGGCATCGTGTGATCCCGGCGCTGGCACAGGACTTTCGCCTGCATTGGTATGACATGCCGGGCTATGGGAAATCCGCGAAAAGCGCGGATCAGCGGACATCGCTCGACGTGCAGGGCGAGGTCTTTGTCGAAATGATGGATCATTGGGGGCTGTCCCGCCCCCGCGTGGTCGCACATGATTTCGGCGGTGCGACAACGCTGCGGGCGCATCTGCTGCAGGGATACGACTTTGAACGCTACATGCTGATGAACGTCGTTGCGATGCGCCCCTGGGGATCGGCGTTTTTCGATCACATGGGCCAACATGCCGATGCCTTCCAGGGATTGCCCGCCCATATCCATCGCGCAATCGTGCAGGCCTATATCGAGGGTGCCCTTGTCACCGGGATTGCCGCAGAAGACCTTGAGAATCTTGTTGCCCCCTGGTTGACCGAAGACGGGTCATCCAGCTTTTATCGCCAGTTCGCCCAGGCCGATGAAAAATATACCGCAGAGGTCGAACCGCATTTCGGCAAGCTCCGATGCCCGGCAAAGATCATTTGGGGTGACGCAGACCCCTGGATTCCCCTGGCGCGCGGCATGGCCCTGCACAGGCTGATGCCCGGGGCGGCATTTGCCACGATGCCGGGCATTGGCCATCTGCCACAACTCGAAGCGCCGGAAGCGGTTGTCGATCAAATCAGAAAGTTCTTCTGACCAATGCCGCTCAGACGCGATGCCGGGTTATTGGATCACCAATGAACTTATGGCGACCTTGCGCGGCTGGTTCAGTATGAAGAGGATCGCCTTGACGACCTCGCGACTGCACAGGGTGTGGTCCGGTGCCAATGTGTCCCAATCCGGGTCCAGGGGCGACTTGTCGTCAAAATCTCCCGGAAAGACCGACGTCACCCGGACGTTGGTATGCTCAAGCTCCTGCGCCAGACCGTGAACAAACCCTGCCTGCGCTGATTTTGCAGCCGCAAAAGGAACCGATGCCCCGTCAAGCGGCCGATTGGGCAGGCCATTGGTCGACACCACGGTATGGATATCTGCATGTTCTCTTGCCCTCAGCTGCGGCAACAGGTGACGCGTCAGGATCAGCGCCCCGATCGCGGCCGAGGCGATGCAGGCCTGAATGTCGATGTCCGAGACCTCTCCCATCGGCCCCGACAGCCACATGGCACCATTGTGAATGAGCCCATCCAGATCCTTGTGCTCTGCCGCCAGTCGCGCCCCGGCCTCTGTCGCACTGTCGCTGCTCGCCAGGTCACAGGTCATCGTGACGACCTGTTGGCCTGTCTCCTCAAGGATGGCGCTGGCAACATCCTCAAGGGCCGCGCTGCTGCGCGCCAGCAGGACAAGCCGCGCCCCGGACCGGGCCATTTCAATTGCCAATGCAGCACCCAGCCCGCGACTTGCACCGGTGATGGCAAATTTCCGATTTGAGAGGTTCATGTTCTTCACCTTGTTCACGCGTCTGCGGGTTCGATTGATGTCACCCTAAAAGTTCAAGCTAACTTGAGGGCAAGCATTAATATGCCCGGCAACTATTTCCGCCTTGCCAACGCTCCTGCGGGCGACGGTCGGCCGTCCCTGACACGCCCCGTCCATTTTCCTTGTCCAAGGGGATCGTTTTGCCGTGGAGCGGAACACTTTCTTAACGCAACAGGCCGCCCGGCGCATTCACATCTGCACGCAACAGGCGATTGCGCATCTGCCGGTGCACGCATCCTGTACACCCCGAGCACGGGTTGTGCCCCTACTCGCCCAACAAAACAGGGCTGTCGACCATTCTGCCAGGGGGCGGGACCGCCGCGCACCTTGATAACCCCTGCCCCGCGCCATATCCTTGTGCTGACATCCACTCCAAGGACTGACATCATGGGCATTCTCGACTTCCTCTCAGGGCAATTCATCGACGTCATCCACTGGACCGACGACACCCGCGACACCATGGTCTGGCGGTTTGAGCGGGAGGGCCATGAGATCAAGTATGGTGCCAAGCTGACAGTCCGCGAGGGACAGGCCGCCGTCTTTGTCCACGAGGGCCAGCTGGCCGATGTGTTCACCCCCGGTCTCTATATGCTCGAAACCAACAACATGCCGATCATGACCAGCCTTCAGCACTGGGATCATGGCTTCAAAAGCCCATTCAAATCAGAGATTTACTTTGTAAACACCACCCGTTTCAACGACCTGAAATGGGGCACCAAGAACCCGATCATCCTGCGCGATCCCGAATTCGGCCCGGTCCGCCTGCGCGCCTTCGGCACCTATTCGGTGCGGGTCAGCGACCCGGCCAGGTTCCTGACCGAGATTGTCGGCACCGATGGTGAGTTCACCATGGACGAGATCAGCTTCCAGATCCGCAACATCATCGTGCAGGAATTCTCCCGCACCATCGCCCAGTCCAAGATCCCCGTGCTGGACATGGCCGCCAATACCCGCGAGCTGGGCAAGCTGGTCAGCACCGAAATCTCGGCCACCGTCGCCGAATACGGGCTGACCATCCCCGAGCTCTACATCGAAAACATCTCCCTCCCCCCCGCCGTGGAAGAGGTCATGGACAAGCGCTCCTCCATGGGCGTGATCGGCGATCTGAACCGCTATACGCAGTTCCAGGCGGCCGAGGCATTGGGCCGCGAGGGCGGCGCAAGCGATGCAATGCAGGCGGGTCTGGGCGCGGGTCTGGGCATGCAGATCGGCCAGCAGGCCGCAGCAAGTGCAGGACCATGGGGCACCCGCCCCGCCGGCACAGCGGCACCGGCAGGCATGGCCCCGCCCCCGCCGCCACCGGTGGAACATGTCTGGCACATCGCCGAAGGCGGCGAGACCAGCGGCCCCTACTCCAAGGCGCGCCTGGGGCGCATGGTGACCGAAGGCAAGCTGACCCGCGAAACCCATGTCTGGACCCCCGGTCAGGACGGCTGGCGGCGGGCCGAGGATGTGACCGAACTGGCGCAATTGTTCACGGTTCTGCCACCGCCCCCGCCGCCCGGGGCCTGAGCCGACGGGCAAAAGTAACTGCTGCACGTGCAGGGAAAAGCGGCGTGCGGGCCTGTGACACAGGACCACCTGTCGGAAAACATCAGAACCACAGTCATGGCCACCAGATCCGCCTACTCCGGCTTTCAGATCACGCTGCATTGGCTGATCGCCATCCTCATCGCCGCCGCATGGTTCCTGGGCGACGGCATGGGCCGTGTCCTCGATCAGCGGATCGCGGCGGGCACCACCGGGATCGAGGGCAACACGCTGCACGTCTGGACCGGCGGCGCGGTCTTCCTGCTGGTGCTGATCCGGCTCGTGGTGCGGATGGCCTCCGGGGTGCCCGACCCGGTCGCGGGGAACCCGGACTGGCAGGACCGGGCCGCGCTCTGGGGGCATCGGGCGCTCTATCTCTTCATGATCCTGGTGCCCGCCCTCGGCGCTGCCGCCTGGTACGGCCATGTAAAGCCCGCGGCGGAAGCCCATGAAATCGCCGTGAACCTCCTGGTGATCCTGATCGGCGGCCATACACTCATGGCGCTATATCACCACTACGTGGTTCGCGACGGCACGCTGCGCCGCATGCTGCCCTTCCTGCGGTGATCCTGCAGGTTGCAGGTTTTTCCATCGGGCGCGCCGGTTTTCACCGATGACGACAGGCCGGGAAAGGGCCGGCCCTGCCGAGCCTGAGCAACCGGGAGGCACCGGTCGAAACTTTCGGCGGCTCCTGGCCGTGGCTGTACGAGAATGCTCAGAGGTCTTCATATCCATCCGGCGCTGATTGCACCGGCCTGCCTGCGTCGCCACGCAGGGCACGGGCGCCCCTGTGCCACCGCGCTTTGGCGGCTCTGAACGATGCGACGCGCCCTGAAAGACCGCCTGCCGACCCGGCGCAGCGCATTGAAAGAGATGCATTGGGCGATGGTGCCGATGCTGATCTGGTTCCTTCTTGTCACCCCGGACGATGTGCTGCCCTTCGGGCCAACCGCCTTCCAGGCCCATTCGGCGCTGGCGCTGGTCTTTGTCACGCTCTGCCTGTGGTGGACGGCGGACTACCTGCGGCGCGGTCTGGCCAGCCGTCCGGGGCCAAAGCTGCCGCCCTGGGGGCGGCTGATGCATCAATGGATGCACAAGGTGTTGATCTGGGGCCTCTTCGGGGTCGCGGTCACGGGGTTCCTGCTGGGGCTGACCTCTGCCACCCTGCTGAAGGCGGGCGGCGTGCTGCCGATCGCGCCGCCGCTGGGCCTGAGACGTGCCAATGACATCATCGGGCAGATCCACATTTACGAGTTCTACCTGCTGGCCGCGATTGCGGCGGGTCATGCGGGGTTTCACATCTGGCGGCACCTGCGCCTGCGCGACAACGCCCTGCGCATCATGGTCCCCCGCGCCCTGCACCGGTTTTTGTGAACAGCGTCTGGAAGCCCCCGCGCATCGGCGCTAACCTGCGCCAAAGACTGCACCGGAGCCCGCATGGAAGACGACCCGATATCAGCCCCCGAGGCCGAACACCGCTTTCCCTGTGACAGCTGCGGGTCCGACCTGCGCTATGATCCCGGTGCCGGACAGCTGATCTGCGATCACTGCGGCAACGAACAGCCCCTGGGCGGGGGCGGCGCAAAGGTCAGGCCGATTGCCGAACTGGACCTCGAAGCCGGATTTGCCGCGGCGCTGGGTGCGGGCGAGATGCAGGAAACCCGCGTCACCAATTGCCCGAACTGTGCCGCACAGGTCGAATTCGAAGGGCCGGACCACGCCACCGAATGCCCCTTCTGCGCCACCCCCGTGGTGGTGGACACCGGCGTCACCCGCCAGATCAAGCCCCGCGGCGTGCTGCCCTTTGCGCTGGACGAGGCGACGGCCCGCGACGCCATGTCGGCCTGGCTGGGCCGGCTGTGGTTTGCCCCTGGCGGATTGCAGGAATACGCCCGCAAGGGCCGCCGGATGCAGGGCATCTATGTGCCCTACTGGACCTATGACGCCGATACGAAATCCTCCTACAAGGGTGAGCGCGGCACGGTCTATTACGAGACACACACCGTCATGCGCGATGGCAAAAAGGTGCAGGAACAGGTCGCCAAGGTGCGCTGGCAGCCTGCCTCGGGCCGGGTGAAACGGTTCTTCGACGATGTGCTGGTTCTGGCCTCCACCTCGCTTCCCAAGCGCTATACCGATGCGCTGGAGCCCTGGGATCTGGCCGCGCTGGAACCCTATGCGCCGGAATACCTGGCCGGCTTCCGGGCCGAAGCCTATGCGGTATCGCTGCAGGACGGTTTCGTGCAGGCGCGTGACCATATGGACCGGGTGATCGAACGCGATGTGCGCTTTGACATCGGAGGTGACAGGCAGCGCATCCACGGGATCGAGACCCAGCTTGGCAACCTGACCTTCAAGCACATCCTGCTGCCGGTCTGGCTGGCGGCCTACAAGTACCGGGGCAAGACCTATCGCTTCGTGGTGAACGGCCGCACCGGCCGGGTGCAGGGCGAACGGCCCTATTCGGCGATCAAGATCGCGATTGCGGTTGTTCTTGGCCTGATCGCCGCGGCAATCATCGGATATCTGGCAGCACAGCAATGACCCAATATGACACTTTGACCGCCATCCTGCGGGCCCGCTATTCCTGCCGTGCCTTCCGCCCCGATCCGGTGCCGGATGAGACCATCGAACAGATCGTCACCGCTGCGCGGCACGTGCCGTCCTGGTGCAATGCCCAGCCCTGGCAGGTCAGCGTGACGCGCGGTGCGGCGACCGACCGCTTTCGCGACGCGCTGAGCAGGGCGGCTGCCGAAGGTACACCACCCGCGCCCGATCTTGACTGGCCCAAGGGCTATTCCGGCGCCTATGCCGAACGCCGCCGCACCTGCGGGTTCCAGCTTTATGACGCGCTGGGGATCGAGAAATCGGACCGCAAGGCGCGGATGGCACAGATGCTGCGCAACTATGCGCTGTTCGATGCGCCCCATGTGGCGATCATCCATTCCCCGGATGAACTGGGGGCCTATGGGGCGATGGACACCGGCGGCTTTGTCACCGCCTTTACCCTTGCGGCAACGGCCCTGGGTGTGGCCACCATCCCGCAGGCCGCCATTGCGGCCTATGCGCCCTTGGTCAAGGAGCTGCTGGGGATCGGTGCCGACCGTCTGGTGCTCTGCGCGATTTCCTTCGGCTATGCGGATGAGGATGCGCCTGCGAACCGGTTCCGCACCGAACGGGCCACGCCCGCCGATATCATCGACTGGCAGGACTGATGCGCGCGCTGTTGCAACGGGTGAGCCAGGCCTCCGTTTCCGTGGGTGGCGCGACAGTCGGTGAGATCGAGGCGGGTCTGCTGATCCTGGTCTGCGCCATGCCGGAGGATACCGAAGCCAGCGCCGAAGCGCTGGCGCTGAAAATCTCCAAGCTGCGGCTGTTCAAGGACGCGGCGGGCAAGATGAACCTCAGCCTGCTCCAGACCGGCGGGGCGGCACTGGTGGTCAGCCAGTTCACCCTTGCCGCGGATACCTCGCGGGGGACGCGGCCCGGATTTTCCTATGCTGCCAAACCTGATCAGGCCCGCGCGCTATATGAGCATTTCGTGGGCTGCTTTCAGGGTCTGGGCATCACGACGCAGACCGGCGCATTCGGGGCGGATATGTCGGTGGCACTGGTGAATGACGGGCCGGTCACGATCTGGCTGGACACGCAGGCAGCTTGATCGGGCGGGGCCTGGAAGCTCCGCGGATATTGACATGAGGATACCTCATCGGCTCTCGGCGTGATGCCAGCGGGCCGCCGTTCTGTGCCGAGCAGTGGGGCTGTAGCTGTAGCTGTAGCTGTAGGATGACATCACCCATTTGCAAAAGAAGACATGTCAAAAATGACATGTCATCATTTGTTGGCTGTGTCGAAACGGCAAAGCGAGGTGTCCCGCAATCCGCTGTCGCACCACTGTTCGCCTGCCGTACAGATGCGGCCCAATCCTACGGCTCGCGGAAAGCCTCGCGCGACTTGTACAAAGGTTTCAGCAGATATTGCAGCACCGTCTTTTCGCCGGTGTGCAATTCCACGCTGGCCTGCATCCCCGGCCTGATCTGCAAGGACGCCTGCCGTTCCGTCAGATGCGCGGTATCGACCTCGACCGTGACCTTGTAATGCGGGTTACCGTCGGGATCGCGGGAGCGTTCATCCTTGAAGGTATCGGCCGAAATCAGCTTCACCCGCCCCTTCAGCGTGCCGTAAATCGTGTAGTCATAGGCGCTCAGCTTGACCGTCGCCTCCTGCCCCGGACGCACGCCAGCGATGTTCTCTGGCTTCACCCGCGCCTCGACAAACAATTCCTCATCCAGCGGGATGATCTGCAATATCTCCTCGCCGGGGCGCACCACGCCGCCGATGGTGGTCACGCTGAGGTTGTTGACGATCCCGCGCATCGGGCTGACCAGAATGGTGCGGTTCAACTGGTCCGTGCTGGCCTTGAGGTTCTGGCGCAGGGTGCTGAGTTCCTTGAGCACATCGGAATATTCCTGCGCCCGGTCCAGCTCCGATTGGGTCACGATCTCATCATATTTGATGCGGGCGTCCGCATGGACCTTGCGGGCACGGGTGGCCTCGATCATCGACACGATCTTGCGCTCCAGCAGATCATCCATCAACTGCCGTTCCTTGGTGGCTTCGGCCAGAACCCGCTTTGCCCCCTCGGTCCGGGAAACAAAGTCGGATTGCCGCGCCTGCAAGAGCGCGCGTTCGGAGGCCACGATATCCGGCGTGCGCGCGGCCAGTGCCTCCGGCACGGTGAAATCGAACTGGCCCGCCAGTTCCGCCTCCAGCCGCAGACGGCGGATCTCGAAGGCCGAGATCTGGTCGCGCAGATCATCGACCGAGGATTTGAACTGTGTCCCATGCAGGCGCGCCAGCACATCGCCCTTTTCCACCACGTCCCCCTCTCCCACTGCCAGTTCGGCCAGGATGCCGCCCTCAAGGTTCTGGATGATCTGGGGGCGCGAAGAAGAAATCATCGACCCTTCCGCGCGCACGATCTCATCGACCCAGGCAAAGGCCGCCCAGATCACGAACAGCAGCACCGCCGCACCACACAGCCAGATCACCGCAGAAGGTCCGCGCATCTCGCGGCCCAGCTGCGCCTCAAGCTGGGTGGGGTTCACAAAGGTCATGCGGCATGCCCCTTACTCTTGCTGGCGATATGGTGCAGCACCTTGTCCTTGGGGCCGTCGATGGTCATCCGCCCCGCCTGAAGCACCATGGTGCGGTTGGTCAGCGCCAGGATCGGCGCGCGATGTGTCGCGATGATGGCCGTGCGACCCGCCATCCAGCCCTGCAACCGGGCCACCAGCGTGGCCTCAAGGGTCTGGTCCAGGGCCGCGGTCGGCTCGTCCAGCAGGCATATTTTCGGATCCTGCAGCCACAGCCGCGCCCATCCGATGGACTGGCGCTGCCCGATGCTCAGCCCCGCGCCATTGTCCTTGATTTCAAGGTCCAGCCCCTTGGGATGCGCCTGCACGAAGGGGCCAAGCCCCGCAAATTCCAGCGCCTTCATCAGGCGGGTATTGTCGCGTTCCAGCATGGTCAGGTTCAGGTTGTCGCGCAGGCTGCCTGCGAACAGCCGCACATCCTGCCCCAGATAGCCGATCAGTCGCCGCAGATCGCGCGGTTCGATCTGGCTCATTTCCGTGCCGTCGATCATCACCCGCCCGGTTGCCGGCGCATAAAGCCCGCTCATCAGTTTCAGCAGCGAGGATTTGCCGGAGCCATTGGCCCCCAGCACGGCAACCTTCTGCCCCGGCAGGATCGCCAGACCTTTTATGTCAACGATCGGCGCGCCGTCGTCCTCGTAGCGGAAGGTCACGTCGCGAAATTCGAAATGCCCTTTCAGCGTCTCACGCCGCAGATAGCTGCGGGTCTCATCGGCATCCTGCGGCGCCTGGGCCACCGCCTCCAGCCCGTCGAGGGCGGATTTCACATTGCCCCAGCGCGCCATCGTTCCGGCAAGCTGGGTCAGCGGCGCCAGCGTGCGCCCGGTAAGGATGCCCACGGCAATGATCGAACCCACGGTGAATTCACCGGCAAAGACCAGATAGGTCCCCATGATCACCGCCGTGACATAGGTGGCCTGCTGCACCCCCTGGCTCCAGAAGGTCAGCATCGAGGCCAGCTTGCGCTGCTCGGAGGATTTCATCGCCGACAGCATGTTCAGTTCGGACCACAGCCGCATCACGCGATCCTCGCCGCGCTGGGTCTTGAGCGTATCCAGTTCGAATATCGTCTCATGCAGCAGGCGCGAGGATTTCGCCGATGCGCCCTGGGTTTCCTGGGTCAGCCGGATCATCCGCTTTTGCAGGAAGAACCCCGGCACCACCATCAGGATGCCCCCCAGCACCAGCACCCAGACGACATTGCCCGCGATGCTGGCCACGAGGAACAGGAACACAAAGATGAACGGCAGATCCGCCAGCGTGCCTACGGTCGAGGCGGTGAAGAATTCCCGCACCGATCCGAATTCGCGCATGGCCGAGAAGACCTGGTTCGGGGCCTGCCCCCGGTTGTCCGACCGCATGCCCAGGATGCGCCCCATCAGGATCTGCAGCACCCCCAGTTCGATCTGGCGTCCCGCCCCGTCCATCAGCCGGGCGCGGGCGATCTTGATGAAAGCCTCCATCAGCAGGGCAAGGCCCGCGCCTGCGGCCAGCACCCAGAGCGTCGCTTCGGATTGATGCGGGATCACCCGGTCATAGACCTGCAGGGAAAACAGGGCCACCGCCACCGCCAGCAGGTTCGCCACGAAGGAACCCACCGCGACCTCCGCCATCTGGCGGCGAAAGCGTTCGAACTGGCCCCAGAACCAATGGGCCGGTTTGGAGTCCGTCCTGTGGGTCTCGGCCACTTTTTTCAACGGCGCTTCGGCACGCACGATCATGCCCGCAAAGAAGGGCTGGAATTCGGCAATGGGCACCTGTGCGCGGTTGTCCGTGCAGGTCTGGTCAAAGACGATCAGATCGCCGCGCGACTGCCCCAGCACCAGCAGAACCTGTCCCGATGTCATATAGGCCAGCGCGGGCCAGAGTGCGGGCGTGACGCTTTCCACCTTGGCGACCTGTGCCAGCAGGCCCAGAGATTTCAACCCATGGCTGATCGCCGCGGCCTCTGCCGCCGGCCCCGCGCCTTCGCGTGTCACGCTGCCGATGCTCTCGAAGAGGTCCCGCGCAACGGCGTCGACCCCCAGCAACCCGGCATAGGTCGTGGCCAGCCGCGCACGGGCCGCGATACGGTCCTCGAACCGGTTGGCATTCTGGGCGCGGGCCACGGCAGCAACGGGATTTGCCGGGGCAATGCGGCCCTGGTTGCCATTGGTGATGGTCAGGGTAAAGGCGCGCTTGTCGGTCAAATCTGATCCCCGTCTGCCAGCACGCCCAGAAGTCTGGCCATATCCAGCCGCAGCCGCACCACCTCGTATTTCAGGCTGACCTCGGCCTGCTGCTGGCGGGCGAATGTCTCGTAGACGCCCACCACATCCATGACCTGCCGCTGGCCCGCATCATATTGCTGTTGAAAGAGATCAAGGTTCCCCCTGGCCTGCGCCGTGAGGCGGGCAGCCTCCGTGGCCTGGCGCGATTTCGCGGCAATCTGGCTTTCCAGTTTTCGCAAGCTGCGGGCGGAATCCTCCTGCGCCTGGGCGACCCGGCGGGCGGCGGTTTCCTTGGCGGCCTCGATGGCCCTGAGCGTGGCCCCGGTGCCAAAACCGATCAGGCTGTCGCTGGTCACCCGCAGACCGACATTGGTGCTGTCCCCGACGGTGCCCCCGGCAGAAAGCCCCGGCAGCTGGCCCGCGCGTTCCACCTTGGCCCTTGCGATGCTGCGGGTTTTCTCCGCCTCGGCCAGCACTACAGGCAGCGGCTGGGCCGTACCGGCGCTGACTGCGAGCTCCGGGACGCCGCGCAGGTCGGAAACCGGCTGGATCGCCATTGCGTTCAATTCCGCCAGGGATGTCCGCGCAAGTTCCGCATTGGCGGTCTGGGTGGCGCGGATCTCGGCCAGTTTCTGGCGCAGGATATTGAGGTCGGACATGTCCGATACGCCGCCGCGCACCCGCTCGCCCATCACATATTCGAAATGCCCCATATCGCGCAGCGCCGCCTCTGACAGCACCGCTTTCTCGCGCGCTTCGGCGGCGGTGACATAAAGCGTCAGCCCGGTGTGAACGCGGTCGTTGGTATCCACCGCAAGGGTCACGGCCGCAACCTCGACATCGGCAATGGCAAATTCGCGCTCGCCCTTCTTGCGGCCATTGTCGAACAGGACCTGATCCACCACCAGGTTGGCCACCACCGACCCCAGCGAGGTCAGGCTGATGTCGGGCCCGATGCGCGGCAGCCAGTTCATGCTTGCCGCCTCGGAGCGCAGGCGGGCGGCGCGCAGCTCCGCCTCCGCCGTGCGGGAATTGGCGGCCAGAACCGCCTTTGCCACCTGGTCGAAACTGCTGCCCGGCGGCAGGGCAGAGCGGCGCGCGGCCAAGCCCTGGATAATCTGGCTTTCGGCGTTCACTACCTCGCTGTGGGTCTTCCGGCCCGGTGCCAGCGGATCGGCGAACCTGGTGCGCGAAACGATGTTGTCCGCCACCCAGCCATTTCCCATGTCGGAAAGACAGCCCGACAGGGTGGCTGCAATCGCGCAGGCCCCGAAAGCCCCTTTTACACCGTATGTCATGCCCTGCCCTCAATAGCCGGTTCGTTCCGGGGGCGCGGATCATTTGCCGCCCGCGCCTCCCTGGTCGTGTGTCGGCTCAGATCACCACTGTCACATCGTCGTCGATGTAAAGCGTGCCCTCCTCGCCCAAGGTATAGATGTCATAGCTCTGACCGTCGCGGATGGTGGACCCGGTACGCACCGCACCGGTGACCGTCACCGTATCGTCGGCACCGCCGTCGATCTGCAACTCGTTGGTGTTGGAGGACAGGTCCAGCAGCGTCGCCTCGTTGATCGTCAGATTGCCTTCTTCGGCAAAGCTCAGATCAATGGTTTCGATGTTGTAATCGCCCAGCACATCCGAATTCAGCGCAACCTCGGAGTTCACGGATTCGTCGTCCAGCACCACGTAGGTGCCGGATGTATTGCCCGCATCATCGGTGGCGGTGATCACCAGATGCGACCCGTCCGGGACCTGGGTGCCGAACTGGAAGTTGGTCTCGTTGATCTGCGGGATATCCACGGATGTGGCGTCGACCTCGGTCACCGTGCCGTTGTTGTTGACCTGGTGGACCTCGATCATGTCGTCATTGATCTCCGTCGAAATGCCCCGGATGCCGTCGCCGTCGCGGGTGTAGGAGGCGATGACCGGACCTTCGGGCGCATCGGTGTCGATGGCCAGGGTGTCCGACAGGGTTGCCACGTTGCCGACAGCATCGGTCGCGGTGACCACGATTGCCGCGTCATAGGTGCCCGGACGGATCGCGCCCGGCGGAATGGTCAGGGACCAGTTGCCAACCGCATCGACGGTTGCGCTGTGGTTTGCCCCGTCGAAGTTGACCACGACGGTTGAACCCGCCTCGACCTGACCACCCAGGTCAATGCCGGTGGCGGCCTCGGCGGCAGAGGCCACGTTGTCGGCCCCGCCTCCGGTTTCGGTCATGTTCAGCGGTACTACCTCGGTGTCGACGCGGATGCTGTCGGTCACGGTGGCGGTATTGCCCGCGGCATCCGTGGCCTGGACCGAGACATCGGCGTCATAGGTGCCCTGGGCGATCTGGCTGGCGGCATAATCGGCGATCCAGTTGCCATTGGCATCGACCACCGCGTTCACCGCCACGCCGTTCAGGGTGACCACAACAGAGGTGGAGCCGACCTCGGTCGTGCCGGTGATCTGCACACCGCCCCCGTCAGTGCGTTCCAGCCCGTTGATCACCCCGTCCCCTTCGACGATCTCGGCATTGATGCTCAGGTTGTCCACCCGGGTGTCGACGGCCACGCTGTCCACGGCCTCCAGCACGTTGCCCGCGCTGTCGGTGGTGGTGGCGTGGATATCGGCGGTATAGACGCCGGGCGCGACTTCACCTGCGGCAAAGTTCGCGGTCCAGTTGCCTGCCGCATCGGTGGTCACGGTATGGCTGACGCCCGCCATGGTCACGGTCACCGCTGCGCCGGGGTTCGAGGTGCCGTTCAGCACGACGCCGTCGCTGGCCTCTGCCGCGTTCACCACATCGTCGCCTTCGACAGGTGCGGAAGAGATCGTGAGGATGCCTGCATCCCGGTCGATCTCCACGTCCTGCGTGATGGTCTCCACATTGCCTGCCGCATCGGTGGCGACGGCGGTCATGACCGCGGTTTGCGCGCCACCCGGAATCTCGGAGGAAGCGAAGGTGACTGTCCAGGTCCCGTCCGCCGCAACCGTCGCCGCATGGGTGGCAGAGCCAAGCGTGACAAGAACGGTCGAGCCCGGCTCAGTGGTGCCGGTCATGACAAGATCCTGCAAGGCTTCTTCGATGTTGATCACGCCATCCGCGCCGCCGGTTGTCCCGGTAAAGCCAAAGTCGCGCACCAGCGTGTCGATCTCGACCTCGCCGCTGGCGGTGGAGGTATTGCCGAAGCTGTCCGTCGCCACGGCGGTCACGGTCGCGCTCACTTCGCCGGTGGGGATTTCACCCGCCGCGAAATCGCAGGTCCAGTTGCCATCCGCATCGACTGTCGCCTGATGGGTGCCGGTGCCGAAGGTGACCATGACGGTCGATCCGGGCTGCGCGGTGCCGGTCAGGGTGACACCGTCCTGGCGTTCCTCTGCGTTGACGGTGCCGTCGCCTTCGACATTATCGGTGTCGATGGTGACATCCGTCACGGTATCGACCACCAGAACATCCGAAACACTGGTGCTGTTGCCATAGGCGTCGGTTGTGACGATCTGAACGTCCGTGCTGTATTCACCGGACTGCAGCGTACCTGCCGCCCAGGTGACCGACCATGTGCCATCTGCGGAAACCGTGGTGCTTTGCGCGATGCCCGCGATTGTCACCACGACCGAGGCGCCCGCCTCCCCCGTGCCGGTCAGCGTGACGCCGTCGGCAAAGCTGGTGGCGTTGAAGAAATCGTCAACCGACTGGGTGCCGCTGGTGACCGTGATGCCGGGGGCGATCGTGTCGATCTGCACCTCGCCCGTGGCCGAGGTCGCATTGCCATAGACATCTGTCGCCACCGCCGTGATGGTCGCCATCAGCTCGCCCGTGGGCACCTCGCCCGCGACAAAGACCGCGCTCCAGGTGCCTTCGGCGGTGGCGGTCACCGTCTGGGTGCCGGTGCCGAAAGTCACCACCACAGTGGCCCCTGCATCCGCGGTGCCGGTGACAGTCACACCGTCGTCATGCTCTTCGGCGTTCACCACGCCGTCACCGCCGATGATATCGGTGTCGATGGTGACGTTGACGACAGTATCCACGACCAGCACATCGGTGATGGTATTGGTGTTGCCGAATGCGTCAGAGGTCCAGACGGTCACATCGGTGGTATATTCGCCCGCCTCCAGCGTGCCGCTTTCCCAGGTAACGGACCAGGTGCCATCCTCGGCCACGGTCGTCGCCTGCTCAATGCCTGCGATGGTCACGACCACGGCCGCGCCAGCCTCGCCGGTGCCGGTTATGGTCACCCCGTCATCAAAGCCTTCGGCGTTGAAATAATCATCCACCGACTGGGTGCCCGATGTCACCTCGATCTGCGGCGGGGTTGTGTCGATCACATATTCCGGCCCGTCCAGGACCGTGCTTTCGCCCTCGGTGGTGACGGTAACCTCGGCTTCATAGGTGCCGTCGGGCGGAAAATTCTCGTCTTCGAAGACCGCTTCGAAAACGCCGTCTTCGTCGATGACCGTTTCGACCTGCTGGTCCCCAAGGGTGACGATGACGGTACTGCCCGGTTCACCACCGCCGGTGATCACCACCTGATGCGGCGCTGAATCGTCGCCGCCAATGTCGCTGGAACTGTCCGCGTCATCCACATAGGGCGCCGCCGGACCGGTGCCGCCGCCGGTGCCGCCTGTGCCGTCCGTACCTTCGCCCGCAGTGTTACCCCCGTTGGAGCTGCCGCCGCCAAGACCGCCAAGCACTGCCGCCCCGCCGACGGCTGCTGCCGCAGCGCCCGCGCCACCGCCCAGCAATCCGCCGCCCAGAAGCGGTGCCGCGAACATCGACACTTCATCGTCGGCTGCTGCCGCATTGGCCGCCACTTCGGTGCGGCCCAGATAGATCAGATCATCGGAGGGACTCCACTTGCCCCATTCTTCCGTCGGCCCGTATTGCGCGTAAAGCTCACCGCTGCCCGCGTCGACCAGCGAAACTTCGTTCAGATAGCCGTCTGCCGAGATGAACAGCCGGTTCGCGGCACCCGATGCGTTGAAGTAATTCTCGATCATGATGACCCGGCCATCGGCCAGCGTCAGCACCAGATCATTGCCCGCGCGTTGCTGCCCGGCCAGATCGGTCTGCCTGAGATTTAGGGAAATTTCCTGACCTGCTCCGGCCTGGATGACATGACTTTTCGCCTCTGAGGCGACAACACCACGTTGCAATCCGCCCGCGTTATCGCGGACGACGAAATCTATCGTCTTCATAGCACCACCACTCTACCTCAAAGTCCTCGTTCTATGCGGGACTTCTGTAATTGATTTTATGCGTGCCAGCCGTTCTATCGCCCGTGCACGTTTTTGATGTCCCCGGGATACTCCGAAAACCCTTTTGAAACTAGTGCCTTTTTCTCGCCTTAGTTCATTTTCAACCGCAAGGTGAGAGGCTTGTGGCACAATTCCGGTCGGTCAGAGGCGCGATTGCCAATAAGTCATAGGACATATCGCGGGTGCGAAAAATGATGGCATTCTCGCAACAGTTGACAATTTCCCGGGCGCGGCAAATGTCTGACGCATGGAGATTCCTCAAAACAGCCTGCGCGACATCACCGAAGAACCCGACCTTGGCATCACACTTTCCGACGGCTGCCGCCTCTCCGCCCGGATGTGGCGACCCGCAGATGCCGATGCCGACCCGGTGCCGGTCATCCTGGAATATCTGCCCTACCGTAAACGCGATGGCACTTGTGCGCGCGATGCGCTGACGCATCCGTGGTTTGCGCAGCGCGGATATGCCTGCCTGCGCGTGGACATGCGCGGCAATGGCGACAGCCAGGGCGTGATGGAGGATGAATATACCGCCCAGGAACAGGCCGACGCGGTCGAGGTCATCAACTGGGTCGCGGCACAGCCCTGGTGCAACGGCAATGTCGGCATGATGGGCATCAGCTGGGGCGGTTTCAACGGATTGCAGGTGGCCGCCCTGGGCCCCGATCCGCTCAAGGCCGTGATCACCCTGTGCTCCACCGTGGACCGTTTTGCCGACGACATTCATTACAAGGGCGGCTGCCTGCTGAACGAAAACCTCGGCTGGGGGGCGACCATGTGGTCCTATTCCTCCCGCGCGCCGGACCCGGCCCTGCGTGCGGACTGGCGCGAGATGTGGCTGGAACGGCTTGAGGCGGAACCCTTCCTGCCGTCGGTCTGGCTGCGCCACCAGCGGCGTGACGCCTATTGGCGCCATGGTTCGGTGATCGAGGATTACCCCGCGATCAAGGCGAAGGTGCTGGCCATCGGCGGCTGGGGCGACGGCTACAAGAACGCCGTGCCGCAACTGGTGGAGGCCTTGCCGGGGGCCAAGGGTATCGTCGGTCCCTGGGTTCACAAATATCCGCATTTCGCGATCCCCGAACCGCGCATCGGTTTTCTGCAAGAGGCGCTGCGCTGGTGGGATCGCTGGCTCAAGGACATCGACACCGGGGTGGAAGACGACCCCGATTACCGCGCCTATCTGATGGACGGGGTGCGCCCCGCAACCTGGTATGAACACCGCCCCGGCCGCTGGATCGCGGAACCGAGGGGTGCCACGTCTCATCTGCCCGCCACCACCCTGCATCTGACCGACGGCGGGCTGACGGACGCCGCCGCGCCGCTGGCGGCCACCGTCTCCTCACCGCCCCATTGCGGGGCGGATGCGGGTGAATACTGCGCCATCTGGCTGGGCCCGGAACTGCCCGGCGACCAGCGCAGTGACGATGCGCTGTCCACCACCTTCGACAGCACCCCGCTGGAGGCGGATATGGATATTGTCGGCGCGCCTCATGTCAGACTGACCCTGGCCAGCGACCAGCCGCAGGCGCAGATCGCGGTGCGGCTGAACCACATCCACCCGGATGGCGCGGCAACCCGTATCACCTATGGGGTGCTGAACCTCAGCCACCGCGACGATGCAGAGGCGGTCACCCCGATGACCCCCGGCACGCCGGTGGAGATCACCCTGGACCTCGACCACATCGCCTACCGCGTGCCGGCAGGTCACCGGCTGCGGCTGTCGATATCGGATGCCTACTGGCCGCTGATCTGGCCCAGCCCCGTGCCCACGCGACTTTCGTTGACGGCAGGCCGGATCGACCTGCCCCAGCGTCCGACGCCGGGCGGGGACGAACATCTGTTCGAACCGCCGGCCGCCGCCGACCCCTGGCAAACCGAAGAACTGCGCCCCGAAGCCCACATCAGGCGGCGCGAGGTCGATATGACGACGGGCGACATCACCCTGTTCATCGAGGATGACTTCGGCGCGGTGCGTGACGCGGACCATGGCCTGATCAACGGATCGGTTGCGCGCGAGGCCTGGACCATCAACCCCGATGATCCCCTGTCAGCCCGCGGCCAATGCCACTGGACCGATGAACTGGTGCGCGATGACATTTCGCTGCGGACGGAAGCCACCTGCATGATGACCAGCAGCGCAACGGCATTTCATCTCAATGCCCGCATCGAAGCCTATGAAAACGACGAACTGATCTATGCAAGAGACATCGAAGACAACATCCCGCGCGATCACATGTAGCAAAGGCGTCACGAAAACCGCGCTATTAATCCTTGCGACAAGCTGAGAAATGCGCAAACTTGACTCATCAATCAATAAAACGGGCGGACAAGCGCCCGATTCCAAAGGGGAGTATCAAATTATGAACGAACAACTGAAACATATGACCGGTCAGGTCGCCAAGGGCCTGATGACGCGCCGCGAATTCATCGGCCGCGCCGCGGCCCTCGGCGTGACCGCGGCTGTTGCCAACACGATGCTGGCTGAGCGTGCCCAGGCCCAGGAAACTCCCAAGCGTGGTGGCATGATCCGCATCGGTTCCTCAGGTGGTGAATCGACCAACACCCAGGACCCGGCCCTGACCGCTTCGGAAGTGCCGCTGAACAACCTCTATGCCTGGGGCGAAACCCTTGTCGAAGTCAGCCCCGACGGTACGCTTGAGCCCCGCCTGTCCGAAAGTTTCGAGGCCTCTGCCGACGCCAAGACCTGGACCTTCAAGATCCGCAAGGGCATCCCCTTCTCCAACGGCAAGGACATGACCCCCGATGACGTGCTGAAGACACTTCAGCGCCATTCGAACGAAGACAGCCAGTCCGGTGCACTGGGCATCGTCAAGGGCATCGCCGACATGAAGGTCGATGGCGACTACGTGGTGCTGGAGCTGGAGGAAGCCAACGCCGACCTGCCGTACCTGATGTCCGACTATCACCTGATCATCCAGCCGAACGGCGGCATGGACGATCCCGGGGCCGCCATCGGGACAGGTGCCTATACGCTTGAAATCGACGAGCCGGGCGTGCGCCACGCCTTCAAGCGCCGCGATGACTATTGGGACAGCGAGAACCGTGGCTTTGCGGACGAATTCGAACAGCTTGTGCTGAACGATGCAACCGCACGCACCGCGGCGCTGCAATCGGGGCAGGTGCATCTGATCAACCGCGTCGATCCAAAGGTTGCCGCCCTTCTGGCACGCGCACCGAACCTTGAGGTGCGCAACGTCTCCGGCCCCGGCCATTACGTTTTCATCGCCCATATCGACACCCCGCCTTTCGACAACAATGACCTGCGGCTGGCGCTGAAATATGCCATCAACCGCGAGGAAATGGTGGACAAGATCCTGCGCGGCTACGGCACCGTGGGTAACGATATGCCGATCAACAAGGCCTATCCGCTGTTCGACGAAAGCATTCCGCAGCGCGAACATTCCATCGAGAAGGCCAAGGAACATTATGCGGCCTCCGGCCATGACGGCAGCCCGATCATCCTGCGGGTCTCTGACGGGGCCTTCCCCGGTGCGGTCGACGCCGCAGCCCTGTTCCAGCAGTCGGCGCAGGCCGCTGGCATTCCCTTGGAAATCAAGCGCGAACCCAATGACGGCTACTGGTCCGAAGTCTGGAACGTGCAACCCTTCTGCGCCTCCTACTGGGGCGGACGTCCGGTGCAGGACCAGATGTATTCCACCGCATATCTGTCCACCGCAGACTGGAACGACACGCGCTGGAAACGGCCCGAGTTCGACGCCATGCTGAAAGAGGCCAAGGCCGAACTGGACACCGCCAAGCGTAAGGAACTCTATTCCAAGATGGGCCGGATGCTGCGCGATGAAGGCGGGTTGATCCTGCCGATGTTCAACGACTTCATCAACGGCGTCAGCAATGATGTCGGTGGCTGGATCGACGATCCCTACGGTGAGATGATGTCGAACCAGGCCGCAATCAAATGCTGGTTGAAGAACGCCTGATCGGGGCGTAGCGGAGATGCACCCGATCCTGAAACTCATTGCCCAGCGCCTTGCGCTGGGCATCCTGCTGCTTTTTGCGGCCTCAATCCTGATCTTCGCCGGCACGTCGATCCTGCCCGGCGATGTCGCCCAGTCCATTCTGGGGCAATCGGCCACCCCCCAGGCGCTGGCCAACCTGCGCGAACAACTGGGCATGAACGATCCCGCCCTGACCCGCTATTTCTCCTGGCTCGGAGGGTTCCTGCAAGGCGATCTCGGCACCGCGCTGACCAATGGCCGCGACATCGCGGAAAGCCTTGGCGGACGCCTCAAGAATACGCTGTTCCTCGCCTTCTGGGCCGCTGTCATCTCGGTGCCGCTGGCGATTTTCCTGGGGCTGCTTGCCGTCCGCTACAAGGACCGCTGGCCCGACAAGCTGATTTCGGCGGTGACGCTGACCACCATTTCCATCCCGGAATTCATGATCGGCTACGTCCTGATCTACTGGATTTCGATCCGGCTGGGCTGGTTTTCCTCTGTCGCGATCATCAACGACGGCATGACGCTGGGCCAGAAACTGAACGCCATTGCGATCCCCGTCATGGTGCTGACCCTGGTGGTGCTTGCCCATATGATGCGCATGACCCGCGCCGCGATCCTGAACGTGATGCAATCGGCCTATATCGAAACCGCCGAGTTGAAGGGCATGCGGATGCTGACGATCATCCGCAAACACGCCTTCCCCAATGCCATTGCACCCATCGTGAATGTGGTGATGCTGAACCTCGCCTACCTGGTGGTTGGCGTCGTGGTGGTGGAGGTCGTCTTTGCCTATCCGGGCATGGGGCAATACCTCGTGGATCACGTCTCCAAACGTGACGTGCCAGTGGTGCAGGGCTGCGGGCTGATCTTTGCGGCTGTCTATATCGGGCTGAACCTGATTGCCGATATCGTGTCGATCCTGGCCAATCCAAGGCTGAGGCATCCAAAGTGAAAACGGCGCAGAAGAAGCGCCTGACGGCGCACCAAGCTACGGAACAGGCTATATGAAAAATATTCCCATATCCGCCATGATCGGCCTGTTCTTCACCGGCCTCTATTTCCTCATGGCCATCTTCGCCCCGCTGATCGCCCCCTACGGCATGGCCGAAACCGTCGGCGACGTCTGGGAAGCGCCCTCGTCGCAGTTCCTGCTGGGCACCGACAGCATCGGGCGGGACCTGCTGACACGCCTGATCTACGGCGGGCGCACCACGATCTTCATCGCCACGATGGCCACCATCCTCAGCTTTGTCACCGGATCGGTCCTGGGATTCTTTGCCGCCGTCTCGGGCGGCTGGATTGACCAGACGATCTCGCGCCTTGTGGACCTGATCATGTCGATCCCCTCGCTGATCTTCGCGCTGGTGGTGCTCTCGGTCATGCCAACCACCACCACGATCCTCATCGTGTTGATGGGGCTGCTCGATTCCACCCGCGTCTACCGGCTGGCCCGGGCCGTGGCCGTCGACATCACCGTGATGGATTATGTCGAGGCCGCCCGCCTGCGCGGCGAAAAAATCGGCTGGATCATCTTCCGCGAGACGCTGCCGAATGCCCTGTCGCCGCTGGTGGCTGAAATGGGCCTGCGCTTCATCTTTGCGGTGCTCTTCATCTCGACCCTCAGCTTCCTCGGCCTTGGCGTACAGCCGCCGCTGGCCGACTGGGGCGGCATCGTGAAGGAAAACAAGGAAGGCATCAACTATGGCATCCAGGCGGCCCTCTACCCGGCCTATGCCATCGCCACCCTGTGCATTTCCATCAACCTGGTGGCGGACTGGATCCTGAACCGTACCACATCACTGAAAGGGGGCAGAGGATGAGCGATCCCCTCCTCAAGGTACGCGGCCTCAAAATCGGCGCGACCATCTATCCGCCCGGCGAACGGCCCCGCGACATCGAAATCGTGCATGGCGTGGATTTCGAACTGGAAGCCGGCAAGGTCCTGGGCCTGATCGGTGAATCCGGGGCCGGCAAATCCACCATCGGCCTGGCCGCCATGGCCTATGGCCGGGGCGGTGTGGAACTGACCGGTGGCGAAGTCTGGGTCAATGGCCGCGACATCCTGCAGACCGGTGTCGGCGACGTGCGCCGCCTGCGCGGCGGCGAGGTCACCTATGTCTCGCAATCCGCCGCCGCCTCCTTCAACCCGGCCAAAAAGATCATGGAACAGGTGACAGAGGCCGCGATCCGCCAGGGCAAGTTTTCCCGCAAGGAGGCCGAAAGCCGCGCGGTGGAACTGTTCGGCAAGCTGGGCCTGCCCGACCCCGAAACCATCGGCAACCGCTATCCGCATCAGGTGTCAGGCGGTCAGCTGCAACGCTGCATGACAGCGCTTGCGCTTTGCCCCGAACCCGACCTCGTGGTGTTTGACGAACCCACCACCGCGCTGGATGTGACCACCCAGATCGACGTGCTGGCCGCCATCAAGGAAGCGATCCGCGACACCGGCGTTGCCGCGCTCTATATCACCCACGACCTTGCCGTCGTGGCGCAGGTCAGCGACCACATCATGGTGCTGCAACAGGGCGCGATGGTCGAATATGGCACCACGGACCAGATCATCAACAACCCGCAGGAAGAATACACCCAGGCGCTGGTCTCTGTCCGGTCGATCCAGCACGAGGAAAAGCAACCCACCGACAATCCGCTGCTGCGGGTGGAGAACATCACCGCGCGCTACAGGGGCACCGATTTCGACGTGCTCAAGAACGTGAACGTGGAGCTGCACCCCGGCCAGACCCTTGCCATCGTCGGCGAAAGCGGTTCGGGCAAATCGACGCTCGCACGGGTGATCACCGGCCTGCTGCCACCCAATGAGGGGCAGATCGTGTTTGACGGGCGCAACCTGTCGCCCGCGCTGGCGCAACGCAGCTACGACGACCTGCGCGAGCTGCAGATGATCTACCAGATGGCCGACACCGCGATGAACCCCCGCCAGACCGTGGGCACGATCATCGGACGGCCGCTGGAGTTCTATTTCGGCCTCAAGGGCAAAGCCAGGCAGGAGCGCATCCAGGAACTGCTGGACGAGATCGAACTTGGCGACGGCTTTCAGGACCGCTATCCGGCAGAGCTTTCGGGCGGGCAGAAACAACGCGTCTGCATCGCCCGCGCACTGGCGGCCAAGCCCAAGCTGATCATCTGCGACGAGGTGACATCGGCGCTCGACCCGCTGGTGGCCGACGGCATCCTGAAACTGCTGCTCAAACTGCAAAAGATCGAAGACGTTTCCTATCTCTTCATCACCCACGACCTGGCTACGGTAAAGGCCATCGCCGACAGTATCGCGGTGATGTATCAGGGCGCTGTCGTGCGCTACGGCTCGAAATCGCAGGTACTGGCCCCGCCTTTCGATGCCTATACCGAACTCCTGCTCAGCTCGGTGCCCGAGATGAAACTGGGCTGGCTGGAGCAGGTCATTGAAACCCGCCGCATGGAAAGCGCCGGGAATTAGGTCGCGTTTTTCACCGAAAAAACGCGACCAGTGCGACCAAGCGTCTTTTCAAAGAAAAGGCGCGGGGAGGCACCCGGTCAAGTTCAACCCCAGCGCAGCCAAGCGTTTTTCCCCGAAAAAACACGACCAGTGCGACCAAGCGTCTTTTCAAGGAAAAGGCGCGGGGAGGCACCCGGTCAAGTTCAACCCCAGCGCGGCCAAGCGTTTTTCCCCGAAAAAACGCGACCAGTGCGACCAAGCGTCTTTTCAAGGAAAAGGCGCGGGGAGGCACCCGGCAGGTCCGGGCCGCCTTGCTCCGCTTTGCCCTGCCTCTACCTGTCGCATGCCATCCGAAAGCGACACAAACCTACGGATTTTCTGATTCCTGTCGGAAGGCCGTGCCCAGCAATCCCGCCTCGAATGCCAAGCATTTCCGACCCAACCGGACCTTAGGTGAAGCGCACGCGAGGGTTCGTTATGCGGACTTTGCTGCCATCAAACACGAGCACCCAGGCCCGGAACAAGCCGAAGGCGCCGGGCCATCGCCTGCCCGCCCCTCGGGTAGGCGATTTGGTGAGGCTGGGTGTTCCCTCGTTGGGATTCATCACGGTTGAGAAATAAAGTGGCATGAACATAGCTCGGCATCGCCCACCCCGGGCAGGCGCTGGCCCGGCTGACGCCTCATGTAACTCCGGACTCTTTCCCGCCGTTCGCTGCAATTTCCGCGGATGACCGCTTCGCCCCTGCGCCTGACGTAGCACAGCGATCCGGGTCAGCATGTGACACAAAAGTCGGTTTTGCTTGGCAACTGCCCCTACCCCGCGCAGCGCGCAGCATAGGTCTCGATCAGCCGCCGCGCCGCCCGGTCCTGCGCATCCTCTGCCGGGGTGCCGTCCAGCGTCCAGACCTCCAGCGCCTCGACCAGCGGGCCGATCCCTTCACAGGGCTGCTCATAATAGAGTTCCATTTGCACCCGGTACTGCAGGATCGTGCGCCGCTGGGCCTGCGCGCGGGAGGAGACGGCGACCTCATCCGTCATCGCATAGGCCGCGCCCAGCTGTTTCCGCGCTGCCGCAAGGTCGAAGGCATCGCCCTCCGCCCCCAGGATACGGCCCTTGAACAGCGCAAGTTCAACCCGGTCGGATGCGCTGCGCGCGCTGCTTTCCAGCGTTTCCGCGATTTGCCAGGCATCCTTTGTCCGGCCCTGAAGCAACAGTTGATCAGCAAGGATCTGCGCCTCCGAGGGTTGAAAGAAATCCGGCTGCTGCTGCCAATATGCGAAAGTCTGACTGCCCAGCCGCTGCCGCAACCCCGCATTCGCCGCCTCGAAACTGCCGGCCCCCGAAATTCCATCTGCCTCGTTCAGCGCATAGGCCTTTTCGTTCAGCTTCTGGATTTCACGCAGATTGCTTTCGATTGCGCTGATCGTGGCGCGGTCCTGCCCCTTAAAGCGCAGGTAGACATCGTCGTAAAACGTGTAGCAGGCCAGCACGAAGGCCAGCGGCAGGCCGGAGAGTTTGACCCAATCCTGCCAGCTGTTGTCACTGTACCACCGCTTGTCGCGGCGGGCCTCATCTGCGGAACGCTCGAACGCGCTGAGCCGGGCGCGCAGCCGGTCGTTTTCTGCGCGCAGGTCATGATCCGGCACTGGCGCTTACCAATGTTCTGATTTTGCGTGCCCGCAACGGGCACAGTCAAATCCACCGGGAGGATCGACATAGCTGGGGCATCCGCAGCCCGATGCGGTGCATTTGCCGGTGCCCATTGTCGGTGCATCCTCGCCGGTGCCGCCTGTCCGTTTCAGCGGCAGTGTTTCGGCATCTGTCTCCAAGGTCCAATGTTTCATGAAAAACCCCCTGATTCCAATCCCGCGATGCTATCACAGGTTGGATTTTCGCCAAAGCGGGCAAGCGAGGCATTCCGGGTCAGCAAAGCACCCTTATGCCGGGCACCGCGATCACGCGGCTGTTTGACCACGGGTTACCCGTTGCACCGCACCCGCGCCTGCGATCATATGACCGCAAACAGGGAGGCCCGACATGGACAAGAAACTGCTGCTGATCATCCTTGACGGGGTGCCATACCGCAACTGGCGCCGCCTGTTCGGCAACCTCGAAGGCTGGGTGCAATCCGGCGATGCCCGCGTCTGGAAAATCCGGGCGGTGCTGCCCTCGATCTCGGCCTCCTGCTATGCCTCGATCCACACCGGCGTGGCGCCGGCCGCGCATGGTTGCACCGGGAACGGCAATGTCTTCCGGCTGGGGCATAAAGACGTGTTCAGCCAGGTCCGCGCAGGCGGCGGCGTGACGGGCGCTGTGGCGCATTCCTTCTGGTCGGAGTTCTTCAACCGCCACCCCTTCGACTATGTGCGTGACATCGAATACGACGAGCCCGACAGCGACACGATCAACCACGGGCGGTTCCACACGATGACCGGCTATGGGCAGGTCAACCAGATGACCCCCTCCGACGTGGATCTCTTTGCCACGCTCACCAATCTGTGCCTGCGGTTCGGGCTGAACTACGGCATGCTGCACACCTGTACCCTGGACAGCATGGGCCACCGGTTCTTCCACGATTGCCAGGAGATGGACCACGCCTGCGCCGTGATGGACGAGATGCTGGCGCCCTTCATCTCCAAATGGATGGCGGCAGGATATGAGATCATCGTGACCGCAGATCACGGTCAGGACGAGCGCGGCCACCACGGCGGGCGGGGCGAGCTGCAACAGGATGCGGCGCTTTATTATTTCGGCCCCGCCGAAGGCCCCCGCGCGGATACCGTGATCGACCAGTTGCAACTGGCCCCCACGATCCTGCACCGCCTTGGCGCGCCGGTCGCGGATACGATGAAGGCGGCGTCCTTTCTGAAGTGACACGCCGGGTCCCGGCGTGTTCAGAAACGCCGATCCGCTTTCTTCAAAGAAAGCGATGCCAAGGGCTCAACGCCACGCGCCTTGCCACCCCCGGAGTCTTCAAAAACTCCGGCCCGTTCTTTTCAAAAAGAACGGAATCCGAAAACCTCACATCTGCGCGTCTGCATAGGGCCAGTCGCCCCGTCCCAAAGCCGCGATCCCCTCCACCACCTTGTCAAAGAATGCCGCCGCACGGGAGGACATGGCGCGGGCGCGCAGGCAGCCATGTACCATGCCGGGCTCATTGAACCAGACCGCCTGCCCGCCAGCGCCGCGTATCGCGTCGCGATAGGCCCCGCCGTCGCTGGCAAGCGGATCACATTCCGCCGTGATCAGCACGCTCGGCGGCAGGCCGGTGAAATCCGTGTCATTCAGTGGGGCAAATCGGGGATCATCTGCCGGCGGCTCCCCTTCACCGACGCGGACCTTGAGGTAGAACGCCAGATCCGCGGCCGTAAGCTGTGGCGCATTTGCATGCTCCACATAAGACCCCTGCCCCCGGTCACCGCCCAAACCGGGATAGATCAGCAGCTGACCCCTGATCCGGCCCGGCAGCAACTGACGCGCCTGATGCGTCACCGCAGCGGCAAGGTTGCCGCCCGCGCTGTCGCCCGCCATGACCAAAGGACCTGGGTGAACCTTCGCGATGGCTTCGAAAGCGGCACAGGCATCGTTGAAACAACCCGGAAAGACCACCTCGGGCGCCAGCCCGTAATCGACCGAGATCACCCGGTATCCCGTGCGGTCACAGATCGCGGCGCAGATGTCGTCGTGGCTGTCCAGCCCGCCCACAACAAAACCGCCGCCGTGGTAATAGACCACCGTGACATCCGACGCCGTCTTCTCGTAGATCCGGCAGGGCACCGCGCCATAGGGGATGTCCCGCACAACGATTCCTGCGGGCCGTCCCTGATCAAAGAGGCGGCACATCCGGTCATAGACCTGCCGCTGCTCCCTGATCGTCATCTCGACGGCATCCGGCGGATAGGCGGCATCAAGCCGCGCAATAAAGGCCCAGGTCTCGGCGTCGATCAGCTGGTCATAATCCGGGGCGTTCACGCCTCCTCCCATGGCCGGGTAAAGCTGTCGAGCACGGCCCCGACGTCCTGCGGCGCGGCACCGTTCATGGAAATCCTGGCGACCAGGCCGCGTTTCTTGTCGTCGACCACATGATCCACCCGCGCGGCACTGCCCGCCGCCGTCAGCGCGGCATCATAGACACGGGTGATCGCATCCTTGCGCAGATCGGGTTTGAAAATCTTGCCCACCGCCGTTTTCGGCAGTTCCTTCATGATGGTGACATGTTTGGGCTGGGCCGCACGTTCGTGGACCTTCTCGCTGCAATAGACCAGCAATTCCTCTTCCGTGACCTCTGCCCCTTCGACCAGTTCCACATAGGCGCAGGGGATTTCACCCGCATGGGCATCCGGCTGTCCGATGGCCCCTGCAAAGGCGACGGCATCATGTCCCAGAAGCGCCTCTTCGATCTCGGCCGGGTCGATGTTGTGCCCGCCGCGAATGATCAGGTCCTTGGACCGGCCGGTGATCCACAGGTAGCCGTCCGCATCCATCCGGCCCAGATCACCGGTGCGCAGGAACTTGTCCTTGTAGTACAGATCCTTGTTCTTGTCCGCTTCGGTATAGGTATTGCCGACATAGACACCGGGGTTCGAAACGCAGATTTCCCCCACCTCGTCGATGCCCAGTTCCTTGCCGTTGCTGACGATCTTGATCTCGGTATAGGGGAAGGGAATCCCGATCGAGCCCACCTTTTTCAGCCCGTCCACCGGGTTGCCCGAAATCAGGCAGGTTGCCTCGGTCATGCCATAGCCCTCGACAATCGTCATGCCGGTTGTCTTCTCGAACCGGCGGAACAATTCCAGCGGCAGCGGGGCAGAGCCGGAGAACGCCGTCTTCACGCTGGAAATATCCGCATTGACCGGGCGCTGCATGGTGGCGGCAAGGGCCGTCGGAACAGAGACCACAAAAGTGACCTTCCAGCGTTCCACCAGCTTCCACAGGTTGTCGAACACGCCCTCGCCGCGATAGCCCTGCGGCGTCGGGAAAACGATATGCGCGCCCGACGACAACGCCCCCAGCAGCATCACCTGGCAGGCCATGACATGGAACAGCGGCAGCGGGCAGAGCATCACGTCTTCTGCGGTCAGCAGCAGTTCGGAGCCGATCCAGCCGTTGTAGATGGTGCCGGAATAGAGGTGCTGTGCAACCTTCGGCATGCCGGTGGTGCCGCCGGTGTGGAAATAGAAGGCCACGCGGTCTTCCTGCACGTCCTCAAAGGTCAGCTCCTTGGGTTGCTTGCTGATCTCGGCGTTGAAGTTCAGGTACTTCGCCTGATTTCCCACCAGCCCCTTGGGCCGGATCAGTGGCACGATCCAGGATTTCGGCGGCGTCAGGTAGCGCACAAGGTCCACCTCAAGCACCGTATGAACCCCGGGTGCAAGCTTGACGGCTTCGGCTGTCTTTTCGGCCACGTCGGTCTTGGGGAAAGGCCGCAGGGTGACCACCACCGATGCCCCGGTCTCACGCAGGATCGAGCCGATCTGTTCGGCGTCCAGCAGCGGGTTGATGGGGTTGGCGATGCCGGCCACGCCGCCCCCCAGCAGGGTCAGAACGGTTTCATTGCAATTGGGCAGGACATAGGCCACGACATCCTTCGGGCCGATGCCCAGAGACCGGAACAGGTTGGCCGTCTGGCTGACCTTGTCCTTGAGCTGGGTCCAGGTAAAGGTCTCGGCCTTGTCCTTGGGGCCGGAAAAGATCTGGTAACTGATGGCCTTGTGGTTCGGAAACTTTGCCGTTGTCCGGCTGATCAGACCATAAAGCGTTTTTGGCAGATCACGCTCTGCCCAGGGCATTTCGCCTTCGATCTTCTTGCGGTCTTCGATACCACTGTATCCCATGAACAATCCTCCCCAAATGCCGGTTTCCGGCTGAATTTTTCCTGGGTCAAAGGATGCGATGAAACCGGGTAATTCGCAAGGCAATGTCCACCCGCACCACGGTCAAATGACGCAGCGGCAGGATTCCGGGCCGGAATTTCGCGCCCCTATTCGGCAGCGATGCCATCGGTGAATTGCAACCGTGCCAGCCGGGCATAGAGGCCCCCCCTGGCCACCAGGGCATCATGGGTGCCTGTCGCCACCACGCGCCCCGCTTCCAGAACGACAATGCGGTCCGCCTTTTTCACGGTCGCCAGACGGTGCGCCACGATCAATGTGGTACGGTCACGGCTCAGGTGGTCCACCGCCTGTTGCACCGCACGCTCGCTTTCGGCATCCAATGCGCTGGTTGCCTCATCCAGCAGCAGCACCGGCGCGTCGCGCAGGATCGCGCGGGCGATGGCAATGCGCTGCTTCTGCCCGCCGGACAGCATGACGCCACGTTCGCCCAGATAGCTGTCATAGCCATCGGGCAGTGCCGCGATGAAATCATGCGCGGCAGCGGCCCTTGCGGCGACCTCCACTTCCGCATCGCTGGCTTCGGGCCTGCCAAAGCGAATGTTTTCCGAGGCCGAAGCGGCAAAGATCACCGGGTCCTGCGGCACCAGCGCGATGGCCTGACGGAAGGCATCCCGCGCCACTTCGCGCAGGTCCACCCCATCCAGCGTGATGCGGCCGGACGAAGGATCATAGAACCGCAGGATCAACTGGATGATCGTGGTCTTTCCCGCCCCGGATGGGCCGACGAAAGCCACCGTTTCGCCCGGCTGAATGTCCAGCGTCACCCCATCCAGCGCCGCAGTGCCGGGTCGCGCGGGGTATGAGAAATGCACATCCTCGAACAGGATCCGCCCGCGTACCGGGTCCGGCAAAACACCCGCTTCCACCGGGTCCTGCACACTGTCCTCGGCTTGCAGCAGTTCGACAAGCCGCTCCGTCGCGCCCGCCGCGCGCTGCAACTCGCCCCAGATTTCCGACAGCGCCGCAACCCCGCCCGCAACCATCACCGCATAGATCACGAATTGCACCAGTGCGCCGGGGGTCATATTGCCCTCGCGCACATCATTGGCCCCGATCCACAGAACCCCGACCACGCCGGAGAAAACCAGGAAAATCACGATCACCGTCATCGCGGCGCGGGTCTTGATCCGGCGGCGGGCGGCGTCGAACGACCCTTCGGTCATGCGGGCAAAGGCATCGCGCGTCACGGTTTCATGGGTAAAGGCCTGTACCGTCTGCACCGCACCCAGGCTTTCCGAGGCATTGCCGGAAGACGCCGCGATCCAGTCCTGGTTTTCCCGGCTGATGACGCGCAAGCGGCGGCCCAGCACAAGGATCGGGATGACCACCGCAGGCACGATCAGCAGCACCAGCCCGGTCAGTTTGGCCGAGGTCAGCAGCATCAGCGCAAGCCCCCCCGTGAAGATCAGGATGTTGCGCAGGGCGATGGAAACGGAGGAGCCGATGACGCTGAGGATCAGGGTGGTATCGGTGGTGATCCGGCTCAGCACCTCACCGGTCATGATCCGTTCATAAAACGCAGGGCTCATGGAAATGACCCTGTCAAAGACCGCGCGCCGGATATCGGCAACCACACGTTCGCCCAGCCGCGTCACCAGCGCATAGCGCAGCCCGGTGCCGACAGCCAAGAGCGCCGCGATCCCCAGGGCAGCCAGAAAGTAACGGTCCAGCAGTTCGGTTTCGGCAGACCGGAAGTTGTCCACCACCCGGCGCACCGCCAGCGGCAGGGTCAGCGACACCATCGCCGTCAGCATCAGCGCCAGCACCGCCAGGGCCATCAGCCCGCGATAGGGCAGCATGAAAGGCAAAAGCGCCCGAAGCGCGCCGATCCGCCGCGACTTTTCACGTTCTTCGGTCTGGGTCGGTGCGGGAACGGGTGCGCGTGCCATGGTTCGTCCTTTTTAGTCGTGACGTGTCATGGCGCGGCAGCACGCAGGGGTCAAGCGCCACCGATGTCGCAGTTGAACTTTGGAAGGGCTGGAGCGGGCGGCGGGAATCGAACCCGCATCATCAGCTTGGAAGGCTGAGGTCTTACCATTACACAACGCCCGCGCAGGGATTGAGTTAAGTCATCCGATCCGGAGCGTCAAGAAGGGCAATGCCGGCTTTCGACCCGCAGGCAGATATATCCGCCCCGCGCGGCGCACCCCGTCCCGGTCAGCTTTCCGGGCCCTCGCTGAGGATACACAGCACATTTGCCTTTGGCGTGATGCCCAGCGCGCGCTTGCCCTCCGCCCCAAGGGCCAGCAGGGCGGCAATGCCCGCAGCCCCCGAAGGGGTCGAGGCCAGACCGGCGACCATCGCGGTCCCCGCGCCTACCTGCGCCTCCTGCTCGGTGATCAGCGCATAGGCATCCGCATCGCGCGCCAGCCCCTTCAGGGCGATCAGCGAGGGGCTCTTGCAATCCAGCCTGCCCATGTTGCTGGCGGGCCCCGGGCTGGTCACCGCCCTGCCCGCCGCAACCGAGCCATAAAGCGCCGGGGCCACTGCCGGTTCGACCACGACGATCCGCGGGCCATCCCCCCAATGCGCCCGTGCACAGGCGGCACAGGCCCCCGCCAGCCCGCCAACCCCGGCCTGCAGAAAGATATGGCTGGGCACCCGGGGCATCTGGCGCACCGCCTCGGCCATCAGCGCGAGGTAGCCTTCCATCACCGCCAGCGGATCTTCGGTATATCCCGCCCAGGCCGTATCCGACAAAAGATGCCAGCCTTTCGCCGTCGCCTCCTGCTCCGCCGCGGCCATGGCCTCCTCATAGGTCGCCCCCGCGCGGCGCACCTCGGCCCCTTGCGCTTTCAGCCGCCCGGCAAAGGCATCCGCCACCGTTTCGGCAATATAGATGACCGAAGATGCACCGAATGCCGCCGCACCCGCCGCCACCGACAATCCGTGGTTGCCCGCACTTGCGGTGACATAGGTCCGGCCGCGCGCAGCCTTGCCGTGGCGGGCGATGACATGGGCGGCCCCCAGCGCCTTGAAGCTGCCAAGCCCCATGCGCCCGCGTTCATCCTTGACCCAGACCTGCGCCACTCCCGCCTCCACCGCGATGGCCTCGGCCTCCACCAGCGGGGTTTCGGCGGCAACCGGACAGCGCGCCAGCAGCGCCTCTACCCCGGCCGCATCAGCAACGGGGAATGGGATGTCATCCAGACCGGAAACAGCGACCGGACGTGCAACGTTCAAAATATCCATAAAGCGTCCGACCTTATATCTGAATCATCCCGTGACACGCATGTCCCGAGAGCGCCGCAGGCGCGGCAGGGTATTCGTGTCTCAAGTTCAAGGTCGGGCGCCTGGGTTACCGGACACGGCGACGCAGGCCACGTCAGGTGCTGCCCGGCAACTGCATATGTCAATCGCAGGGCGCACCGGCGGCCCCCCAGATCTCCACATCGGCGGCGATATCCTCGGGCGTGCCATCAGGGGCAGAGCGGCCCGCGCCGGGGGCATAGCCCCAGGCCACGAAAGGCGAGCTTCGCAGGTGTTCGGCAAGCTCGGCAATATCGTTGCCGTCATTGGTTTCCGGATCGCGCATCTGTGCGCAGATCTCGGCGCTGGACCTGCCCAGCCAGGCCAGCTCGACCGGGGGCAGACGCCAGGCATCACTGATATGGGGCGGCGCATGGGGCACGGTATTGGCCCTGCCCGTGGTCACATGACAGGTCCGGCAGGGCGTGCTCAGCGCGCCGATCCGGGTCTCGTCCGCCAGAACCCCCATGCCGTGAACGGTATCTGCCCCATAGCCCAAACCGTTCCACATCGGTTGACCGCTTTCGCCCACATGGCAATTGGTGCAGCGCGGATGCGAGACCTTTTCAAAGATCCGGTCCCAGGCGGCAAGGCCCGCTTCCCGGCTCTCCGTGGTTTCCTGTGCGGCCAGCGGGGCTGCCAGCAACAGCGCTGCAATCAAGAGGCGCATCAGACAAAACCCACATGTTTGGCAAAGGGCAATTCGCGGATCCGCTTGCCGGTCGCGGCAAAGATCGCATTGCCCAGCGCGGGTGCGGCGGGTGGCACGCCCGGTTCACCGATGCCGCGGATCCTGTCGCCGTTTTCCAGACCGCGCACCATGATCTGAGGTGTCTGGTGCAGGCGCATCCCCTCGAACACATGGAAATTGTCCTGCTGGGCCACGCCCCCAGCATAGGTCAGCTCGCAGTTCATCGCATGGCCCAGCCCCCAGATCACCCCGCCCGAAAGCTGCGCCTCGAAGTTCACCGGGTCCAGCACCCGGCCCACATCGGCGGCGACAAAAACCTTGTCGATGCGGATGCCGCGATCCGTCTCGGTGACTTCCACCACCTCGGCCACCGGCACCCCGAAGGACAGGGTAAAGGCGACCCCGCGCCCCCGCCCCGGGCCAAGGTCGCTGCCCCAGCCCGACATCTCGGCCACCGCTTCAAGCACCTTGCGCGAAGTGTCGTGCCAGCACAGGCGCAGCCGTTCCTCCAGCGGGTCGGCCCCGGCGGCGTGGCACAGCTCATCCAGAAAGCTCTCATGCAGGAAGCCATTGCCGGAGGCCCCGACCGACCGCCAGGAACTGACCGGCACCATCGGCGGCACCCGGTAGCCGGTGACCCGGTAATCCGGGATCGCATAGGGCTGGTCCCAGGCGCCGGCGACAATCGCCACATCCGGCCCGATGGCGGGCTGGCCCAGACGGCCCAGCGAGGACGCGGTCACGGAAGGCGCCGCAATGCCCAGATCATAGGCTGCCACCTGACCGCCCGACACCGCCCCCCGCGCGCGGCTGATCGCCAGCGGACGGGGAAAATCATGGGTCATGTCCTCTTCCCGGCTCCAGACCATCTTGATCGGGGTGTCGGGCATCTCCAGCGCAATCTCGACCGCCTGCCGGATGTAATCGTCTTCCAGCCGCCGCCCGAAGCTGCCGCCGGACATCAGCACATGCACATGGACGTTTTCAACCTCAAGCCCGGCCACGGCAGCGGCCCCCTCCTGCACGAAACGCGGGATCTGGGTGCCGGTCCAGATGTCGAGCCGCCCCTCCGTCAGTTTCACGACCACGGACATCGGCTCCAGCGGGGCATGGGCCAGATAGGGGATGCGATACTCAGCCTCAAGCACATCCGCACCGTCGAGCGCCGCTTCCACATCGCCCTCGTCCTTGAACCGGCTGTCCTGCCGGTCCTCGATGAAAGAGGCGGCAACATCGGCAAACTGCGCGGCCGTATCGCCGATATAGGGCGCTTCGCCCCAGTCCGCCTTGACCGCATCCGCCGCCTGAAAGGCGCGCCAGGTGTTGTCCGCAACCACGGCAAAACCCCCGGTGATCGGCATGATGGCCTGAACGCCCCGCATCACCTCTGCCTCGGTCGCATCATAGCCCAGAATGCCACCCCCAAGCGCCGGATTGGTGCGGGTGGTGGCATGCACCATGCCCTCCATCACCAGGTCGATGCCATAGATCTGCGTGCCGGTGGATTTGGCAATGATGTCGGTGCGCAGATGATCCCGCCCCAGCATCCGCCATTCCGACGGGTCGCGCAGGGTGACATCCTGCACCGGGTCAATCTCTGCCGCCGTGGCGGCCAGATCGGCATAGGCCAGCCGCATCCCGTCAGGCAGCACCACCGCGCCGCTTTCGGTGCGCAGCTGATCGCGGTCCAGGCCGGTTTGCTGCGCCGCCGCCGCCAGCAGCGTCGCGCGCGCGACAGCGCCGGCATGGCGCAGACGGTCGTACATATCCGGCACCGTCGACGACCCACCGGTCAGCTGCAGCCCCAGAAGCTTGCCCACCACATCCGCCGCCCCGCGCCCGGTGCGCGCCATCATGCTGTCGGAAGTCGCGGCAATCGGCATGCCTTCCGCGGCTACAACCCCGTTGTAATAGGCGGCCGAGGGCATGCCCGGATCAATCCGCACATCCGCCAGCTCCACATCCAGCTCTTCCGCCAGCAGATGCGCCTGGATCGAATAGGCGCCCTGCCCCACATCGGCACGCGGGGTGATCAGCGTCACGCCCTGGGCATCCACCTTGACGTAGGGGTTGAAGGCCACCTCGCCCGGTTTCAGCTCTGCCAGCAGCGGGTTCTTCACGTCCCGCTTGTACATGTAGGTGCCAAAGGCGACCCCGCCCAGCACCGCGACCGACCCCACCAGAAAGCTGCGGCGCGCGATGGTTTTCACCCGTCCCATGCTCAGACCCCCTGCAACTTGGCGGCGGCGGTCTTCACGGCGGCGCGGATGCGCGGATAGGTCCCGCAGCGACAGAGGTTCCCGCTCATCGCTGCGTCGATCTGTTCGTCGGTCGGCTCCGGGTTGAGGTCGAGAAAGGACGCCGCCTGCATGATCTGCCCCGACTGGCAGTAACCGCATTGGGCCACCTGATGGTCCACCCAGGCCTGCTGTACCGCATGCAGCGCCTGCGGGGTTCCAAGCCCCTCGATCGTGGTCACTTCGCCATCCACATCTGCCGCCGCCAGTTGACAGGACCGCACGGCGACCCCGTCCACATGTACGGTGCAGGCCCCGCATTGCGCGATCCCGCAGCCATACTTCGGGCCGGTGATGCCCAACTCGTCACGCAATACCCACAAAAGCGGCATGTCGTCTTCGACCTCCACCTCGTGATCGGTTCCGTTGACGCGCAGTCGCATGGTCAGCCTCCAACTGGTCTTGTGGGGGAAGCTTAGCGCCAAAAACCGGCAGGTAAAGCAGGAGAAGACGGCCGGGCCATTGACCCGGCGGCAGCTTCAGACCGTCAGGAAATCCCCTTCAGCGCGAGGCTTCCAAAGCCTCAAGCGCAGCCAGTCTGCTGACCAATGTCCTGATCTCAGATTCCTGGCGCGCATTCTGCCGTGTCAGGGCCGCGATCTTGTCTTCCTGCTCCAGTGTGTACAGCGTCAGTTCCTCGATTTTCTTCAGATGCGCCATCTGCATCTCGGTCATGTCCACACCATTTGCCCTGATCTCAGCCTCCGAAGGGATGTCCGGCAAATGCCTGTTCGTGCCGATGAAATCCCTGACCTCGGCCAGCGACCGCAGGGGGTAATCCGCGCCAAAGACGTAATCGGGCACGTTCAGCGTGGTGTTGTTCACCACCAGCCGTCCCGTCACCACAACCGCGTCAGGGGCAGAATTGATGCCCAGTTTCAGCAGGTTGTTGTTGGCGGCATTGTCGATCTTCAGCGGCGTGTTGCCCCCCGCGATGCCGACGTTCAGACGACCTGAATCCTGCTGATTTCGGAATTCCCATGTGCTGGGGGTGGTGCCGTTCTGCTTGAGGCGGAACGCGGAATCGGAGCCGCTACCCGCCGCTTCGAAAAGCGCGAAGGCATCCGTATTGGACGCATTGGACCGGATGTGCAGCAATTCCTCGGGCGCATCGGTGCCAAGACCCACAAATCCGGTTTCGTCGAGATGGAAAGACCCGGATGGCGCCGTCCGGTCAATGCGGAATGGGGTGGTCCCGGCGGTCAGATCGCTGACGCTGAAAGCGGTTTGCCCGACGATCCGCCAGGCCTGTGGCGGCAAAAGCCCATTGCCGGTCTGTTCCAGCCGCAAGCCGGGGCCGATGGCCCCGGAGGCATGCAGCCGGTCCTGCGGAAACATCGTGCCCAGCCCGATGCCGCCACCATTGTCGATCCAAAGCGCATTCTCGGGCGCGCCACCCTCAATGCTGAAGGGGATTGTGTCAGCACTCAGATCCTCGATCGAAAAGCGTTCGATCCCGCCATTGTAATCGTCGTTCGGCCTGATCCGCCAATCGCGCCCGGGGTAATGCCCAGTCCCTGCTACCGACTGGTTTACCATGTCAATCCAGGCCTGCTTTGGTGTGTCGATGGTAAGCGGCCTGTCATAACTGGTGGGCTCGTCCTCGCCGCATCTCAGCCCCAGACAAAGGTTGCCGATGCTGGCGCTGCCCGCAACCGTGAGGTCCGCTTTCTGCAGGTCTCCGTCAGCGATACGGACACCGTTGTTGAAGATGTCCTGCGCCGAAGCGGTCAGTGCGGAGGTCATCGACAAAGCGACAATGATAAAAAGCCGGATCAACATGGGACAGTCTCCCGAAACGGAAATGGCGCAGGCAATGGCCGGGGTGCTGGCGCAAAATGACTTATGTTAAAATCCCGCCTCCCCTCAGACGGCTGGCAATAGTTAACAGGACGGGAGCCCGTCCTGTCAAACCTCATGGCGCGCCTATTGCGCCGCAAGCGCCTCCAGCGCCGCTTCCAACCGGGCGATACGGTCCTCCTGCATCGCAATGCGCGCGTCCTGGGTTGAAATGCGGTCCTCTTGTTCAAGCGTATAAAGCGTCAGCTCCTCGATCTTTTTCAGGTGGAGCATCTGCATCTGGGTCATGTCGACACCGGTCGCAGCAATCTCAGCAGCCGATGGCACATCCGGCAGGTGGCTGTTGGCGTCGATAAACGCCTGCACCTCGGCCAGTGGGCGCAGGGGATAATCGGCGTCGAACACGTAATCCGGCACGTTCAGTTGCGTGTTGTTCACGACCAGCGTACCGGTGATGTTCACCTCGCCCGGAAGGCCGTTGCGCCCCAGCCGCAACAGGTTGTTGTTGGCGGCACTGTCGATCTTCAGCGGCGTATTGCCGCCCGCAATGCCGACGTTCAGACGGCCGGAATCCTGCTGGTTGCGGAATTCCCATGTGGTTGGGGTCACCCCGTTCTGGCGCAGGCGGAAAGCCGCGTCAGAGCCTGCGCCATTGGCATCGAACAATGCAAAGGCGTCGGTGTTGATGGCGTTGGAACGGATGTGCAACCGTTCCTCGGGCGAACCTGTGCCGAGGCCGATATTGCCATCTCTGTCGACCACCAGCGAGCTGACCGGCGCGCCGGCCCTGACGTGAAACGGTATCGTGCCGCCGGTGGTATCGCTCAGGAAAAAGGACGTTTCGTTTCCGCCCAAATCCCAAACCCGGGGCGCAAGGATCACAGAACCTTGTTCAAAACGCTGGATCGCCGTGTTCTGACTGAAAATGTGCAGTTCCTGTTGCGGCAGAGCGGTCCCGAAACCGATCCTTGGCTCGCCACCTACCGATGAGACGTAAAGACTGTTGGGATGAGTGTTGGCTTCGATCCGGAACGGCGTTGTGTTGTTGGTCTGGTCGCGAACGACGAAATTGTTCGACCCGTCAACATTGGTCTGCAGACTCCAGTCGGCAAACCCACCGGAGACGCTGGTGTCATCGAACAGGATCTCCGGTTGGGTGCTTTTGATCTTGATGTCTTCATTGTTGAAAACCTCACCATCCACGCATGAGACAGCGCCGACGCATAGATTGCGTTGGACGATCAGATCGTCGGCAATCACCTGATCGGCGCTGGCCGGACAGGCCATGAAAGCGAGGCCCAGAAAGGCCCCAAGACACGAGACGGATTGTGGTACGAATATCTTGATTGGCATCTGTCAGTCTTCCTGTGAAAATACGAAACGCGTGGAATAGGGTTGTCCCAATCATCGGCCGGGACATACAGCGACCATGCCAACAGGCAATGATCCTGCCAACATCTTATTTCAGAAGGCCCGCAGCGCCTGCGCGCCTTCGAAAGTCGTGTTTCGCATCCACGGGCCCCGCGCCGGTGCGGTGACCGCATGGACCTTATCTGAGGCTGTCGATCTGAGCCTGAAGGAGGGCGATCGAGCGCTCTTGCGCAGCCAGACGCATGTCCTGCCCCGCGCGGGCCTGTTCCAGTTCCAGGGTATAAAGCGTCAGTTCCTCGACCTTCTTCAGCAGCGTCATCTGCATCGCAGTCATATCGACACCTTTCGCAGCAATTTCCGCCGCCGATGGTACATCCGGCAGGTGGGAGTTTTCGTCAATGAACGCCTGCACCTCGGAGAGCGGGCGCAGCGCGTAATCATGTGCAAAGACGTAGTCGGGGACATTCAACTGGGTGTTGTTCACCACCAGCGTGCCGGTGATATTGACCTCTCCGGGTTTGCCGTTCCGGCCGAGACGGATCAGGTTGTTGTTTGCGGCATTGTCGATTTTCAGCGGCGTGTTGCCACCGGCAATACCGACATTCAAGCGACCGGAATCCTGCTGATTGCGGAATTCCCATGTGGTGGGGATGAGGCCGTTCTGGCGCAGGCGGAAGGCGGCGTCCGATCCTGCCCCATTGGCATCGAATAGCGCGAATGCATCGGTGTTACTGGCGTTCGTGACAATATGTAGCTTTTCTTGGGGGGAGTCTGTGCCCAGCCCAATTTTTTCCCCGTTGATGACGAACGACAATTGGTTGTTTCCACCGGGAACGATCAGGAAAGGTGTGGAGTCTGCAGTCACATCGTAGATCTGAAAACCGGCATTTAGAGAAACCGGATCACCGATCTGCCAGGCTTGTCCGATTGAGGTGCTTTGCAGCCGAAGCGATGGCGAGGAACTGTCCGAAACAATGTGCATATCTGCCTGTGGGATGGAGGTGCCCAAACCGATATCGCCATCCGCTGCCACAAACAGGCTGCTGGTCGGCGCATCGCCCTCGACCACGAATGGCGTGGTGTTCGCCGTCAGGTTCCTGAGAATGAATCTTTCCAGCCCGGTCGATCCTGTTTCATTCGCTTCGAGCGCCCAGTCGGCTGTTGGGAATCCGGAGCTGGTGGAGTTATCTTCAAACACGACCCGCGTGTTGTTGCCTTTGATCACTACGCTATCATAAAGGCCTGCGAATGTTTCGTTAGTTGCGCAACCAAGACCCACGCAAAGGTTGTCGCGGATGGTTGGGCTCGTGCTGCTCAGCACTTCGGCGTGCAGCGGCGCGGCAACAATCAGCAGGTTGAAAAGAAAAGGTGTCAGCAGGAAGTTTCTGTTCAGCATGGTTTTTCCTTTGATAAATTTATCGAATGTCTCGGTGCAAATCGCTTGACGGCAGTCTCTCGGGTGCCTGCTCCGCCGACTAAATAACGGAGCAAATCCGGCGTTCTGTAAAACAACCACCAGTAGAGACACTAATCCATCTATTCCGACAGCAGCGCTTCGATCCTGGCCAGTCTTGTCGTCAACGCAGCGATCGTTGCTGTCTGTTCAGAGATCTCCTTCTGCTGCTCCAGCGTATAGAGCGTCAGTTCCTCGATCTTTTTCAGATGCACCATCTGCATAGCGGTCAGGTCCACGCCATTCGCCTTGATTTCGGCCTCTGAGGGGACATCCGGCAGGTGGGAGTTTTCGTCAATGAACGCCTGCACCTCGGAGAGCGGGCGCAGCGCGTAATCATGTGCAAAGACGTAGTCGGGGACATTCAACTGGGTGTTGTTGACCACCAGCGTGCCGGTGATGTTCACCTCGCCGGGCAGGCCGTTGCGGCCCAGACGGATCAGATTGTTGTTTGCGGCATTGTCGATCTTCAGCGGCGTGTTGCCGCCAGCGATGCCCACGTTCAGACGGCCCGAGTCCTGCTGATTGCGGAATTCCCATGTGGTTGGGGTCACGCCGTTCTGGCGCAGCCGGAATGCCGCGTCAGAGCCTGCGCCGTTGGCATCGAACAATGCAAAGGCGTCGGTGTTGATGGCATTGGAACGGATGTGCAGCAATTCCCCGGGCGTATCGGTGCCAAGCCCGACAAAGCCATCGGTGTCAATGTAGAGCCGACTGGAATTGTCCGTCAGGTCGCGGATTTCGAAGGTGTCGGCGGCGGTCAGTTCCCAGGAATGCGCGCTGCCGCCACTCCTGGTCATGCGGATTGCGGCTTCGTTTCCTGTATCGACAAGATGCACCTTGGCCTGCGGGATCGAGGTGCCGAGGCCCAGATTGCCCGACGTGGCAAGCCAGAAAGCATTGTTCGGCACTGCGCCTGCAATGGTAAAGGGCGTGGTGGCTGCCGAGTTATCCTCGACCGAGAAACGGTCAATCCCGCCGCTGTTGGGATCGTTGACGCGCAAGGTCCAGTCGCGGTTGGGCACGGATGCACCCGACGTATCGACAAACTCGATGGAAGTGTTGGTATATCTTAACCGCAGCGCGGTCTCATTGGGAATAACCTCGCCGGGACTGCAGCTGTTGCCCATGCAGACCTTGCCGTCAAGGACGGTCAGGTCTTCGACATAGAGGCTGCCTTCGGAAGGGTTTCCAACCTGCCCGACTGCGAGCGGCACCTGGATCACCAGATCGCCTTCGATGTTGACATCATTGGGGTGGGTGGTCTGAGCCAGGACAGGTCCCGCCAGCAGGCAGAACATGGTGCAGAGGGACGGGGCAGGTAATTTAATCGGCATCATAGCCTCCTGGGCACCTGGTGGCCCCGGCCCGGCCAGGGAACATGGTGCAAAAAAGTTTATCAAAATGAGGACACAGCAAGGCGCCCGGTGCAGCAAGTTAGCGCCCGGATTTGCCTTGCGTCAATTGTTTCGGTGGCGCGGGTCAAACCGCGCTGTTGCACCCGGGCCGTCTGGATCCGGCCAGGCCGGGCCTGAAGGACTTCCATCTGGGCCGGTTTGCCCTCTTGCAGGCGGCGCGTTTGCAGGCGGCTCTTGCGCTCTGCCGGGGCTTGCAGAGCGTCCGTTCTCAACCTTCTTCACCAGCGTCATCTGCATCGCGGCCTTGGCAATGCCCCTGGATGCGATCCCGCCTTCGGACATCTGTTCTGGCGACTGGCTGTTGGCGTCGGCAGGGACCGCAGGCATGCCCGGGAGCACAGGCGCAATCCTAAACGCAAGAAGCGGCACCCATTTTCATTTCTGGCCCCGGATCATGGGCCGAAATTCAAATGGATGCCGCGTGGGTCCTTTCACAGGACCGGTTGGCTGTCAGCCGTCGTCCTTATTCGGTCAGCAGCGCCTCGACCCGGGCCAGACGATCACGCAGATCGCTGTTCTCCTGTTTCTGCGCCGTGATCGCATCTTCCTGCTGCAGGGTGTAGAGGGTCAGTTCCTCGACCTTTTTCAGCAGGGCCATCTGCATGCCGGTCATGTCCACGCCGCCAGCCGCGATGTCCTTTTCAGAGGGCACTTCCGGCAGGTGGCTGTTCTGATCAATGAATGCCTTCACCTCTGACAGGGGCCGCAGCACGTAGTCATCCTTGAACACATAGTCCGGCACGGAAAGCGCGACATCGTTTACCAGCAGACGCCCGGTAATCCGGACCACATCGGTTTCAGTGTTCGAGCCAAGACGCAGCAGGTTGTTGTCGGCCTGATCGTCGATCTTGAGCGGTGTGTTCCCGCCCGCAATGCCGATATTCAGACGGCCCGAATCCTGCTGGTTGCGGAATTCCCAGGTTGTCGGGATCAGACCGTTCTGGCGCAGCCGGAAGGCCGCATCGGAGCCGCTGCCATTGGCATCGAACAGGGCAAATGCATCAGTATCCGGCGCGTTCGAGCGGATATGAAGCTGCTCCTCCGGTGCCGCAACACCGAAACCGACCCTGCCCGTTTCCGTGATGATCAGGCTGTCATTGGGCGCATCCGCTTCAATGACATAGGGAATCTTGGTGTGGGTCACATCCACAATCAGAAAGTTGCTTTCATTGGCAACCACATCCCAGATCTGGGCTCCCGGCCCACCGGCGGTCTGCTCAAGGCGGATACCGGGGCTGTCGGTGGCCGTCAGGTGCAGATCCCGCATCGGGAATTGCGTGCCCAGACCGACATGGCCGGTGTCATCAAGGATAAAGCCGTTGCCCGGCGCCCCCGCCATGATGCGGAAGGGTTGCTGGCCCCCGGTGACATCCGTGATGGCAAAATAGCTGTCGCCGGTCGGATCATTGTCGTTGATATTGATGCGCCAGTCGTTCAGGGGCGCGGGCGACACCGAGGTATCGTTGAACAGAATACTGACATTTGTGCCTGCCAGTGTCAGTTCGTCATCGGGCGATTCAAAATCGTCGTCACATCCCCCCCCGATACAAAGGCCGACACCCAGAAGGGCCCCCAGGTCAAGATCGATATCAATGATCTGAGCCTGTGCCGGAACACTTGTCATCGTAATGGGCAGAATCGCCGCGATCAGGGATTTCCTAAAATTGGTCATTTCACTTCTCCAAACCAGTACCCCTATGGTTGTAGGCGGAGAATCCGAATAAATTTTGACGAGATTTCTCAATATTACGGATTGGACCCGTTCTATTAACTGAATCTTAATTAAATTTACGTAGCCCGCAAAATCAGGCACTTCCGGGGGCCAAACCTCGGAAATGCCACGGAACCGGTGGGAAAAACGCCCAAAATGTGCCGCTCGCCTGCAAGTTGTAGGCGTAAGGATTAACATTATTGAATTTTCGCAGGCCGCATACAGCGCCACACTCGCACCGGAACACAAGGCCGTTCAGACCTTGGAGTCGTTCAGACCCTGTTTTGCTTCGCGCTACGGGTTGCGAAACAAAACAGGTCTTTCGGCAGCATTATAGCATATGTGACGATAAAGTCATCCGTTAAAATTCAACTACCGCGCGAATGGACTTTCCTTCATGCATCAACTCGAAGCCGTAGTTGATCTCATCCAGGGTCAATTTATGCGTAATCATCGGGTCGATCTCGATTTTTCCGGACATGTACCAATCGACGATCTGCGGCACATCGGTCCGGCCCTTTGCACCGCCAAAGGCCGTGCCGCGCCAGACCCGCCCGGTCACCAGTTGGAAGGGACGGGTGGAAATTTCGGCCCCGGCAGCGGCCACACCGATGATGATGCTTTCGCCCCATCCCTTATGTGCAGCTTCCAGCGCGGTACGCATCACCTTGGTGTTGCCCGTCGCATCAAAGGAGTAATCCGCCCCGCCGCCGGTCAGTTCGACCAGATGCGCGACCATGTCACCCTCTACATTGTTGGGATTGACGAAGTCGGTCATGCCGAAATACTTCGCAATCTCGGCCTTGTCGTCGTTCAGGTCAACGCCGACGATCTGGTCCGCACCCGCCAGGCGCAGCCCCTGGATCACGTTCAGCCCGATGCCGCCAAGGCCAAAGACCACGCAGCGCGCCCCGATCTCGACCTTGGCGGTGTTGATGACCGCCCCGATCCCCGTTGTCACGCCGCAGCCGATATAGCAGATCTTGTCAAAAGGTGCATCCTTGCGCACCTTGGCCAATGCGATTTCCGGCACCACCGTGTGATTGGCAAAGGTGGAACAGCCCATGTAGTGATGGATGGGCGTGCCATCCAGCATGGAGAACCGCGTGGTTCCGTCCGGCAAAAGCCCCTGCCCCTGTGTCACGCGGATCGCCTGGCAGAGGTTGGTCTTGCCTGACAGGCAATATTCGCACTGCCGGCACTCCGGCGTATAAAGCGGGATCACATGATCGCCCGGTTCCAGCGTCGTCACACCTTCGCCGACTTCCAGCACGATACCGGCACCCTCATGGCCCAGGATCGCGGGAAAGATGCCTTCGGGATCGTCGCCCGAACGGGTGAATTCATCGGTGTGGCAAAGCCCGGTCGCCTTGATCTCGACCAGCACCTCCCCCTTCTTTGGCCCTTCGAGGTTCACTTCCATGATCTCTAACGGTTTACCTGCCTCAACGGCGACGGCTGCACGGGTCTTCATCATGGGGAGTCCTCCGGTTTTGAATTTCTGGCAAAAGGCCCAAGCTGGGCCGCGATGTCAAGCGGCGCGCGCCTGTCGGGCAAGAAATACCAGCCGGTGACAGGGCTCAGCCGCCCAGCGGCGCATTCGACTTGATCCGCCGCAGCACGACATTGGTCTGCGCCGAGTTGACGGCGGGCTGCACAAACAGGAAATCTTCGAGGAAGGTATTGTAGGCGTCGATGTCCCGGCACAGCACCCGCAGGTGATAATCCGCCTGCCCCGTGGTGGCAAAACACTCCGTCACTTCCTCGCGCAGCTGCACCGCCGCGATGAAGCGCGCCAGCGCCTGGGTGTCGTGGCGGGTCAGATGCACATGCACGATCGCCTCGAACCCAAGGCCCATCGCAGCCGGATTCACCATCGCGCCATAGCGTTCGATCACCCCCGCCTCTTCCAGCGCCCTGACCCGCCGCCAGCAGGCCGATGCAGAGATATTCAACTTTTCCGCCAGCTGTGCGTTGGACTGACGGGCGTCCTGCTGCAGCAGGCGCACAAGTTTGCGATCAATGGCTTCCATCTGCCTTCCTGAATTATTTGTTCACCATATGGCGTACTGATGAATTATTCACCCGGATATCACAAGGGACGAAGCGAGAATAGACAGCAAATACCGGAAAAACTGCGCTAAACTGACCTTTCAGGAGGCATTTCACATGACCAAGCAGGACCAGAATTTTTCCACCTATGCGCTGGACGACCGCTACGCGCTGCCGCGCGGGCGCGTCTTCATGACCGGCACGCAGGCACTGGTGCGCATCATGCTGGACCAATCACGGCGCGATCAGGCGGCGGGGCTGAACACCGCCGGTTTCGTCTCGGGCTATCGCGGCTCCCCGCTGGGTGGTCTGGATCAGGAGATGTGGCGCAACAAGTCGCGCCTGGACGCGGGCCGCATCAAATTCCTGCCTGCGGTGAACGAAGACCTTGGTGCAACCGCCGTTCTGGGCGCGCAGCAGGCCCATTTGGACCCCCATGCGGAGGTCGAGGGCGTCTTTTCCATGTGGTACGGCAAGGGACCGGGCGTGGACCGCTCGGGCGATGCGCTGAAACACGGCAACGCCTATGGCTCCGCCCCCAAGGGTGGCGTGCTGGTGGTGGCGGGTGACGATCACGGCTGCGTCTCTTCCTCCATGCCGCATCAATCCGACGTGGCCTTCATGGCCTGGTTCATGCCCACGCTGAACCCGGCCAGCGTTGCCGAATATCAGACCTTCGGCGAATACGGCTTTGCCCTGTCGCGTTTCACCGGCACCTGGGTCGGGTTCAAGGCGATTTCCGAAACGGTGGAATCCGGTGCCTCCGTCGATCTGGCCCCGGACCGCGAATTCGTCCAGCCCGACTATACCGCGCCACAGGGCGGGCTGCATGTACGGCTGGGCGATCTGCCCTCGCCGCTGATCGAAACCCGCCTGCACGACAAGCTTGAGGCGGTCGAAGCCTTTGTCGAGGCCAACCCCATCGACCGGCGCATCTACGACCTGCCCGGCGCCTCCTTCGGCATCGTGACCACCGGCAAGGGGCATCTCGACCTGATGGAGGCGCTGCGCCTGCTGGGCCTGACCGAGGACCGCTGCCGCGCGCTTGGCATCGACATCTACAAGGTCGGCATGGTCTGGCCGCTGGCCCGGCGCGATGCGCTGGCCTTTGTCCGCTCCAAGCGCGAAGTGCTGGTGATCGAGGAAAAGCGCGGCATCATCGAAAGCCAGTTCAAGGAAGCGTTTTACGACTGGCCCGGCTCCAAGCCCGCGCGCATGGTCGGCAAGCACGACGAGAACCTGGAGGAACTGGTACCCTGGACCGGCGAGCTGTCGCCGCTGAAACTGGTGCCGATCCTCGCCGCGCGGCTGCATGCCTTCTTCCCCGGCGAGGGGCTGCAGGACAAGGCCCGCGCCCTGACCGACACGCCACCCACCCTGCTCAACGTGCCCGGCGCCACCCGCACGCCCTATTTCTGCTCGGGTTGCCCGCATAACACCTCGACCAGGCTGCCCGAAGGCTCCACCGCCAATTCCGGCATCGGCTGCCACGTCATGGCCTCCTGGATGGACCGCGACACCGCCGGTTTTGCCCAGATGGGCGGCGAAGGCGTGCCCTGGATCGCCACCTCGATGTTCAACGGCGGCAAGCATGTATTCCAGAACCTTGGGGAAGGCACCTGGTATCACTCCGGTTCGCTGGCGATCCGGCAGGCCGTGGCCGCCAAGACCAATATCACCTACAAGATCCTCTACAACGACGCCGTCGCCATGACCGGCGGCCAGCCGGTGGACGGCCCGGTCTCTGTCAGCGGCATTGCGCAGGCGGCGCGGGCCGAGGGGGTCACCCGCATCGCCATTGTCTCCGACATGCCGGAAAAGTTCACGCAGGGCGACTTTCCCATGGGGACCACCTTTGACCACCGCCGCGATCTGGACACGGTACAGCGCGAGCTGCGCGAGATTCCGGGCGTCACCGTCCTGATCTACGAACAGATGTGCGCCACCGAGAAACGCCGCAAGCGCAAGCGCGGCACGCTTGAGGATCCGCCGAAGTTCGTGATGATCAACGATCTGGTCTGCGAAGGCTGCGGCGATTGTTCGCTGGAATCCAACTGCCTGAGCGTGGAACCGAAAAAGACCGAATTCGGCACCAAGCGCCAGATCAACCTGAGCACTTGCAACAAGGATTATTCCTGCCTCAACGGCTTCTGCCCCTCTTTCGTGACCATCGAAGGGGCCACCCGCCGCCGCAAGTCCGGTGCCGGTTTCGACGTGGCCGAGATGGCCGCCGCGCTGCCCGACCCCGAGATGCCGCGCCTTGACGAGCCCTATGACCTGCTGGTTACCGGTGTCGGCGGCACCGGCGTGGTGACCGTGGGCGCGCTGATCTCCATGGCGGCGCATCTGGAGGGCAAGGGCGCCTCCGTGCTCGACTTCACCGGTTTCGCGCAGAAATTCGGCACCGTGCTGGGCTATGTGCGGCTCGCCAACCGGCCCGATGATGTGCATCAGGTCCGGATCGAGGAAGGCCACGCCGACGCGGTGATCGGCTGCGACATGGTGGTAAGCTCCGCACCCAAGGCCTCGGCCCATTACCGCAGGGGCACACGGATCGTGCTGAACCGGGCGGAAATGCCCACCGGCGACCTGGTGCTGAACCGCGATGCCGATCTGGCGATGGACAGGCGCGAGGCGGTCATCGCGGGCGTTGTCGGTGCCGGGAACCTCTCTGCCTTCGATGCCAATGCCATGGCCGAACGGCTGATGGGCGACGCCGTCTTTGCCAATGTGATGATGCTGGGCTTTGCCTGGCAGAAGGGTCTGGTGCCGGTCTCGCTCACCGCGCTTTATCAGGCGATCGAGCTGAACGGCGTGGCCCCCGACCGCAACAAGGACGCCTTTGCCTATGGCCGCGTCATGGCGGCGGACCCGGATAAGCTGGCCCTGCCCCAACCGACCCCGCCGGATGAGACGGTTCAGGGCTTGATCGACCGGCGCATGGAATTCCTGACCGATTACCAGGACACCGCCTATGCCCGCCGCTACGCTGAGACACTGGCCCGTTTCGCCAATACCGGCGCGACCGATGCCATGCAGCGCGCGGCAGCGAAATCGCTGTTCAAGCTGATGGCCTACAAGGACGAATACGAGGTCGCCCGCCTGCACAGTCAGACCGGTTTTGCCGCGCGCATCGCCGAGGAGTTCGAGGGCGATTACAAGGTCAGACATCACCTCGCCCCGCCGATCTGGCCCACCGGCCGTGACACCCGTGGCCGCCCCTTCAAGAAGAGCTTTGGCCCCTGGATGGGGTCTGCCTTCCGCCTGCTGGCCCGGATGAAACGCCTGCGCGGCAGCTGGGCGGATGTGTTTTCCTACGGGGCGGACCGGCGGCTGGAAGTGGCGCTGATCGGCTGGTACGCGGATCTGCTGGACCAGGTGGCCCGCAGCGCATTGCCCGAGGAGGACAAACTGGCCCTGCTCGCCGCACCGATGGAAATCCGCGGCTACGGCCCGGTCAAGGAAAAGGCGGCTGAAAAGATCCGCGCCGAGGTGAAGGCGCGCCTGTCAGCGTAACGTTTTCTTCAAAGAAAACGACCCGGAGTTTTCAAAAACTCCGGCGCGCGGCGAGGCACGGTCAGGAAAACGACAGCCGAAAGCGCCGGACCCAGGCACAAGTGCTGCCGCCAGCCGTACGTTTTCTTCAAAGAAAACGGACCGGAGTTTTCAAAAACTCCGGCACGCGGCAACGCACGGTCAGGGAAACGACAGCCGAAAGCGCCGGACCCAGGCACAAGCGCTGCCGCCAGCCTTACGTTTTCTTCAAAGAAAACGGCCCCGGAGTTTTCAAAAACTCCGGCGCGCGGCGAGGCACGGTCAGGAAAACGACAGCCGAAAGCGCCGGACTTTGGCAGAAGCGCTGCCGCCAACCTTACGTTTTCTTCAAAGAAAACGGACCGGAGTTTTCAAAAACTCCGGCGCGCGGCAAGGCCCGGCAAGCGCTCAAAGGGTCATCACCCCCGGCGCGCTGGCCGGATCAGGCCGCAGCCCTCAGTCCAGATCCCGGATCACCGCATAGGCCGCCCGGTAACGCGCATGGCCATCGGCCATCGCATCGCTCAGGGCCGGGTCAGGTGCCATGCTGCGCGCGATCGGGGGTTTGGCGGCAATCTCCGCCCCGGCTCCGGTCGCGGCCATCTGACCCAGCCGCGCCGCACCCATGGCCGCACCGAAATCGCCCGCCTGCGGCACCTCCAGCGGAAAGCCCAGGGTGCTGGCCAGCATCGACAGCCAATGATCCGACCGTGCCCCGCCGCCCAGCGCCAGCGCGCTTTCGATCCGCGTGCCGGTTGCCCCCAGGGCGAGGTTGCAGTCTGCAAAGGCATAGCTGACCCCCTGCAATACCGCACGGGCCGCCGCGCGGGCATCGGTGGCGTGATCCAGATGCAGGAACTGCCCCCGGATCGCCGCATCATTATGTGGTGTGCGCTCGCCGCCCAGATAGGGCAGGAACAGCGTTCGGCCCGGAGCCTGCACATTTCCCAGATCGCGGGTCAGATCGGCCGCCGATTGCCCGGTCAGCCGCGCCAGCCATTCCAGGGCATCGGTTGCCGCAAGGATCACCCCCATCTGGTGCCAGGTATCCGGCACCGCATGGCAGAAGGTATGCACCGCTGTCTCCGGGTCGGGGCGATAGCCGTCATTGGCGGCAAAGAGCACGCCCGAGGTGCCCAGCGACAAAAAGGCGGTGCCATCACGCACCACCCCTGCCCCGATGGCCGCTGCCGCATTGTCCCCGGCACCGCCCGCCACCACCGCGCGCGGCAGGCCCAGCTCTGCCGCCAGATCGGCACGCAGCCGGCCCGAAACCTCCGACCCTTCGACCAGCGTCGGCATCTGCGCGCGGCCAAGATGGCACGCCGCCAGCAGATCATCGGACCAGTCCCGCGTGCCGGTGTTCAGCCAGGCGGTTCCGGCGGCGTCGGACATTTCCGACACATGTTCGCCGGTCAGGAACAGGCGCAGGTAATCCTTGGGCAGCAGCACTTTGGCGATCCTGTCAAAAACCGCCCGCTCGTTTTCGCGCACCCATTCAACCTTGGGCGCGGTAAAGCCGGGAAAGACGATGTTGCCGGTGATCTCGCGGAACTGCGGCTGGGCATCCATCGCGGCGGCCTGCACATGGCTGCGGGTGTCGTTCCACAGCATGCAGGGCCGCAGCGGCGCGTCATCGGCACCGATCAGCGTGGCCCCATGCATATGCCCCGACAGGCCGATGCCCGCGACGCCCGAACAATCATGCGCCGCCGCCAGGGCGCCCAGCGCCTGCACCGCCGCATCACACCAGCTTTGCGGGTCCTGCTCGGACCAGCCTGTGCCGGGGCGCTGCACGCTCAGCGGCACCGCATGTTCCGCCAGCACCTCATGCGCGTCGTTTATCAGGATCGCCTTCAGCGAGGATGTTCCCAGATCAAGGCCGATGAACATCAGGCGGCCTCGCGCGGGTTCTTGCCCAGGATGATCATCGACAGGATGTCATCCTCCGTCACATCCTCGACCCTTTCGGTGCCGACCATCTGGCCGTTCTTCATCACCGCCACGCGGTCGCACAGCTCCATCATCTCGCGGGTGTCATGGCTGATCAGGAAAATGCCCAGCCCCTGTTTCTTCAGCTCCTGGATCAGTTCGGCCACCATCGCGGTTTCATGCACCCCCAGCGCCGCCGTGGGTTCATCCATGATCAGGATCCTGGCGTTGAAATAGACCGCGCGGGCAATCGCCACCGACTGGCGCTGCCCGCCCGACAGGGCCGACACCGGCTCTTTCAGCTTCTTGAAGTTGGGGTTGAGCCGCGCCATGATCTTGCGCGTCTCCGCCTCCATCCGGTCGTCATCGACAAAGCCGAGCCCGGTGATCAACTCGCGTCCCAGAAACAGGTTGCTGGCGGCATCCAGATTATCGGCCAGCGCAAGCGTCTGGTAGATCGTCTCGATGTTGTAGTCGCGGGCGTCGCGGGGCGAATGGATCGTGGCACGTTTGCCCTCGATCCAGATCTCGCCGGAATCCATCTTGTAGGCCCCCGACAGCATCTTGATCAGGGTCGATTTTCCGGCCCCGTTATGGCCCAGCAGCCCCACCACCTCGCCTGCGTGCAGGTTGATGCTGACATTGTCCACCGCCTGCACCCCGCCAAAGGCGATGGAGACGTTCTTCATTTCGACCAAAGGTGTCGTCATTTACTTGGCCCCCATTCTCTTGCGATACTGAATGTCGATAAAGACCGCAAAGACCAGCACCGCGCCCACCACGATGTTCTGCAAGGGCGCATCGACCCCCACCATCGCCATGCCCGATTGCAGCGACTGCATGATCAGCGCGCCCAGGATCGCGCCATAGATCGTGCCGATCCCCCCCGACAGCGCGGTGCCGCCGATGACTGCCGCCGCGATCACGCGCAATTCGTCCAGCGTGCCCAGGTCGTTGGAATGGTTTGCCAGCCGCGAAGAGGCGACGATGGCGGAAATGGCGCAGAGCACGCCCATCAGGGCAAAGATCTTGACCGTGAGGAACCGCGTATTGATCCCCGACAGCTCCGCCGCATCCGGGTTGCCGCCGGTGGCAAAGATATAGCGGCCAAAGCGGGTGCGCCGCGCAATCACGGTCATCACAACCGCGATGCCCAGCAGCAGCAGCACCGAAATCGGCAGCCCGTAGACAGGGTTGCAGCCCTCGGCCACCTCGCAACCGTATTTTGCCGGGTCGCGCGCCACCACCCGCTCCGGCACGCCGTAATTGGTCAGGATCGCGATGAACCCCGCAATGGCAGCGGTGGCGATCACCGCCAGCGTCACCTCGGCCCAAAGCGGCTTGACCGGAAAGTCATGCGCCACCTTCACCCGGCGGGCGTTGAAGATCAGGATCACGGTGGCCGCAATGGCGATGACACCCAGCCCCCAGCTCAGCGGTCCGCCAAGGGTTCCGTTGATGCCGCCGAAGGTCATGAAGGTACTGTCCAGCGGCCCGATGGTCTGGCCCGCCGTCTGATACCAGCCCACGTTGCGCCAGATCAGGAAACCGCCCAGCGTCACGATAAAGGCGGGAATGCCCTGGTATCCGATCAGCCAGCCATTGAAGGCTCCGATCATCCCGCCAAAGATCACACCCACGGTGATGGCGATCCACGGGATTGCCCAATGGCCGATCTCCAGCCCGAGGCCCGGCAACCAGCGCACCTGCGTCATCGCCATCAGCGCCGAACAGGCCGCGAGGATCGCGCCGACGCTCAGGTCGATGTGGCGCGTGACGATGACAAAGACCATCCCCGTCGCCATGATCGCGACCGAAGCCGTCTGGATCGTCAGGTTGAAGATGTTGCGCGGCGTCAGGAAACGCCCGTCAGTCAATACGTTGAATACCAGCGCCACCAGAATGAAAGCCCCGATCATGCCCAGCAAACGGGTGTCGATCTCAAGCGAGTTCAGAAAGCTGCGTTTGGGGGCTGTCGGGCTTGGCCGGGTGTCGGTCGTGGAATCGGTCATGTCTATGGCCTTCGCATATGGCGCGACGGGCCCCTGCAGGGCCGTGCGGCGCGGTGCGGAATCAGGGGGTGTGCATCAGCTGCGCGGCGCGCGGCTGAATGATATCTCGGGGGCGGCGAGGGCCGCCCCCGGATCGCGGTCAGTTACAGGGTGCCGGACCGTCGGTCACGCCCTGGCACAGGGCCTCCTGGGTGATCCAGCCCGCGTCGGTCACGACGGTCAGGTTGTCGGCGGTCACCGGCACCGGGGCCAGGAACTTTGCCGTCAGCACGGTGCCGCCCGGCGATGTCCATTCCTGCGCGCCCTCGACGGCAGACATTTCGGTGCCGCCTGCCAGGGCCACAGCGATTTCACCCGCAGCCTTGCCCAGCTCGCGCGCGTCCTTCCAGACGGAAACGGTCTGTGTCCCCTTGGCGACGCGGTTCAGCGCGGCGTGGTCGCCGTCCTGACCGGAAACCGGGATGCCTTCCATGCCCTGCGCGGTCAGCGCTGCGACAACGCCACCGGCGGTGCCGTCGTTGGAGGCGACAACCGCATCGACGTTGTTGTCGTTCGCCGTCAGGATCTGCTCCATGTTGCGCTGCGCGTTGGCAGGCAGCCAGCCGTCCGTATAGGCTTCATCGACGATGGTGATCTTGCCCGCGTCGATGGCCTCCTGCAGCACTTCCTGCTGGCCGCCACGCAGGAAATCCGCGTTCGGATCGGTGGGCGAGCCCTTGATCATCACGTAATTGCCTTCCGGCTGCGCCTCGAACACGGCACGGGCCTGCATCCGGCCCACTTCCACGTTGTCGAAGGTCAGATAGAAGGCGCGGCTGTCTTCGATCAGCCGGTCATAACCGACAACCGGAATCCCCTCGGCCGCGGCGGCATCCACGGCGGGGCCGATCGCGGCACTGTCCTGCGCCAGAATGATCAGCGCATCGACGCCCTGGGCGATCAGGCTTTCCACGTCCGACAGTTGCTTGGCCGAGGATGATTGCGCATCGGCAGAGACATAGGTCGCGCCGGCAGCTTCCAGAGCGCCCTTGATTGCGGCCTCATCGGTTTTCCAGCGCTCTTCCTGGAAATTCGACCAGCTCACGCCGACCGTCATGCTGTGACTATCCGCCCAGGCGAATGATGTGAAACCTGCGACCGCAACGCCAGCCGCGAGCATTTTTTTGAACATGTCGTCCTCCCTTATGATTCCCCCTGTCGCGCAGGAGGCGAGTCAGTTGACCCTGAGAATAAGGTCGCTCAATTTATTTTAGCTGTCAAAATAATAATTCTCAAAACGCTCTTATATTCACAGATTTTCCTTCCCAAACGCCAAAGTCTTCGCCAAAATCATAAGAAGCGGCCCATTGACGGGTTATTTATGTTTAGAGACTGAATTTATGGACGGCCATAGTACTGATCTCGCAGAGAGCCCGCTGCAAGGATGCGGGCCGCAACTGAGCAAAGGGCGGGCAGCTAACACCCCGCTGCGTGTCCAGATTTTCGATTATGTACGCGCATCCGGTTCCGCTGCAAGGGCCGACATCACCCGCGCGCTTGATATCAGCGCAGGCTCCGCCACCACCCTCACGGCAGACCTGATTGCGGCGGGATTGCTGCGCGAGGTCACCGGCATGACGCGGGAGGCCGGGCGCGGCCGCCCCCCCGTCGCGTTGCAGGTCGTGCCCGACGCGGCCCATGTCATCGGGATCAAGCTGTCCTACAACCGGCACACCGCGGTGCTGACCGATTTTGCGGGCAATATCCTGGCGGACACCGCGCTGCCCACCACCCAGGCCGTTCACTCCATGCCGCAGCTGATGGAAGAGATCGGCGCGCTGATCGACCGGATACTTGCCGAGAGCGGCAAGGCCCTTGCCGACATCCGCGCCGTCGGCATCGGCATGCCCGGCATCGTCGAATTCGATACCGGCACCATCGCTTGGTCGGCCCTGCTGTCCGAACGCGACCAGAACCTGCGCGCGGCTTTTGCAACGCGCTTCGACATGCCGGTCTATATCGACAATGACGCCAATATGCTGACCCTTGCGGAACTCTGGTTCGGCGAAGGACGGCAGAAAAGCGATTTCGCGGTGGTGACCATCGAAAACGGCGTCGGCATGGGGCTGGTGCTGAACAACCGCCTCTATCGCGGCGCGCGGGGCATGGGCCTGGAACTGGGTCACACCAAGGTGCAGCTAGACGGCGCGCTCTGCCGCTGCGGCCAGCGCGGCTGTCTTGAGGCTTATCTGGCCGATTATGCGCTGGCGCGCGAGGCCGCAACCGCCCTCGGCCCCGGCACCGACACACCGCAAAGCAGCCAGATGCTGCTTGAAACCCTGTTCCAGAATGCCAAGGCCGGGAACCGCGCCGCACGCACCATCTTTGAACGCGCCGGGCGGTATTTGTCTGTCGGCCTGTCAAATGTCGTGCAATTGTTCGATCCTGAGCTGATCATCCTCTCGGGGGAGCGGATGCAATACGACTACCTTTATGCCACCGAAGTGCTGACGGAGATGCAGGAGCTGACCCTGTCAGAGGGCCGCGCCCCCTGCGAAGTGGCGATCCACGCCTGGGGCGATCTGGTCTGGGCGCGGGGCGCCACCGCGCTGGCGCTCGCGGCACTGACCGACACGCTGATCGGCGGAGAAGGGGAGACAACATGAAACGCGCGCTCCTGCTCGCCTGCCTCATCGGCACCACGGCCCAGGCCGGCCCGCTGTTCGAGGACATGTCCGGCGCCCTGCCCGCGCACAGCTATACCGGCGGCTGGGAACATTTTGTCGGCGGCGGCGTCGCGGTTTTCGATTGCGACGGCGACAGCCTGCCCGACATCTTTGCCGCAGGCGGAGAGGCCCCTGCCACCCTGATCCGCAACCGGGGTGATTTCCGGTTTGAAGCCGCCCCCCTGCCCCCGCTGACCGGCGTCACCGGGGCCTATCCCATCGACATGGATGCCGACGGGCGGATGGACCTTTTCGTTCTGCGCGCAGGCCAGAACATCGCCCTGCGCGGCGGTGCCGATTGCAGCTTTGCGGATGCCACCGCGCAATGGGGCATTCCAGCCGATACTCGGTGGAGCACGGCTTTCACCGCATGGTGGGAGGCCGGTGAGAGCCGCCCGACCCTGGCCATCGGCAACTATGTGGACCGCAACGACCCCGATGGCCCTTTCGAGGCCTGCGATGAAAACACCATTCTGCGCCCCGTCGCAGGCGGATATGAAGCCGCGCCGCTCACGCCGGGCTTCTGTCCCCTGTCGATGCTGGCAGCACGGGATGCACGGGGCCGCCAGACGCTGCGCATCTCCAACGACCGGCACTATTACGTCAAGGGCGGCCATGAACAGATGTGGGACATCGCGGAGCGCCGTTTTCTGGGGCCGGAGGACGGCTGGCAGAACGTGGCGCTCTGGGGCATGGGGATCGCCTCGCGCGATCTTACCGGGGATGGCGCGGACGAGGTGATGCTGACCTCCATGGGCGACCAGCTGTTGCAGATCGCCCAGCCCGACGGCACCTATGCCGCCGCCCCCTATGCCATCGGCACCTATGCCCAGCGGCCCCATACCGGCGGTGACGGACGCCCCTCCACCGGATGGCACGCCGAATTCGGCGATGTGGACAATGACGGCCGCGCCGACCTGTTCATTGCCAAAGGCAACGTGGACCAGATGCCGGGCCTGGCCACCCGCGACCCCAACAACCTGCTGATGCAACAAGCCGACGGCACTTTCACCGAAAGCGCGGCAGAGGCCGGGGTGGCCACCGTCAAACGGTCACGCGGCGCGGCGCTGGCGGATTTCGATGGCGACGGGCGGCTTGACCTGCTGGTGCTGAACCGCCGCGCCCCGCTTGAGATCTATCGCAACGTGACCCCCGAGACGGGCCATTGGATTGGCATTACACTGAAGCAGAAGGATGGCAACCGCGATGCCATTGGCGCCGTGATCGACCTGCGCAGCGGCCCGCTGCGGCAATCCCTGCAACAGGTGATCGGCGGCGGTCACGCGGGCGGTCAGATGCTGCCGCGTCATTTCGGATTGGGCACGGCGGAGAGTGCGAAAGTCACGGTCACCTGGCCCGATGGCAGCAGCACGGCACATAACCTCGGCACGGGCATGACCCACCTCATCGAAAAGCCCTAGCGAGGCACCCCGCCCCGCGCGCGGTGTTAACCAAACAAAAATGTTTATTAACAATGCACTGGGGTCCACATGGCGAACCTTCTGGTTTCTTATTACCTAGAGTCAGGTCCCGCTACTTCTGCACCGGCAATCCGCTGGGCACGGTTTCGGGGATGCCCAGCCGCCCGTCGATTGCCACCGGGTCGGTCAGCGTATCCAGAAAGGCGACAATTGCAGCGATATCTTCCGGGGAAAGCTGCACCGATGGCACCCGGACCGCCGCCAGAATCGCGGCAAGCTGATCAGGGTCATGCATCACGGTGAAATCCTCGGCCTCGAAACGCGGCAGCACGGCCTGCCCTTCGTCATACCCCGCCAGCCCCGCCGCCGGGTCCGCATGGGCGGCGACAAAGGCCCGCAGATCACCATGCCCGCCCGCGTGACCATAGGGCGCCGTCAGCGCCACATTGCGCAGCGACGGCGTGCGAAAGGCATAAAGGTCCGCCGGATCCCCCGTCACCCGAAAGCGGCCCTCGTCGCGGTCATTGTCCTCGAAACTGGCGGATTTGCCGGGGCCGATCTGCGGCGCGCCCATGGCGTGAAAATCATGATCGGTCAGGAAGGGGCCGCTGTGGCAACCGGCACAGCCGGCTGTGCCATAGAACAGCTCCATCCCGGCTCGTGCCGCGCCCTCAAGCACCGCCTCGCCACGCAGGACCGCATCGAAGGGCGCGGTATCGGAGCGCCACTCATGCTCCATGAATGCGGCAAGCGCGTTGGAAATATCCGTGAAGGCGATGTCATCCGGGCCCTTCACATGCGGATAGACCGCCGCGAAACGCCCGGCATAGGCGGGCAGTGCCGCGACCCGGCGCGCGATCAGGTCCCAGGCGCCGCCGGGCCCGGTGATCACCCCCTGCCGCACCGCACGTGCGACGTCGTTCTCGCGGTGCGATCCGGCCATCTCGTCCCGGCTGAGGACCGGAAACATCGTCTGCGCCGACAGGGCAGAGGCAAAGCCGGTCACCATGTCGGCGTCCATCGGCGTGCGCAGCCCGCCGGGCCAGTCCGGATCGGCCTCAAGCCTGCCGTCGTGAAACAGGGAGGTGAACTGGTGAGCGCCGAGGTTGAACAGCCCCGGCGCGTTGCGCGGAATGCGCTCTTCCGGCAGGTTGTCCGGGTCGGCCCTGCGCTCGGGCCCCATCCCGATACCGCCATCCCCCAGAGACAAGGACACCCCGTCACTGGTGCCGAAATCCGGGTGGTGGCAGCTTGCGCAGGAAACACTGCGGTTCCCCGAGAGGACCGGATCGTAGAACAGCAACTGCCCCAGCCGCGCCTCTTCCAGGTCGACGGGGCGGTAATCGCTGTCGGTCACCGGATCAGGCAGACCCTGCGCCATCACGATGGCAGGCCAGCAGGCCAGCCCGACAAGGATCTTTCGCAATGACGATACCCGTTTCATGCCCGCCACCATAGCCGATGCATGGACATAGAAAAGGGGTCAGGCGGATTTGGCGTCATGTCAGATGCGTAAACCGCCCGACCCGGCGAGGGGCCAAGTGGTCATTCGTGAGAAGTGCCGCGAAGGGCGGGAGCGCACCGAGCCTGTGCACTAAAAGTCCAAACCCATTGCCAAAGCAAAGCTTTGGCAGCGCCCGAACCGCCCCCACGGGGCGGGCGCTTCGCTTCCGCCCCTCGGTTCGGGCGCGACCTGTTTCGGATGTTGGACATGGCAGCAAAGTCCGCTCACCTGCCCTCGCCCCATACCGCACCAAAGGTCCGGTCTGGGGCGGAATTGCCTGACACGCCCCCCTGACATGACCCGGAAAATTCGACACGAAGGGTCAAGAATTCACGGCATGCGAGACGTCGAACTGGTGCTTGTGCTCCTCCGCCCAGGCATCCAGCGTATAGCGGAACACCGCCTTGCGCAGTTCGACCATCCGCGCGCGGCGTTCCTCCTCGGGCATCTCCAGCGCGGTAAGGATCGCATTGTCCATGGACCGGTGCGAAAACGGATTGGTGATCACCGCCGAATGCAATTCCACCGCCGCACCGGCAAATTCCGACAGGACAAGAACCCCGTCCCCGTCGCTGCGTGCGGCGACAAATTCCTTGCAGACCAGGTTCATCCCGTCCACCAGCGGCGTGATCCAGGCCACATCCGCCGCCATGTAGTAGGACAACAGCTGCTCGAACGGAATCGCCCGCGAGATCAGCGCGATGGGTTGCCATTCCAGCGTGCCGAAGCGGCCGTTGATCCGGCCTGCGGTTTCCTCGATCCCGGTCTGGGTGCGCGCATAGGCCGACATTTTCCGGTCGGCGCTGACCGAGACATGCATCAGCCTGATCTTGCCGCGCAGGTCCGGGTTGTCTTCCAGCACCCGCTCGAAACTTTCCAGCTGGTCCACACCACCCTTGGTGTAATCGGTGCGCCCGACCGAAAGGATCAGCCGCTCATCCCCCATGCCCTCGCGAATCTCGCGGGCTTTCTGCTTCAGTTCCGGCTCCTCCGACCGCCCCGAGATATAGGCGGCGCTGACCCCGACAGAGGCGGAGCTGATCGCGATCTTGCGCCCGTCCTGGGTGATCGAGGTCGGCACCCGCCGCTCGCTCAGCGCGGTGCCGTCCGACACCAGCTCGGGGGCGACATGGCCGATGGTGATATCGTCCAGATCGAAGAGCGAATTGGCAACCGCCACGAAGTTCGAGGCATAGCGCGGGATGTGAAAGCCGATGATGTCGCATTTCAGCAGGCTGTCCACGATCTCGCGCCGCCAGGGCAGCACGTTGAACATATCCGCCGCCGGAAACGGCGTGTGGTGGAAAAAGCTGATCGTCACATCCGACCGCAACTGGCGCAGATAGCCCGGCACAAGCCAGAGGTTGTAATCATGCACCCAGACCCGCGCGCCCTTGCCCGCCTCGCGCGCGGCGGCTTCGGCAAAGGCCCAGTTCACCTCGCGGAAAGTGGGCCAGTCGACGGGATCGTAATTGAACTTTTCCTTGAAGCTGTGAAGGATCGGCCAGAAGGCCTCCTTCGAGGAGACATGGTAAAAGCTTTTGACCTGGGCCTCGGTCAGCGGCAGGCGGGACACATTGTAGGTGCCGTGATTGTCGTTGATCTCCACCACTTTCTCGAAACCGGGGTTGGCCGGGTCTTCTGCCAGTTTCCAGGCGATCCAGGTGGCATGTTCGGCGGTGCCGAAAAAGCTTTTGAGCGTGGGCACAATGCCATTCGGGCTCTTGTTCTCGCGCAGGACCGTCTTGCCGTTTTCCTCGACTTCTTCGTAGGGCTGGCGATGGTACACGATGACCAGATCAGATGACATCAGTCAGTATTTCCTTTGCATCGGGATGAAGATCAAAAGCGATCATGGCCTCGACGATCCCGGCTGCGCCGATGCCCTTGGCGTGGTGTATCCGGGGCAGATCCGGCAGCGCCTCGATCAACCTTGCTTCTGACCCGCCGACAGCGACGGCGGGTGTGCCCGCCACCAGCATCGACAGATCGTTCAGCGTATCACCGGCGGCCAGAACCCGTTCGGGCGGCAGCGACAGGTGCTCCAGCAGCCGCAACAGCGACGGCCCCTTGCTGACCCCGCGCGGCAACACGTCCAGATAGCGGTTGTCCGAAATCAGGACATCATGGCCCATGCCGTCAATCACCTCCGCCGCGCGCGGATCGTAGCTTTCGGGATCATAATCGAAACTGACCCGGTAGCGAAAGGCGGTCTTCTGCTCGGTCAGCCCGGGGAAAGATTTCAGCGCCGCGCGCACCGCATCGCCGCTGTCGTTCCATTGCGCGGCGATTTCGCGTTCCAGCGTGTCGATCGGCGTGATCCCCTTTTGCGGATGCACCCGGGCGATGCTGGTGCCCACGTCGCAGACCGCATATTCGGGCCAGGGCAGCTCATTGGAGGAACACATCTTGTGGATGAATTCCGGGTCCCGGCCGCTGACGAAGACCAGACCAACCGTGTCCCGGTTGTCTTCGATCCAGCGATAAAGCGCGCGGCGGTCGGCCTGGGTGCCACCCAGAAAGGTGCCGTCCAGATCGGTGGCCAGTACAAATGGCTTATCCATCAGGCCACCCCCCCGTCGAGACGGGTCATGGATTTATGCGCCGGGTTGTTCAGGGTCAGGTCCATCGCCCGCGGCTCTGCCGAGATCGGCTGGGTCCAGAGCTCTGCAAATGCCGCGTTCAGATCGCGCCCCTCGTGCAGGATGCCGAACACCGTCTCGCAGATCGGCATTGCCACCCGGACCCGTTTCGCCAGATCAATGACGGAGCGGGCATTGGCCTCGCCCTCGACCACCACCGGCGCGCCGTCGAAACACTGATCGCGCGGGATGCCCTGACCCAACTGCACCCCCAGCGACATGTTGCGCGAGGTCTGGCTGGAGCAGGTCAGGGTCAGATCGCCGGTCCCGGCCAGGCCGGTGACCGTCTCGCGCCTGCCGCCCAGCGCCTCTGCCAGCACCTTCATCTCGTCAAGGCCCCGCGTGATCAGCGCGGCGCGGGTGTTCTCGGCAAATCCCGCACCCGTCATCATGCCGCAGCCGATGGCGACCACGTTCTTCACCGCGCCGCCGATTTCGACCCCGACCAGATCGTCGGAGATATAGGTTTTGAAAAAGCCCGTGCTCATCGACAGCGCCAGCCGCGCGGCGGGGCTGTGCGAGGGCTCAAGCCGGTCCTTGTGGCTGAATTCAAAGGCGACGGTGGCCGCCGTCGGATGGCCCAGCGCTGTTTCGCGCGCAAAGGTGGGGCCGGAAATGGTGCCCACGGGCACATGCGGCATCTCTTCCGAGACGACCTGGGACATCAGATAGCCTGTCGTGGGTTCGATCCCCTTGGTGCAGATCGCCACCGGCGTGCCATGTTTGACCAGACCGGAAATGCGCGATGCCATGGCACGCACCGCGCCGGAGGGCACCACCAGCAGCACCGCATCCGCGCCGTTCAGCGCAACCTCCAGATCGTCCGTGGCGGTCAGGGACGGGGGCAATGCGATTTCGGGCAGATACTTTGCATTCACATGAGAGCTGTTGATCGACTGAACAGTCGCCCGGTCGCGCGCATAAAGCTGCACCGCCCTGCCCGCCTTTGCCGCAACGCTGGCCAGCGCCGTCCCCCATGCGCCACCACCGATCACCGCAATCCGGGCATAGGGTTGTTCCTGGGTCGGCAGCATCTTGATTTCTGCTGTCATATCTTGAACTCCTCTTGTGCCAATACATCGACGCGGCCCCTGGCCGGGACCGATCCATGCATCCGCTCTTCATGCTCAGCTACTGACCTAACGGGATGTTGTGTCAGTTCAATGCGCGACGCCGAGAAAGCCGGAATTCGCCCTGATCCCGTCCGAATTTCGCATATTTTTTAGGCAATCCGCGGAATGACGCGCAATCCTTGCTCATCCCCTGCGCGGGTGCCGCAGCGCAACACCGCAGGTTTAATATATTGAAATGTTGTGATTTTCCGACCTGGAAAGCCGATATCCGCCATCCCTGAGCCGTGGCGCTCGGCGGTTCTGCGCATTTATCAAGCAGGCGCGCGGCCCGGTTTTTTTGACTTTCTGCACCTGCAGCCTTACCTCTTTCCGAGTGTTGGAAACAGGAGTGAAACGAAATGACAAAGACAGTGCGCACAGCGATTTTTCCGGTTGCCGGCATGGGCACCCGTTTTCTGCCTGCAACAAAGGCGGTTCCGAAAGAGCTGTTGCCTGTTCTCGACACACCATTGATCCAATATGTGATCGACGAAGCCCGAGATGCCGGGATCGAACGGATGATCTTTGTCAATCACCCCTCCAAATCCGCCATCGAACATTACGTGATGCATGACATCGCCCTGGGCGAGACCTTGTGCCAGCGCGGAAAGAACAAACTGGCCCAGCAGCTGCATGATGCCGCCCTGGACGAAAGCAAGCATGACATCGTCTTTGTCCACCAGCACCAGCCCCTCGGCCTTGGCCATGCGATCCTTTGTGCCGCCGAACACGCGCTGCCGGGGGCCGTCGCCGTGCTGCTGCCGGACGATCTGATCCTCAGCGGCAAGGGCTGCCTGAGCCAGATGATCGAGGCCTACAAGACCGCGCCGGTCGACCATATGCTTGCCACCCTCGAAGTGCCGCGCGAAACGGTTTCGAGCTATGGCGTGCTGTCGATTGCCAAGCATGACAATGCGCTGGCCTATTGCGACGGGCTGGTCGAAAAACCGGATGCCGATCTGGCCCCCTCCACCACCGCCGTGGTCGGCCGCTACATCCTTGACGGCGGCATCTTTGACACCCTGCGCCGCCAGAAACCGGGTGCGGGCGGGGAAATCCAGCTGACCGATGCGATTGCCGCCGATATCGGCAGCAAAAGCGTGGCGGGCTATCGCTTTATCGGCAAACGGTTCGATTGCGGGTCAAAGGACGGTATGCTGAGCGCGCAGTTGTTCCTGGCCCAGCAGGACGCCCAGTTCGCCCATGTGATCGGCGATTTCCTGAGCGCGAACCAGCAGATGAGCGTCGCCTGACCGCAAGCGCCAGGAAAGGACTGTAACAGCAGACATGACAGAACCAGAATCCCCCGATCCCGACTGGTGGCGCGGCAGCGTCATCTACCAGATCTATCCGCGCAGCTTTCAGGACAGCAATGCGGACGGTATCGGCGATCTTCAGGGGATCGTGCAGCGCATCGGCTATGTGGCGAGCCTGGGTGTGGATGCGATCTGGATCTCGCCCTTCTACCGCTCGCCGATGAAGGATTTCGGCTATGACGTCAGCGATTACTGCGACGTCGATCCGATCTTTGGCAGCCTGGCGGATTTCGATGATGTGATCGCGGCGGCGCATGATGCCGGGATCAGGGTGATCATCGACCTGGTGCTGTCCCATACCTCTGAACAGCACGCCTGGTTTGCCAACAGCCGCGCCTCGCGGGATGGGTCGCTGGCGGATTGGTACGTCTGGTCAGACCCGAAACCGGATGGCACCGCCCCGAACAACTGGCTGTCGATCTTTGGCGGCTCGGCCTGGCACTGGGACCCGCGGCGCGAACAATATTACCTGCACAACTTTCTGGCCTCGCAGCCCGATCTCAACCTGCACAATCCGCATGTGCAATCGGCCCTGCTGGAGGTCATGCGCTTCTGGCTCAACCGCGGGGTGGACGGGTTCCGCTTTGACACCGTGAACTTCCTGTTTGCCGACAAGGATTTGCGCGACAATCCCGCACTGGAGAAGGAGCAGCGCAGCGACATCCTGACGCCTTCCGTGAACCCCTATAATTACCAGGATCACGTCAATTCGAAGAACCGCCCCGAAACGCTGGATTTCATTGCGCGCATCCGGGCCTTGCTGGACGAATACGACGCGGTCACATCGCTTGGCGAAATCGGGGATGCCACCAAGGGCCTGCAACTGCTGGGAGAATACACCAGGGGCGCGGACCGGCTGCACATGTGCTATGCCTTTGAATTCCTCGCGGCGGAACCGCTGAACGCCTCGCGCGTGGCGGAGGTGCTCTATGCGGTCAACCAGGTCGCCCGCGACGGCTGGCCCGCCTGGGCGTTTTCCAACCATGACGTGATGCGCCATGCCAGCCGCTGGGGCCTGTCCCCCGCCGCGCAGCGGCTTTATGCGACACTGCTGATGTGTTTGCCGGGGGCTGCCTGCCTTTATCAGGGAGAGGAGTTGGGGCTGGAGGAGGACGATATCTCTTTCGAAGACCTGCAAGACCCCTATGGGCGTGAATTCTGGCCCGAGTACAAGGGCCGCGACGGCTGCCGCACGCCGATGGTCTGGGACCAGACCGAAAGCAATGCAGGTTTTTCCAGCGGCGTGCCCTGGTTGCCGCTGAGCAATGAGAACCGCCACCGCGCGGTGCATGCGCAGGAGGCGGAGCCGGGGGCGATCCTGCATCATTACCGCAATGCCATCGCCTTTCGCGGCAAGCACGCGGCGCTCAAGGTCGGGCGGCAGGAGGGCGTCTATGTCTTTACCGATGTGCTGCATTTCCAGCGGGTGACGGAGGAGGAGACGATTTTCTGCGCCTTCAACATGTCCGACACCCCGTCGATGCACAGCCTGCCGTCGGGGACATGGAAGACCATCGGCCGCAAGATCGGCAGCGCCAGCCCCTCGCCGGACGGGCGGCTGCATCTTGGTCCCTGGCAGGTCTGCCTGGCAAAGAAGATCAGCGAAGCGGCCCAAAGCGCCCCGCCTTGAACGTGAATCGCCGATACCGGATGTATCAGGTGAAAGGCAGGACGCCGTGAACCGTCAGAGCGCCAGCCGGGCAAAGATGATTGCCGCACCGGCGGCAAAGAGCCCCGCGCGGATGGCGATGCCACGCGGCGAGATCAGCGCCGATGACATCAGCGCCAGCCCGGCCCCCACCTGCACCAGCGCGACGCCTGCCATCAGTGGCGCGCTGCCCAGTGCGATCAGGTCGGGATTGGCGATCATCGCCAGCGGGATGACATAGAGCCCGAAGCCCAGGGACATCGCGGTCACCGCCACCTTGAGCCAGTTTTCCCCGATCATGCCCGCCGCGATGAACACCGCGCCGCAGACCGGGGGCGTGATGGTGGACAAGAGGGCAAACCAGAAGACGAAGAGATGCGCCTGCAGCGGCACCAGCCCCAGTTCGATCAGGGCGGGGCCCGCCACTGACACGCAGATCACATAGGCCGCTGTCGTCGGCACCTCCATCCCCAGCACCAGACAGGCCACGGCGGTCAGCAGCAGCGCGGGCCAGAGCATGCCCCCCGATCCAGAGAGGATCAGCGAGGTGATCTTGACCCCAAGGCCCGTGATCGAGAGCACGCCGATGATGATCGAGGCACAGATGATGATGGCCGCGATCATCGAGACCTGCCTTGCCGCGTTGAGCATGGCGCTTTCGATCCGCCCGCTGATCCCGCGCCAGGTGCCGATGCCCTGCGCGTTGAAGAAGAGCAGGGCAAAGGCCGCAAGGATTGCCATGGTCGCGGCATATTGCGGCGTCACCTTGATCCAGAACATGCCCCAGAGCAGTACGGTGAAAGGCACCGCAAAGAAGGCCGATGTGATCAGTACATCGCGCAGGGCGGGGCGGTCTTCCGCCCGGATGCCCGACAGGTTGCCGCGCGACGCATAGGCGTTCACGCCGACCCAGACCGCCCAGAAGTACAGCAGCGCAGGCAGCACCGCCGCCGCCATGATCGCGGTGTAGGGCACGCCCGTCAGCTCCACCATCACAAAGGCCCCTGCCCCCATCAGCGGCGGCATGATCTGCCCGCCGGAGGAGGCGACCGCTTCCACCGCTGCGGCAAGGCGCTTGGGGTAGCCAAGGCGCGTCATCGCGGGCAATGTGATCGCCCCGGTCGAGGCGACATTGGCCGAGGCCGAGCCGGAGATGGAGCCGAAGAGCGCCGAGGAGAGGACCGATACCTTGGCTGCACCGCCCTTGAGCCGTCCGGCAGCGGCGGCGGCCAGGTTCATGAAACCCTGCCCCGCCTCGCCCGCATTCAACGCCGCACCAAAGATGACAAAGATCGCCACCACGCTGACGGAGACGCCCGTCAGGCTGCCCCAGATGCCGCCTTCGGCAATGGTCAGCGTGCCCAGAAAACTGGGCAGGGGCGTGCCGGAATGGCCGAATTCGCCCGGAATATATTGCCCATACAAGCCGTAGACCAGCGCCAGCAGCGCGACCAGGGGCAAGGGCCAGCCGATGGCCCGGCGCGCGGCCTCCAGCACCACCACCAGCAGGGTCACGGCGATGCCGGTCTGGAACGGCCCTTCGAGGAAACCGTATTGGTCTGACAGCATGTTGTGCGACAGGGCCACCCAGAGGCTCGCCCCGATGCCCAGCACCGCCAGAACCGCCCCGCTGCCCCACATCAGCCGCGACTGCCCCGCCCCCAGCAGGATCCAGGGCAGCGCCAGCGCCAGGTGCAGCGGGCGGCTGACCAGATTGGGCACCAGCCCCGAAAAGATCAGGCCAAGGTGAAAGACGACCAGCACAAGGGCCGCAAGAAAGGCGATAAGACGCATCAGGGAGCCTTCGACAGCAGAAAATGGGCGCGCGGGGATCCGGCGCGCCCGGGCGCTTTACATCTGCGCGTCGCTCAGGGTCCAGCCCATTTCCTTGTAATAGCGCACGGCGCCGGGGTGCAGCTTGCTGGTGATCGTTTCCATCAGCCCCTCGTCCACCGCGTTCCACCAGGGCGCGGAGGCGCCCATCGCGTCACGCTGTTCCCAGAACGTCCTGGTCAGCGCATAGGCGGTGTCATCGCTCATCTTGGTGGTGGCAAAGGCGACAACCGGCAGCGATGTGGTGACGATATCGCTGTCCTGCCCGGCATAGGTGCCTGCCGGGATCACCAGCCTTGTCCGCTTGGTTTCCGCGATCTGCGCGTCGCTCAGCGACAGGACGGTGACACCGGTGGTTGCCGCTGCCTCGACCACATTGGGTGCCGGATAGGAGCCGGCGGTGACAAAACCGTCGATCTGCCCGTTCTTGAGCGCGGCAACCGCGTTGGACAATTCCGCATCGGCCAGGTTCACCTTGCCTTCCAGACCAAAGAGTCCGAGATATTTCTCGCCTTCGGTCGCACCGAAAGAGCCCTTGCCCAGCAGGATGGTCTTGCCCTCCATCCCGGCAAAATCGGTGACGCCGCTGGCGTCCGACATCACGAAATGCATGGTCAGCGAGGGGATCGGGAAGAGCGCGCGGATCTCGTCAAAGGCGGGATCGCCCTTGCCCTCGAACATCGCCTTGCCCTGCTGGGCAAGCCCGACCAGCGCAGGCGGCGTGGTAAAGACATAATCGCCGCCCCGCGCCCGTACTTCCATGACGTTCTGGACCGAACCCTGGCTTTCCTCGACGGTCACGATCACGCCGCCATCGGTGCCTTCCTTCATCGCCTCGGCGATCTGCACGCCCATCTGATAATAGGACGATCCGGTCTTTGCGGATTTATAGGTCACACGCTCCTGCGCCGTGGCAAGGCCTGCGGTCACAACCAGCGCGAGGCTGGCCAGAACAGGTGTCAGTTTCATGGTAAATTCCTCCCTCGGAAATATCTGCGGCCACTGTTCCACTCTCCGCGCCGCGCTTCAAGCCGCGAGGTTGGATTTGATCAGTCCAGGACTTCTGCCAGCGTATAGCCAAAGGTCGCGGCCCGCGCGCCGCAGATGTCCCAGACCCGGCGTGCGGCATCCGCATCCATCTCGATCACGCCGGCACGCCCGGCATCCACCGCAAGCGGCGGCGCAGCGGCGGGTGCCGCACGGTAGAGGAACCCGGAGAGGGCGGCAGCGGTCGTGTCGGGATGATCAAGCGTATCTTCGAAACGGACCACATGCAGCTCGGGATCACCATCGAATGTGCGCGCCATCAGATCGGCCTGATGCAACCAGCTGAAGGCATTGTGGATATGGGTGCTGTCCGTTTCGATCAGCGCGGGGTCGCGCCCGGCATGGACATAGGCCGCAGGCAGGGCCGCCCTTCCCATCGGATTGTTCATGCGCGAGGTCATATGGGTGCGCCGCAGGCTGGCGCGCACCGGATGGCGCACCAGATGCAGGCATTGCGCATGGGGAAAGGCCGCCCTGGCCAGATCGCAGATCAGCGTGGTTTCGGGCAGTTTCCACCCCCAGTATCCGCTTTCCACCTGCCCCGCGCGCGCCAGCACCTCAGCCGCCGTTTCATGCAGTTGCGTGATATAGCCAGCCCGCCGCGCGGCATCGGGCGGCACCTCGCCCGACATCACTTCGATCGCGATGGCATAGATCGTCTTGACCCATTCCACGGAATCAAAGCTCTTGTTGATTTCCGAGCCGAGGAAAACGCCCTGCCCCTGGACAAATTCCGACAAAAGCCGGGTGCCGCCACCGCCGCGGCCCAGCAGGATGACAGGGCGGCTTTCGCCCATCAGCTGGCCACCGGGGCCCCTGATGGCGGATGAACTGTTGGTCATATGCGGCATCCCTGTCCTGCGACTGCCCCTGTTTAGCGTCAGGCAGGTCAGGCGGAAAGGCCCTGGGCGGGGCCGTTCCGTTCTGTTGCCGACAGGCCGCGCAAGCGGCGGCGGGCAGCGTGATCCCTGGCAGGGCCGCCTGCCGCAGGACCGTTTGTCAGCCTTCTTCGGTGGGGCCGCCCGCCTCTTTCCAGCCGGGGAAGCCGCCGATGTTCGTCACATTGGTATAGCCCATGTTCTGCAGGGTCTTTCCCGCCAGTGCCGCCTGGCCGCCCGCCCCGCAGATCAGATAGATTTCGCCATCCTGCTTCAGCGCCGGATTGTAGAATTGTTCCATCGCGGGATCGGCACGAAATTCGATCATGCCGCGCGGAATGCGATGCGCGCCCTTGATCGTACCGCTTTTGGCAATGTCGGCGCTGTCGCGCACATCGACAAAGACACCGCCCCCCGCCGCATGTCTGGCAATCGCATCGGCCACCGCCATCTTCGGCACGGTTTCATTGGCTTCGTCCAGGTAGTCTTTTGCAGTTTTCATGATCGCTCTCCTTCAATGGGTCCTTCCGGGAACTAGGTCGTGTTGACATGCATTGTCGCCCACCCGTTTCAGTCCAAAATTGCTCAGTTCCAGGCAAGAGAGCGCAGGAATAGCCAGCTATTTCAAGCTCTCTTTGCGCGCCCCGCCTTGAAATTGAAGCGCCAATACCCTGCCGCGCTACGCGCTCTCGGGACATTGGCGAAGTGATTTGCCTTATAGTAAAGGCGGGACGCTGTAACGCAGAAATGGGCAATTTTGGCGAAACCCCTGCGGGGCGCGGCGGATTTTGCCTCTGCCCTCCCGGATGTTCGC